>JBKPLD010000104.1:0-19421 GCA_046731415.1 Verrucomicrobiota bacterium
GGCCGACTGGGCGGCCGCAGGTTGCGGCACCTCACGGGCGCCCCTCAGGCCCGAGCATGCGTGAGCGATGGATGGCAATGCCTCCGGAAGCTCGGCAAAATTTCCGGCGTAATGCCGAGCGTTGGCTGCGGATGAGTCCCGAAGAGCGCAACGTCATGCGCCAACGAGAGAATTTGCGACGCGAGACCATCAGACGCGAGACAGAGGCGGCGCTTCGCGATTCGGGCCTTCACCTGAACCCGCAGGAACGCGCTCAATTTGAATCGCGTTACATCCAAGAACGCCGAAAAGTAGAACGATCGTTGCGGCAGCAAATCGAAACCGAACGACAGCAGGAATTGCCGGCGTTGATTCAGCAACTAAAAAGAGAGTTCCAGATCGACCAGCCAACTCGGGGCCCCGTAACCAAACCGATGGAGTCGCCTAAACAGAAAAAATAAGAGTTGTGTCTTCTTTTTTTGCGTCTCCAGCCAAAGCTTTATTCCTGGAAAAAAGAAACTGGCTCGAGATTGCTCTCGAGCCAGCTCGATCTGAATTTCTAAATCGACGTTACCTTAATACCGGTAATAATGGTGGTAACGATGATGGCGGTAATAACGATGCCCGCCGTACCAGTAGTAAGGCCGGTAATAGCCATAATACGGATACGGTCGGTAGTAGCGGTACGGATAGTAGTATCCATATGGGTAATACCCATAATAGCCGGGAAATCCGATCCCGATTCCAACCGCTACGCCAGCGTCAGAACGCTGTATGGGAACGAAAGCCAGTATCCCTGCTACCAACCCAATTAAGAGAAGTTTCTTCATTGTTTTTCCTCCTACTAATTAAACAGGAGACAAACGAGAAAGTTTTCTGCTTTATTCGGATCGAAAAACCTCTGTATACCCCGTGATGCAAACGCTTTGGCCTACCTGCTCATACGAAACGCGGCGAAGGCGCAGCGCGGTCGCAGCCGTTTCGGTGCCGCGACCCGGAAACGCGGATGTTGGGCCTCCGGTTAAGATCGGACCCAAATAGAGCTGCACTTTATCAATCAGCTGCGCATCGAGCGCTTGGCCCAGCACGTTGCCTCCCCCCTCAATCAACACGCTCATGACGCCTCGCTCACCTAGATCTTCGAGCACGGCAGCAAGAGACTTGCGTTGAAAAACGAGTGTTTGCGAACTAAACCGATCGGAAAATAAACGAGCACGACGCGGCAGTTTTCCCGAACGAGTCAGCACGATACGCAAGGGTTGTCGCGCGCCACGAACAGCGCGCGCCGTCAACCGAGGATTGTCCGCGCGAACTGTTTCCGCTCCAACCAAAATTGCGTCCGCGTCGGCGCGGAGCTGATGTGCATGACGGCGAGCGGAATCGCCTGTGATCCAGCGAGACTCACGGGCAGGTCGCGTCAATCGGCCATCAAGAGACATTCCGCACTTTGCGATAACAAAAGGGCGCCCCGTGACAATCCACTTGTTAAAAGCCTCGTTAATTTGCGCGCAATCATCGGCCAAAACGCCCTGTCGTACGCTGACGCCCGCATTCCGCAATTGCAAAATCCCCTTGCCGGAGTGACGCGGATTCACGTCAATCGCACCGACAGCCACGTTTTTAACTCCAGCCTTGAGTATCGCGTCCGTGCATGGGCCAGTGCGTCCTTCTGTGGAGCACGGCTCGAGTGTCACGTACAGCTTCGCGCGAGCAGGCACAGGCGCACGGAAATTGCGAAGGCATTCAATCTCGGCATGGTCGTGGCCCGCTTCGCGATGATGTCCCTTTGCCACGATGCGATTGTCGATGACCAAAACCGCTCCGACGGCGGGATTGGGACTCGTGCGGCCGAGTGCCTTCTTTGCTTCATCCAGCGCGGCTCGCATGAACTCTTCGTCTTGTTTTCCATTCATCGCTTGGAGACATCAATAGTTGTTCTCGCCCGTCGAAGCAACGCGTGCCCCCACGGAGGGGCGCTTTCCAAGTCGCCCTGCGGCGGTTTGGAAACCGTCGCTCCTTATTTCGCCCCGCGCAGTGTCATGGCCTACTCATGGCCATCCGTAGTGCAGGTTTCCTAACCTCCAACTGATCGCTCACCCTTTGGATTTTTGAGTCCTGCTCTTTCAGTCTGGCAGTGAGAGTTGTGATTTGTTGTTTCAATTCCTGCAAGGTCCTGTGCTCTTTGAGGAACTCGTTTAGCAACATGGCGTTTACTGCGTCGTAACGAACGGTGTAAGGCTTACCCTCTTTGTCGCGTATAACCAGAGTTGGGTTCACCTCGGCGACCTCTTCAGCGATCAACCCAAATTGCGGTGTACTTGTGTTATCGGTGTTGTAGTGAAAGGTCACCGGTCTGAGCCCGAGGATCGTTTCACTGGCTGCGCCCATCGGTTGAATCTCTTTCTTGAATCGTCGCGAAGAAATGACCGTGCCAAGTTGACCATTTATATCGATTAATACGTTTGTTGCAGCGTTGAGTTGTACTCCATTGATACCAGCGACAAACGTTTTTTGCTCAACCCCCTTGCCGATCCGGATGGTATTCGACTCGTTGCCGGGACTGCCGGGACCAAAGCTGCCAATGTAGATATTGTCATTTCGCGCGATAAGATTGATGCCGGCTTGAAAGCCTACTGCGGTGTTGGCGAGACCACTGATCTTGTTCCGCAGGGCATCGACACCTGCGGCGGTGTTATTGCTGTCCGTGTTGCTGTTCAACGCCTCAACACCGACGGCCGTATTGTTGTTGCCTTCTGTATTATGAAAAAGCGCTTCGGCACCGTCGGCCGTGTTATTACCTCCCGTGGTGCTGAGCTCGAGCGCAAGCGCCCCTGTAGCGGTGTTGCGGATGCCAGTGGTATTGCTGAGGAGCGCTTGGAGTCCGTTGGCTGTGTTCCTGGAGCCGGTGGTATTTTCAAAAAGCGCATCAAACCCGGTGGCCGTGTTGTCATTGCCAGTGTTGTTTTCGTGAAGAGCATCAAAACCGATTGCTGTGTTGTCGCTGCCCTCCGTGTTGCCGCTAAGCGATTGAAACCCGTTGGCCGTGTTTCGGATTCCGATGGTGTTGTTAAGGAGGGCTAATACACCTGTCGCCGTGTTCTCGTTGCCGGTGGTGTTGTTTAGAAGCGCTGCCGTGCCGATGGCCGTGTTTTCGATTCCCTCGCCGATATTTTGGTCTCCGACGTTGAAAAGGAGCGTCCCGGCGCCGACAGCGGTATTAAAGCTCCCGTCGGTGTTGCTAAAGAGCGAAAACCAACCAATCGCTGTGTTCAAAGAGCCGGTGGTGAGGCTAAAAAGGGCGTTTTGCCCTTCGGCCGTGTTGAATCCAGGATAGCCTCCGTCCGGTGATGGGACGACTGCTCGCGCTTTTGGGGAAAGAGCAATAAAGCCAAGTGCCAGGATGATGAGAAATAATGGATTGGCTTTGACCGTTGATGACGTTTTCATGTTCATTTTGTTCTCCTTCGCTGTCTTCATTTCCTTCTGTTAATCTGTCTTCGCCTTCGCTATTTGTGGCGAAGGTTTGCTCACTTCGAGCTGGGCGCTCACCTGCTGGATCTGCGTGGCCTGCTCTTTGAGTTGCGCGATGAGAACTTCCATCGCCTTTTGCTGTTGGGCGATGTCCTTCCGCTGCTGAGCGATCTTAGAATTTAAGTTGGCGATGGTTGCATCCTGTCTGTCAATTTTGCTCTCTTGTTCTTCGACCTTCTTATGTTCTTTGAGAAACTCGTTGAGCAACATCGCGTTCACCTGGTCGTAGCGGACGGTGTAAGGTTTGCCTTCCCTGTCGCGAACGACTAAATGGGGATTCACTTTTTCCACTTCCTCGGCCACCAGGCCGAAGTGGGGAGTGTGAGCCGGGTCAATCTCATTTTTGTAACAGAAGGTGACCGGTCTAAGCGCCAGGATGGCTTCGCTGGCTATGCCCATCGGCTGAATCTCATCCTTGAAGCGCGCGGAGGATACCTGGATGCCAAGCTGGCCAGCGCCATTGACAAAAACTGCCCCACCGGAGACTACTGCGCTGTTGATGCCGGCGATAAACGCTCGCGTGTGGACTGATCCCGTGCCAAGCCGAATCGTACCGGATTCGCCGGCAACGCCAGGGTCGCCAATGTCGATATTGGAATCGCCTGTCGTGAGATTGGTGCCGGCGCCGCCGCCCAATGCAACGTTATTGAAGCCGGTGGTATTGGCGAGCGCGGCAGCGCCGATGGCCGTGTTGAGCGAATTCGTGGTGTTGCTTGCAAGCGCCCTATGCCCCATGGCCGTGTTGGAGCTGCCCATGGTATTGTTGAGTAGCGCCTCAGCGCCAGTGGCCGTGTTGGTGTTGCCAGTAGCATTCTTGGTCAGTGCGTTGGCACCGACAGCCGTGTTGTCAATGCCGGTGGTGTTATCATTGAGTGCAGAAGCACCAGTGGCCGTGTTGGAGTTTCCTTCCGTGTTACTGAAGAGCGCAGCGAAACCGGTAGCCGTATTGCCGCTGCCGATGGTATTGCTAAAAAGCGCGGAGTCACCAATGGCCGTGTTCACGCCACCGTCGGTGTTGCTGAACAACGCCGAAGAACCATTGGCCGTGTTAGAGCTGCCTCCCGTATTGCTAAACAGAGCCAGCGCTCCACTGGCCGTGTTACTGCTGCCACTGATATTGTTCAGAAGCGCCGCCGTGCCGATTGCCGTGTTTTGGGTTCCGTCGCGCGTACCTTGATCTCCAACGTTGAAAAGGAGCGTCCCTGCACCAACAGCCGTGTTGAAGCTGCCGTCGGTGTTGCTAAAGAGCGAAAACCAACCAACCGCTGTGTTCCCGACGCCGGTCGTGAGACGAGAGAGAGCGTTTTGCCCTTCTGCCGTGTTGAATCCAGGATAGCCTCCGTCCGGCGGTGGGACGACCGCCTTTGCGAACTGGCAAAGCGCACAAGTGACAAGCGCGAAGAGGCCGAGAGCAGACCGGGGCGGCCACAGGTAAATCGTGATCGTTGATCTGTGATGGGTGATCAGTGTGTTCATAATTGTAATCGCTGTGATCAGTTCCTGGCTGTGGCCAGGTGCGGTGCTGGCCTGTCCATCTCGACTTTCTCGCTGACTTTTTGGACTTGGGCAGCCTGCTCTTCGAATTGTGCAGTGAGAACTTCCATGTCTTTCCTGAGTTCGCTGATGGTAACCTCCTGCTTTGCAGCTTTAGATTTTAGTTGACCGATTGTCGCTTGCTGTTCTTCAACTTTGTTGTGCTCTTTGAGGAACTCGTTAAGCAACATGGCGTTCACTGCGTCGTAGCGGACGGTGTAGGGTTTTCCTTCTTTGTCGCGGATCACCAGATCTGGATTCACTTCAGCGACTGCCTCGGCGATCAAACCAAATTGCGCCGTATTTGTGTTATCGCTCTTGTAATGAAAGGTCACTGGCTTAAGCGACAGAATCGCATCGCTGACTTTTTCCATCGGTTTAATCTCCCTCTTGAATCGTCGTGAAGAGGTAAACGTGCCGAGCTTGCCGGTTGAATCGATCGACACGGGTACGGCATCGCCACCTACAGGAGCTCCGAAAATGTTGCTGATAAAGCAGCTGTTGTCCTCGTTAAGACCGGCGAGAAATGCGCCGATACAGATAACATTATTGGCGTCGGTAACGCCGCTCCCGGCCTCGGCACCCATGGCGACATTGTTGAAGCCGGTGGTGCTGTTCACGAGAGCGTCATCACCGATGGCCGTGTTGTTGCCGCCCGTGGTATTGCTAGCAAGCGCGTCAAAACCGAAGGCTGTGTTGTTGCTAGCGATTGTGTTGTGAAAGAGCGCACCGTCACCAGTGGCCGTGTTGAAATCACCATCCGTGTCACTAAAGAGGGCGAATGATCCATTGGCTGTATTCCCGAAGCCCCCGCTGCTGTTCAAAAGCGCCGCAGCGCCGGTAGCAGTATTTTCATCTGCGTGGGTTAAGAGCAGCGCTCCAGCGCCGATCGCTGTGTTGAGGTTGCCGATCGTGAATGCATTCCCCGAAAGGAAACCAACTGCTGTGTTGAATGTGCCAGTAGTCAGGCTAAACAGTGCGTCCTGCCCTTCTGCTGTATTGCCGCCGGGATAGCCGCCATCCGGCCGTGGAACGACTGCTTTGGCGATTGGGCAAAGCACAGAGCAGCTAGGGGCAAATAGTATCGTTGTGAATATGGTGTTTCGATTTTTCATAAGCGTGATTTCCTTTGGTCGTTTTAGCTTTCCCTTTACAAAGGGATTCCGGAGCGCGTGCTGCACGAAATCGACCGGGTCGGTAGCCGACGACTACTGACCGCGGCTGGTGGGATCGACGCCGGCGAAGGTCAGGAAGTCGATCATACGAAAACTTTCCGGGGTTCCGTCATGTGTCGGCAGTGTCGGCACCCAATCAGGTTGGACGCTAAAATAAGAATTAAGGTCTAGCTGGAGCAATCCGAGAAATACCTCAGCCACGATGCGTGCACCCACAGGGCCAAGACGCAGGCCGTCTTCTCTTAGCTCGGCTTCTTTGAGGATGTAGTAGAAAAGCGGAGTCGATTGGACAAAGGAGGAGCGGATCGGCTGTAGCTCAGCTAGTTCACTGTTAGTCAGTGGTGGGATGCCCATCTCCTGAGCGATTCGCTGACCAGATGGAAGCATCCATGTGACGCATCTTAATAAGTTGCGCTGCATCAGCGAGACCGGCGGCGCGCCGCTAGGTATCACTTCCAGCGGAAGCTGGAAGAGAGGGGTCGACACCTTTGTATCAATTCTTTTGTTCGGGCGCACATCGCCGCTGTAAGCACCACCGAAATCGAAAAATGTTTGCCACCCGATAAAACGCCTGGGAGCTCTGGCGAAGCCGCGCAAGTCAATGGGGTCAGGGCCTTCCGCCGCCGGGTCGAAAATCATACCAAAGAATGGCTGCCCGTTATCGCCATGGAGATTGGCGCGGTAAGAGGGCCGCACCATGCTGTGTCCAAATCGGTAGATGATCTGAAACTCTACTGGAATAAAAGCTTCGTCGTGTAACGGGTTGTAGAAATGGCGACCATTTGCCAGAACATCATCTATCACCGCCTGAGGAACAATATGTGGCAGGAATTCGTGAAGAATGATCCACTGGTAATGCCATACTGTCAGGCGACGGGCTTGGATGTAAGCGTCATTGTCCGGGATCGACGGGTTCTGCGCTCGAGTGAGATCCGCCGCATGGTTATGAAACAACAGAAAGGCCGCATGCATCCCCGCAATGATCATGTTCTCATCGTTACGCGGGTCGCCAATAATCGCTGCGTTGTTAGTTGGATTTCGCGGCAGATCCTCAAACTGGCCCCCGCTTTCGATCCGGAATTTGATTGGGTCAGCCGGATCGTATAACTCCGGGTTACCTCCTGGGCCGGCAGCGTACACCGAATCCAGATCAAAGAAGGGAGTGCGAAGGTTAGCTGATGTTATGGGGTTAGTCGGGAATCCGAGGCGAGAGGTCAGGTCAAACGTCATATCATGATCGAGGAACTGACCGAAAAACGTTACGCCGGCGGTGTGGGTAGGGTTGTTGCGGTTGATCAGACTAAGATTGGGATCGGTTATCAGCGCTACCGGACCCGCTGCGAGATCGTCGTCGGCATCCAGAACCCCACCTTCTTGGCCCAGGTCCATGAGCGCGTCGCGAACGGCATTGTTTGGCGGCGCGAACGGTGGAAGGTTACGAAACATCCGACCAAAACTTCCCGACACCGTTACGTCGGGAGGTCCTGGATCTCGATGTTGGCCGTGTTCTGCTAACACGGCTGGTACAACTATCAACATAGCCAGCGCAACGAGTGCCTGTGTTATAACAAATGTTAGAGTTAATATTTTTTTTAAGTTAGTTAACAAATTCATGTTTGTTCCTTTCTGAATGTTGGCTTTTGAAATGGTGTTCAGTCATCGATGACGTCGGACCGGCTGGAAGTAGTTCCTTTTGAGATAGTGGGCGACCTTCTTACCGAGTACGGCTCCCTGCGTGTCGGCGGTGCGAAAGTGGATGCCTGCCCAGACTCGGGCGTCTACTACCTCTTTAAGTATGTCTGAGAACCGATCAAAGCTTCGCCAAGTACACGATTTGTTGCTGAACACGCTGACGGCGATCCTGTCAGTGCCGAAGAAGTTTCGGAGTGTGTGCACGAACGCACTGGTGTTACAGGCGTGACCCGAAGGGTGGTCCGGGAAGGGCGGAGTCGCAAGCGGCGGCGGATTGCAGACTGGTGTCGATGGGTCGAACAGCGGCAGCCATGTCGGGTCAGGCTCGGTGTCCGGGTTGCCGTCGGTGTCGGCCTCGCGGATCGCCGTGATCGGACGCCAGAACTGCCAGTAATATTTGTCGTTCCAACAGCCAATGGAGGCATCGGCTGCCGCCAGGTTCTCCATCGCAAACAGGCGAGCGCTGTCGACGATATTCAAGTTCTGACTGGCGGCCAGCGCGCGAAACAGCCGGTTGAACAACGCGTGAGCATGATCCTGCCAGAAGATCGCAGCATCGGTCTCGTCCGCGGTTCGGGTTGTGCTTGTGAGTGAGCCGAGTTCTTGGACTTCGTTGACGTCTTCGGCGTAGTCGTCACTGGCGAGCGCGTTCGGGCCGTCCGTGCGGAGCATCTCTGCGTTCGGAACAATGAACGTCCGCACGTTCCCGAGCCACGACGCGGGATCGTTCGCAAAGTTCGGCGGCGTCGGGCGCCAGATACCCGGCGCTGGCGGACACAGGACCGCCGGCGGTCCGAAACGTCCGTCGTTCAGCCGGGCGGTGAGCATAGCCCTGGCTGTCGTCTCGCCGATAGTAACCCCCGCGGCGCGCGATCTTGGCGGGATATCGGGCAGGCCCGCGATGTAAGCGTCGTATTGCGGCTGCAGCGTTGGCAGCTGTGATGGAAATAGGCCGGGTAGATCAGCAAAGCCCACGAGCACACGAAAAGCCGCCGTTGCCGCGGCCGCCTCCTTAGAGTCTGTCGGTTGTGAAGGAGGCTGGACGAGGTACGGTCGGTAGCCACGGTCGATTGCGTTCACTGCGTCGTAGACCGCGCCCTGAACCATGGCAAAGCTCAGCGACGATACCTGCGGTGGCTGACCGGCGGTCACCACGATCGCGTTCGACGCGATAGCGTTCCAGTCGGTCACAGCATTTGCGCGCGCGGCCTGAGGCGACGCCAGCGTAACGAGTGCCAGCACGGTGGGAGTTAGTAGAATTCGTATTTTTTTGAACTGAGTTAGTGGATTCATTTGGTGATTGTTTCCCTTTACAAAGGGATTCCGGACCGCGTGCTGCACGAAATCGTCAGAAAGTCCGACGGCTTGCTTTTTTTCTGTGGTCTTGGTACAAACTGCTAACGTGAATACGCTGGCCGAGAATGGGTGTCGCCGGAGCGATTTATTTCCTTCGACCCATTGGAGCGTAGTTCTGGCGGCAGGGGAAAGCCAAGCCGAGCCGCAGGCTGCGCAGGCCGCGCTCGCGGAGCTTTGCCAAACTTATTGGGTGCCGCTCTATAGTTTTGTGCGCAGCCGTGGGTACAGCGTTCACGATGCGCAAGATCTCACGCAAAGCTTTTTCGCGTACCTGGTCGAACATAAGATCTATGCTCGTGCCGATCGGCAGAAGGGCAGGTTCCGTTCGTTCCTGCTCGCCGCCTTGAAAAATTTTCTTGCGGATGCTTCCGATCGCGAACGGACACTCAAGCGTGGAGGCGGACAAAATTTTCTGCCTCTGCACGAGGCGCAGATCAAAGAGGCGGAATCGGTTTTCCAGAATCACCGAAGCGCAAGCACTGAAGAGCTGCTTTTTGATCGCAGCTGGGCAGAGGCCCTGGTTGCTGCGGCACTGGAACGACTCTCGGCAGATTACAGAAGCGAGGCCAAAGAGAAGCTTTTTAACGAACTAAGGATTTTTCTTGCCGGGTCCACCGGGCCGCCGCCGGCTTACTCCGACCTGGCAGATCGTTTGGGTATGACGGAGTCAACACTTCGCAGCCATGTTACTCGCCTTCGAGCGCGTTATCGAGAAGTGTTGCGTGCTGAGGTGCGTCAAACTGTGGACACCGAAGCGGAGGTGGACGAAGAGTTACACGAGTTACTCCGTGTATTAACGAGAGGCTAAGGCAGACACGCCATGGGAACAACGGTGGCATCCGTCGCCGCCACCTGCTCGGTATGCGGCGAGCCGTTGAACGCAAAAGGGGATTGCGTCGCTTGTCTGCTTCGGACAGGCCTCGACGAATCAGTCGTCGAAGCGAACTCGGATGTCTCGATTGTGTTCGGTGATTTCGAGATCGCGCGACGCGAAGACGGCTCCCTCCGTGAACTTGGTCGCGGTGCAATGGGAGTGACCTACCTTGCCGTAGACAACGTGCTGCGTCGCAAGGTTGCCCTGAAAGTAATCGAAGTGCCGGCGGTGAGGACGGGCCGGAAGTCACAAGCTGTGCGCGAACGTTTCTTGCGTGAAGCGCGCACGGCGGCTGCTTTGCGGCATCCAAATGTGGCTGCCGTCTTTCAGTTTGGTGCTTCGCCGGATGGCAGCCGCTGCTATTACGCGATGGAGTTGGTCGAGGGCGAAACCCTGGAGGCTCGCGTGCGGAGGGATGGTCCACTGAATCCAAAATACGTTCTGGAAATTGCGACCCAAATCGCGCAGGCGCTGATTGCTGCCGCAGCTCAAGGTTTGATCCATCGCGATCTCAAACCTGGCAACATCATGCTCAAGCCAAGTAACGCTGGAGTGACTGAAGTAGAAGTAAAAATCATCGATTTCGGTCTCGCCAAGGCCGTGGCAGATGCCGCAGGAGAGATGGACATCACCCACGGTGAATTTGTCGGCACACCGAATTTCGCAAGCCCCGAGCAATTCGAAACCGAGCCGGTCGATGTCCGTTCCGACATCTACTCGTTAGGCGCCACGCTCTGGTTTGCGCTTACCGGGAAAACGCCGTTTACGGGCCGCAACATTGAGGAGATTCGCCGCGCACAGAAATCGGCCCCCCTTCCGACCGAACAACTGAAAGCCGCACATGTTCCGCTTGGTCTAAAGTCGGTGCTTAAATCCATGCTCGCACTGGAGCCAGCCGCCCGTCCTGGTATTAAGGATTTAGCAGCGAGTCTGCGACGTTGCTCCGCGCAGGCAAATAGCGTACGCAGCATCCGCTTCGCCATCGCATCCGCTGTTATTCTAATTCTCGCTGTGTCTGCATTCTTCATTTTTCATTCACAGCGTACCCATCCGACAGTTGCCGGTTCAGCATCGAATCCAGCGGCGCCGGAGAAAAGCATCGCGGTACTTCCGTTTGAGAATCTGAGTAACGACAGAGAGGACGCCTCCTTTGCCGACGGTGTCCAGGACGACATTTTGACGAAGCTCGCCAAAATTGCCGATCTCAAGGTCATCAGCCGCACTAGCGTGATGCATTATCGCGGCGAGCGAGACACGCACCAGATCGGTGATGCGCTCCGCGTGTCGCACGCGCTGGAAGGCAGCGTACGCAAGACCGGAGCGTGGCTACATATAAATGCCCAATTGATCGACACTCGCACCGATACGCACATCTGGGCGGAGCAATACGATCGCGATTTGAAAGACATGTTCGCCATCCAGAGCGAAATCGCGCAGAAAGTCGCCGAGCACCTTCACGCTAAAGTCTCTGCCGCTGAGAAGCTAGACATCCAGCGCCCACCGACGGCCAATCTCGCGGCCTTCGATCTCTATAGTCGCGCCAAAAATCTTCTTCTGACTGCTGAGAGCTTCACGGGTACCAGGAAACCGAATCTGCTGAAGGCGGCCGATCTACTGAACCAGGCTGTTGCGCATGACCCAACGTTTTTCCAGGCGTATTGCCAACTCGCTCGGACCCACGACTACCTTTACTTTGATGGCTTCGATCGCACGCCTGCGCGCCTGGCCCTCGCGGAGACTGCTATCCAGGCGGCGTTTCGCCTTCGTCCCGATGGAGGCGAAGCACATCTGGCCCGCGCCTGGCACCTTTACTGGGGATACCGCGATTACAATGGAGCGTCAGCAGAACTGCAAGTTGCTGCTCAGACCCTGCCGAATGACACTCGGTTATTCCAACTCAGAGGTGCTATCCAGCGTCGCCAAGGGATGTGGGACGAGTCCACACGAAATTTTGAGCGCGCACTGGATCGCGACCCGCGCAACATCTCCTTGCTAAAAGAAACCTCCACAAGTTATGCCCACCTGCGCCGCTACGCCGACGAAGATGCCGTGCTGGAGCGAGCGTTGGCAATTGAGCCGAACCACGCCGGATTGAAAGTCTCGCGTGCGGAAGTGGAGTTCAACTCTAAAGCTAATACGCTGCCCTTGCATCAACTGATCGATGAACTCCGCGCGAAAGACCCTGCCACAATCCCGAGTGTCGCCGATAGTTGGTTTTTCTGCGCACTGGCTGAGCGAGACCCTGCCGCAGCTGTTACTGCCTCAGCTGCGCTCGGTGAAAACAACGTGGGCAACGCGGCTGTGAGGTACAGCGCCCATGTCGTAGAAGGTCTTATCGCCCGAATGGCAAAAGATGATGCTAAAGCACATGCCGCCTTCACTGCCGCACGCGTGGAACAGGAGAAACTAGTTGGTGGCCGTCCCGATGATGCTGGTGCTCTATGCGTGCTTGGTTTAATCGACGCCGCTCTTGGACGAAAAGAGGAAGCGTTGCGAGAAGGTCGGCGCGCGGTTGAGCTTCTTCCCTTGGAAAAGGATGCGATCGGCGGCACGCGCATGATCGTGTGGTTGGCCAGAATCGCCGCTTGGGTTGGCGACAAAGATCTCGCCTGTGAACAGCTTGCTCGCGCCAGCCGCCTTCCAAGCGGAGTGCACTATGGCGATGTAATGCTGCTGCCGTTTTGGGACCCGCTGCGCGGCGATCCGTGCTTTGAACAAATCGTCGACTCGCTCGCCCCGAAGGGAAATCAACCTGTCGCGCGGGTCGCCGCTTCCGGCGGAAACCCGACGACGAGTGCACCAGCAGAGAAGAGCATTGTAGTGCTGCCATTTGAAAACGCGAGCAACGACCCGAACGCAGAGTATTTGTCGGAGGGAATTTCTGAGGCGCTGATCAATAGCCTGACAGAGTTACAGCAACTGAAAGTGATCGCACGCTCGACGGCATTTCATTACAAGGGCACAGATGTCGATCCGCGGCGCGTCGGGCGCGAGCTACAGGTGGCGGCGGTGCTGACCGGGAGAGTGAGGCAAATGCAAGACACTTTGCACGTTCAGGTAGATTTGGTGGACGCCACCACAGGCGCGGAACTTTGGGGCGCGGGCTACGACCGCAAAATCTCCGATGTAATTGCAGTCAAACAAGCAATTGCGCGAGAGGTCACAGAGAAGTTGAAGTTGAAATTATCCGGCGAAGAGCAGCTCCGGCTGGTCAAACGCGACAGCACAAACGCGGAGGCGTACCAGTTTTACCTACGGGGGCGGTATTTTTGGAACAAGCGCACTGCCGACGGGATCAAACGAGCGTTCGAGCAATTTCAGCAGGCGATCGAACGCGACCCGAATTTCGCTCTGGGCCACGTGGGGTTGGCGGATTCCTATACTGCACTGACGTTTTACAATTTTGCGGCTCCGCACGAGGCCATGCCAAAGGCAAAAGAATCGGCACTAAAGGCGCTAGCACTGGATAACACACTTGCTGAAGCGCATGCCTCGCTGGCGCATATCAGCATGAACTACTATTGGGACTGGGCGACGGCGGAGAAAGAGTTTAAGCGCAGCATCGAACTCAAGCCAGATTATGCTACGGCTCATCAATGGTACGCGATCCATTACCTAACCGCCACGGGTCGGTTGGACGAAGCGCTACAGGAAATGAAAAAGGCGTTGGAACTCGAACCGGCGTCACTCGTAATGAACACGTTTATGGGAGCGACACTGTACTACGCAGGTCGGTACGACGAAGCGATAGATCAATGCCGCAAGACCATAGAAATGGATCCGCACTTCGCCGTCGCGCACTGGCACCTCGGTCTCGCTTACGAGCAAAAGCAGGTTTTTGATGCGGCCATCGAAGAGTTTCAACGGGCAATCTCTTTGTCTGGAGGCAGTCCGTTAATGAGAGCCGCGCTCGGTCATGCGTATGCGATATCGCAAAAGACGGACCAGGCAAATAAGGCACTCGAGGAGTTAAACGATTTTTCGAAGCAACAGTATGTATCGCCCTATGAACTAGCGGCGATCCACGTGGCACTTGGTAACAATGACGAGGCATTTCAACTGCTGGAAAAAGCATACACGGAGCACTCGTTCCATTTTGTTAATCTGAACGTGTCGCCGCAGTTCCAATCGGTCAGGTCGGACCCGAGATTTCAAGATCTGGTGCGACGCATTGGTCTTTCCAGGTAAGTTCGTTTTACTTCCCGGAATGACCGCGTGCCTGGAGGGATTCGAACCCCCAACCTTCTGATCCGAAGTTTTACGCCTTGACATGATCTGACGTGTTCCATAGTGTGCCGACATGCGGGCAGGAAATAGCGATACAGCGAGCGCAAGCAGCGAAAAACAGGTATCCAGTATTGAGCGCACATCCGAACATAGCGGCTCAGGTCTAGACGTCAGAAGTGGCAAACCTGTGGCAAACCAGGTTACGAGGGGAGTTGGCAAGAATGACTCGCGCTATTGGCTATCTCGCATTTATCGCCCGGAGAACGATCGGGGCCAGGAGTCCCCGCACTACTCGATGCGCCTGCAAATGCACGGACAGCGTGTGGCGCTGTCGTTGGGTACAGGCAACAAGGAAGCCGCAGCGCGGCGAGCGGCAAGCGTATACACTGACTTTTTGACCCTTGGAATTGAAGGCGCACTGGCAAAGCATCGACCACGAAAAGCGGCTGAAAGCATTGCCACAGTAGGACAATGGATCGGAGCGGCGCGATCTGTAGCTACGGTGAATTCTGCGACGTTCGCGCTATATGCTTCCGCACTACGCAAGATCGTTGGTGACATCATTAGGGTTAAACGAAATCGCAAGCGCTTTGGACCAAAAGGTGGCGGAGCCAGAGCCTATCGGAAAGCCATTGACGCCGCTCCTCTCTCAATTCTCACGCCCGAAGCAATTCAAAAATGGCGACTGGCGTATGTAAACCGAGCGAAAACGCCAGCAGAGCAACGTTCAAGAATGACCTCGTGCAATTCAACCGTACGGCAGGCGCGTAGCCTATTCGGCAAAAAGATCGCAAGGTTTGTGCCTTTGCCGGATTCGCGGCCTTTCGACGACGTGGAGTTTTTTCCGCGCCAAAGCGCCAAGTACTTCAGTCGCATTGACGCTAAGACGCTGTTAACGCAGGCGCGTGATGAACTCGCAGAAAACGATTCGCCCGCGTTTCTCGTAGTGCTACTTGCTCTTGCTGCGGGGTTGCGCAAGGGCGAGATCGACACACTGGCCTGGAATCAGATTGTCTTCGATCGTGGCGTGATCCGGGTTGAGCATACAGACACAGCGAATTTGAAAAGCGCCGATTCGCGGGGGGAAGTCCCGATTGATGTGAGCGTTGTCGAATTACTGCGACGGTTTCGCGCTCGCGCCAGTGGCGTGTTTGTAATCGAAGGCGGTGACGGTGTATCAGGGCCGCGATTGTGGGGGCGTAATTATCGCGTGCAAAGTGTTTTTGACCGAGTGACTGCGTGGTTGCGTGCGCACGGCGTGACTGCAAAGAAACCGCTGCACGAACTGCGCAAAGAACTTGGTGCGCTTATCACTGCCGAGCACGGGATTTATGCGGCGTCCCGTGTACTACGCCATTCGGATTTGGCCACCACTGCGGCGCACTACACAGATTTGAAAACGCGCCCCACCATTCCCGTGGGCGAATGGCTAACTCCAGGGAATGTCGTTCCGATCAAGCCGCAGCGGACACATAACAGAAAGATGCATATATGATTTCGTTGCACTCGCTGTGGTATTCCGTGGTGACATGCTGAAAGCAGCGGGCGTTTCCGACTTTATCACGCGCGAGATCGTAGGGCACGAGAGCGCGGCGGTCTCTCGCCAGTACACGCACCTTACCGCGGATCACAAGCGCGCGCCATGCAGCGGTTGCCAGACGTGACGAACGACTGAGGCAAGGCTGTTGCTCTGTTAGGGTTCTTGTGCTGCGTTTTCTCCGGTCGAGTCGCTCGACCCTAGCGATATTCGAAACCGATTAGAAGATTTCGCTACTAGGTGTCTGGAGATTCAGCATTCGCAGTGTGTTGCGTAGGATTGCACCGTTTTGCAGCAAAATTTCAGCCGACCGTAGAGAAGACCGTGAAAAACCGCGCGGTCGGCGATCGCACGAAGACGCGAAGGCCACATACAATCGCGCGCTGGCCGTGCTCGATGAAGAAACGCGCGACGGGGTGAGCGGCTAATATCGGGCAGCTAACCCGTTGTGACGAACGTTTCGGCAGAACACGTTCCACCTGCGTCAGCGTCGGGTTAGGATGGACCAAGTCATTGATAAAGAAGTATTGACATTTTTTGAGGTCCCTGAGTAAAAAAGATGTTCCGCGTGCAAATGACTTTCTGTTGGGCAACAGGGAAAAACCGCATTCAAGATCGAACACCAACATCATGAAAAAACAAACCAATCCCAACATCAAAGCGCATCTCCTCCGAGACGCGTTTTATCTGCTGCTGCTTGTCACCATCTGCGCGATGCCGTTCGCGCTGGCGGAACGGAACACGATTAAGCTCGGCAAACCAGCACTCAGGCCGGCGGCGCTTGCACAAACCGGCCTTGATGCGCTGAAAGCTCTGCTAAAACCGACGATTCCCGGTGGCACTTGTCCCGCCTGGCAACCGGGCCCCGACGAGCCTCCTGCCCGTTATGCCTTCCAGGCCGCCCTAGGCACCGACAACATGCTTTACGTCGCCGGCGGTCAGACCGCCGACATGGTGCCGACATTGTACGACCAGGTCTCGCGCTATGACTACACGACCAACACCTGGAGCAACGTCGCCCCGCTGCCCGTCGCCCTCGGTCAGGCCACTATCGGTGCGTCGAACGGCAAGATCTACGTCGCTGGCGGCTTCATCGGCGGCACTAGCGTGACCAACGCCCTGCGGATCTACGACATCGCCACCAACATCTGGTCCAGCGGCGCGAACATGCCCACCAGCCCCGGCGTCGAAGCAGCGGCGGGGGCGGTGATCAACGGCAAGTTCTACGTGATGGGCGGGGACGACTTCAACAACGGCCTGAACACCAACTTCATCTACGACATCGCCACCAACACCTGGTCGACGGGAGCGATGCTGCCGGACAACCGCACCAACACCTATGGTACGGCCTACAACGGGCTGATCTATGTCTACGGCGGGGTGATCCTACCCGATTTCACGACGGTGGATACGCTACTGCGGTACGACCCGGTGGCGAACAGTTGGACCAACCTCGGCTCGGCAGGCACCGGCGGGCTCGGCAACTACGGTGGCGTCTCCCCCTTCGACACGGGCCAACTGCTGATCGCCGACGGCGCGGACTCGACTGGTGCCTCCACCACCGGCACCCATGTCTTCGCCATCAGCGGCGGTACGTTCAGCGCTGGCCCGGCCATGATCGGCAACCGCGCCGGGCATGCGCAGGGCACGCTGCCCGATGGCCGGGTGCTGGTCGCCGACGGCTTCGACACGGCGAGCACCACCGTCAGTACAGTCGAACTGCTCACCCCATGCCCCACTGCGACGCCTACGGCAACTGCGACAGCCACTGCCACAGCAACAGCCACAGCAACAGCTACAGCAACGACGACGCCGAGGCCAACGCCCACGGCAAGGCCGCGTCCAACACCTGCGCCTCGGCCGTAATTGCAGGAGTAATGGGACTGTTTGAGGCGGGACCAGCTTTGGTTGGCAATACATCACCTTGGGTGGGTAAATGCGGTGTATGGAGACGTACAAAATTAGGCAACAAAGCGGCAACAAATCAGCGTTTCCTTAGATAGGAACGGATTGTTACTCCGTGATGTACTTTGTTGCGGCACCAACTCAGTTGGGGGCTACTTGAGAAATCCCTCTATAATTCGTGTCTTGACGGCTGCTTTTCCTCCCAGAGCTTTTGGAACGCGGGATCGCCGCGTAAGGGATTCTAGGTGAGGTCTGAGCTGTTCCAACTCGATTAGAATCTTTTCTTTAGCTGGACGTACCAGAACCGGCCTTTGATGGTAGCTAACGATTCGTCGTAGCCGTTCTCGACGCCTCCGGCCACAAACGGTGGGTCTTCGTCAAACACATTCTGCATCCCAAGGGAAATCGTGGTGTTATTCAACCAGGCGCGCCATCCAAAGGGATTGTATTCGGCCATAGATACAGGCATGACATTTTTCTCCTTCACATGGATGTTCTTGCCGCCGTCCTTTGCAAGGCCAGGTACCGCGGCCGAGGCAGGCGGTGGCAGGTTAAACGTGTACGATGCAATCAGATCGAGGGTAATCCACTCGCGCACTTTCCGCGCGCGCCAAGGCAAAGGCCCACTTCTCGGCGTTTGCGGCTTGGGAGGTTCGAAGGAACCGAATGCACTTGTGAGACTGACATTGTCATCTTCGTATTGGCCGGTGTAGTGAATTACTGCGCCAACATCCACACCCTGCATCCACGTATCAGCCGGGCCGTCGTAGAACAGACTGAAATTAGCCCGATTCCATGGTAGCGAGCCGGTCAGCGTAAATCCAAATGGTATGACTTCACCGGCGATACCAAACCGTTTTGTGTTAGGGGAAATCTGAAGCTCAGCGCGTGATAGCCACGTGCCATTGACCGTTGCGGTCAGCCTGCCAAAATCGCCGTGACCAAACATTGATGAGTCCAGAATGTAGACCGCTTCGTAGTCAAGACCTTCAAAGATCGCGCCTGTAAGATTTTCGTTGGGATCAATGACCAGAAAGATCAGCCCAGGCACCTGCCTGCCGTTGATTATTCTAGGAGGACCGCGGAAAATCAGCCCTGGAATATCATTCTGAACAATGAATTGCGTGCCGAGCAAGGACGCGATGGACCGCATATCAATATGCCACCAATCCGCACTGAGCGTCAGGCCTTTGATCCATTTCGGGCTGTAAACGGCACCATAAGAGCATTCATAGGCCACCTCCGGCTGTAGGTTGGGATTTCCTATAACGCGAACCTCGAACAGATTGGGCTCCTTTGTGAATGGATCGAAAGTCCCACTAAAGTCTTGCGTGGACGCGGGTGAAATCTCCGATAGAGCCGGAGCATGAAACGCTTCGGTATAGCTACCACGCAAGGTAAGGGCGCCGATATATTTTGGATCAAGCGGTTGCCAGCGAACCGAGACCTTTGGCTTCTGCGCGTTATACTGACTGTGGGCCGCCGGCTGAGAGGGGAAAGCTCCAGAAGCGAGAACCGCAGAGGTGTTCTGGCTGTACCATTCTTCCCGCTCGGCAAAGTCAACCTCGAAGCTGTAGAATCCTGGGAAGTTCCAGGTCGGACTGGTGAAGGG
>JBKPLD010000105.1:0-11576 GCA_046731415.1 Verrucomicrobiota bacterium
GATTTTCAGGGAACATTAGCTGGTACGGAGAAACCGTTAAACTCGATCTGGAAGCTAGAAGAATTATAGAAAGAACGTCTTCAAAACCTCAGAAATATCCGCTGAAATCGATCTGATCATCATGACAACCAAACCAATTACCCACGGCGTGAAAGAAATCGCAGGACTGTTTCCCAGCCTGATGGAAATCAAAGACGAATCCTTGCGGCAGAAGGTCGCGGCGGTGTGGAACGAAGCAATCACCACGGGTTGCGGAGGGAAAGGCTGGACTTTCGACGAATTGCGCGCGGTCAAGTTCACCCTGCTGGCCGGCGATATCGACATGACCTTTGTCGAGCATCTCAATTCCTGTGCGCGCCAATGTATCGCCATCGCGGATGTGCTGGAACGTTCGTTCCGCTGCGGCATCCCGATCCAGCGCGATTATCTCATTGCCGGCGCGCTGCTGGCCGACGTAGGCAAACCGCTCGAGTACGACAAGGACGCTTCGAACAACGTCGTTCAGGGAAAATTTGGACAGCAACTACGTCATCCGTTTAGCGGCGTCGCCCTGGCGCATAAGCATGGTATTCCCGGTGAGGTGCTCCACATCATCGCGACGCACAGTCATGAAGGCGATAAGGTCGAGCGCTCGATTGAATCGATCATTTTTCATCACGCCGATTTTGTAGATTTCGATATCGCAAAGCTTCTCGGTAAGCGCGCCGCGACGAAATGAAACCTGTACCTGACATCGCTGATGCCGGCTACACCAACGCTAGACGTGTTGGCTGGACCTGAATAATTTAAATTGGTATGGGCCTAACTCTTGTTGAGAAGATTGCGGCGCGACATGCCGATGGAATCGCGCCCGGCGCGGTGGTTCGCAGTGGCGATTTCATCTCGATTCGTCCGCGTCACGTAATGACACACGACAACACAGGCGCGGTGATCCCCAAGTTCAAGCAGATCGGGGCGACCAGTGTCGCGGATCCAGCACAGCCCGTGTTCGCCATCGATCATGACATCCAAAATACGTCACCGGAAAACCTGGCGAAGTACGCGAAGATCGAAGCATTCGCTCGCGAGCACGGTATCGATTTTTACCCGCCAGGCACTGGTATCTCGCACCAGGTGATGGTGGAACAGGGCTACGTTGTTCCAGGTTCGATGGTGGTAGCCAGCGATTCACACTCGAATTTGTACGGCGCCGTCGCAGCCCTTGGCACGCCAGTAGTGCGCACAGATGCTGCGAGCATCTGGGCAACAGGCGTCACATGGTGGCAGGTGCCGCCTGTGGCAAAGGTCTTACTCAAGGGAACGCTCGCGCCGGGTGTGGTCGGCAAGGATGTCATCATCGCGTTGTGCGGTCTCTTTAACAAAGATGAAGTGCTTAATCACGCCGTTGAGTTCGCAGGTGACGGCGTACCGAATCTTCCAATGTCTGCGCGCATGACCATCGCCAACATGACCACTGAATGGGGCGCGCTGGCGGGCGTGTTTCCCTTTGATGAAGTGACAGTGAATTATCTGCGCTCGCGCGTGCCCGAGTTTTCAAATCCGAAACGCCCGGGAACCCGCGGTTCGAAGAGCCGCTCCGGTTATACGAACGCCGATATCGCCGAGTGGTGGAAGAACCGAACCGAACTCAGCGCCGACTCCGATGCGGAATACGCAATCGAGCTGGAACTCGATCTTGCGACTGTCGTTCCGCACGTGTCCGGGCCTAACGAAGTCAAAACGATGGTGTCGTTGCCGGAAATGAAACAAAAACGCGTGCCGATTCAAAAGGCTTACCTGCTTTCGTGTGTGAACGCGAGGTTCGAAGATTTGCACGATGCGGCAGAGGTCGTGCGCGCCCGGGGCGGACACGTGGCTGATGGCGTGGAATTTTATCTCGCGCCAGCCAGCGCCGAAGTGCAGGCGAGATCGGAATCGAACGGTGATTGGCAAACTCTACTAAGCGCCGGCGCGATTCCGTTGCCCCCGGGGTGTGGTGCATGCATTGGACTGGGACGCGGTCTGGTGCAAAAAGGCGAAACAGCGATCAGCGCCACGAATCGCAATTTCAAGGGACGCATGGGCGACCGCGACGCGTTCGTTTATCTTGCCTCGCCTGCGGTCGTCGCCGCCAGCGCACTGGCCGGATTCATTTGTGCGCCGACAAATTTCGGTGAGCGCTCCGCCGGAACCGCGGTCCGACGCCCTGAAAAAAAATCAAGACCATCGGCATCAGTGCAGATCATGGAAGGTTTCCCGTCCAGCGTGCACGGCCGCGTTTTGTTTATCGACAAAGACAACTTGAACACTGACGGCATTTACGCCGGCAAACATACTTATCGCGACGACATGACGCCCGAGCAGATGGCGGCGGTTACATTTGAAAATTACGATCCGAACTTCAACGCTCTGTATCAAAAAGGCGATGTTGTCGTTGCTGGATTCAACTTCGGCACCGGCTCGAGTCGCGAACAAGCCGCCACAGCGCTCAAGTTCAAAGGCATTCCCTGTGTGATCGCCGGTAGCTTTTCAGAAACCTACAAGCGCAACGCGTTCAACAACGGCTTCGTAGTGTTTGAATGTCCCGAGTTAGTCACGGACCTGCGCTCGACTCTGACCAATCGCACGCCAACCACAGTGGGCCCTGAAATCACGATCGACTACGCAAAATCCATTTTGACTGTCGGTGGAAAATCATTCTCGTTCCCGCCACTAAGTCCGGCTGCGCAAGAATTGATTGTCGCAGGCGGGGCCGAAAATCTGGTGGCGTCGCGCCTCCGCGCGTTGTAGCCGCCTCGCTGTGTCGAGGCGTCTTTCGCGGCTACACCCGGCACGGCGACACAGCGCCGTGCCTACAATGCAACAGATCTGGTCGCAAATTGCGACCACCTGGCTCAATTGAAAGTAGGAACTCAGAAATCGGAAGTCAGGCATCTTGCCTGACTCGGCTGGCAGGCTGCCAGCCCGCCGAGATAAGCTGGAAGCTCATCTTCCGAAACTTTCCTGTGTTCCCATTTGCGTGACTTTTAATGGATCGGGGGAGTTCGTCATGACGCATGAAACCCGATTTGCCGGCGTGGAGGTTCCGATGGAGGCGCGAGTAGCGGCAGGAGTTTCTGATAGATCTCGCGTAAGGTTCTGTCGCGTTCCAGCAACGTCTTATCAATTTCGGCGAGGCGCTTCAGAATCGCAGCGTTTGCCGCGACTTTTTCCCGTTGCTCGATAAACGCACGAATTACATAGACACTCATTGCAATGGCACGATCGCTTCGGCGGATGTTCGCTGCTTGAAGCGCACCGTGTTCAGTGAACGCCCATGGCCGATAGCGGATGTTCCGTCGATATCCGGTCACAACCTGTGACCGGATATTGCGCTCTCCAGAGGATGCGGTCACAAGTTGTGACCGCATCAGGTCGTACTCGTCGGCGGACAACTAAAACGCGAAATCGCGCGGGAAGCGGGCTCTCGCACGGTGAAAGGCCTGGTTGAGAACCTTAGTTGGGTAACCACTGGATGCGGTCGCAGTTTGCCACCGGTTCGTCACGATAGCCTCGCTTGGATTTAAGGTCGCAATTTGAGGCCTTAAAGAACAGCATCGCAGAATTTTTACGATGCAGCTAAGAAAGCGAAGATTCTAGTTCGCGTTGAACACAAACGCCGCTATTGACTTCCGTTACGCACGCCGCCGGAATCAGCGATCGCGGCTACAATACGAATCCGTTTGATCCGCCTAATCCGTGGTTACTCTGCCAAAGCTTGCGGCTCGTCTCAGTCCCGATAAAGTCGCCTTCCTATGGCTAAATATAGAATTGCGTGGATGCCGGGCGATGGCGTTGGAAACGATGTCATGGAAGCGGCGCGAATCGTTCTCGATCGGTTGAAATTTGATGCAGAGTACGTGCCTTGCGACATCGGCTGGACGTTCTGGTGCAAGGAAGGCAACGCTCTTCCCGATCGCACCGTGAAAGCGCTCAAGGAAACGACTTGCGGGCTGTTCGGCGCGATCACTAGTAAGGCGCAAGACAAGGCGAAAGAGGAACTGAGTCCGGAGCTCAAGGGCAAAGGACTAAGCTATTTCTCGCCGATCGTTGGGCTGCGGCAGTTGTTCAACCTGCACACCAACATGCGGCCGTGTAAGAGTTATCCTGGCAATCCGCTGAATTATCGCGGTAACAAGATCACAAACCCGAGCGGCGCAGACGTCCCGATTGATCAGGTTGTATTTCGCGAGAATACCGAGGGGATGTACGGCGGCGTCGAGTTTTTCCCATTACCGGAATCGGTTTACACAGCGCTATGCGCGAATCCGAAAATGAAAAAGTGGAAGGAGAAGGCAGGCCTCGAAAACATCGCGCTCTCCACGCGCATCATGAGTGTGCAAGGATGCACCAACATTTGCAAGGAAGCGTTCGAGTACGCGAAGAAAACCGGACGCAAACGCGTGACCTTGATCGAAAAACCAAACGTGCTGCGCGAGACCGGCGGATTGATGACGCGGTGCTTCCGAGGCGTGGCTAAAGCTTATCCGGATATCTGGGCGGACGAAGTAAACATCGATGCCATCTGCATGTGGATGTTCAAGAACCCGCAGGATTATTCGGTCTTGGTGGCGGAAAACATGTTCGGCGACATTGTCAGCGACCTTTGCGCGGGCCTTGTGGGCGGACTCGGTTTCGCGCCGAGTGCAAATCTTGGCGACAATTACGCTGTGTTCGAACCCACGCACGGTTCAGCTCCGAAATACGCAGGCCAATACAAGGTAAACCCGATCGCCATGCTTTTGACCGTCAAACTCATGTTCGACTGGCTCAACGAAACCGAGCGGGCTACGCGGCTGGAGTCCGCAATTGCCCGTGTTATCGCGGAAGGAAAAGTGCGCACGTACGACATGGGCGGCACGGCATCGACACTCGACGTGGCAAACGCGATTGCAGATTATGCCGGCTGATGCATGTGTTGTTGACGCAGGAGAAATAGCAACGAAACAGATTTCGAGACTGAAGTGGAACCGATCAAAGGCGCCAAACATTTACAAGCGACCCATGACTACTGTCCGGTCGACGGTACGACGCTGAACCTTTATTCCATCTTGTCGGTGGAATTTGAAGCTTGCCCGCAATGCGGCGGCATGTGGCTGGCCAAGGATGAATTGCGGAAACTAAAAAACAAGGCGTTGGAAGGACAGCTGCATTGGCTGAACGACGAGATAGACAACATCGAAAAAACGGCTGCCAGTCCAAGTGGGCGCGCTTGTCCCAAAGCCGACGACGGGAAGTTGCTCTCCGTCGTATTTGGAAAATCGTCGATTGTCATTGACTGGTGCCCGAAATGTCACGGCATCTGGCTCGATCGGGCGGAATTTGATTCGATCATCGAGTACCTGGATACCGAGGTGGCAAACGCGACCCGCAAGGATGTCGAAAAAGAAATCGCCGAAGACCTGAAAAAACTATGGAAAGGCGGACCGGAAGGCAGAGCGGCGGAAGTTGCGGATATAGCAGCAGCCGTGATGACGTTAGCCAATTTCACGGTCTTCGAACATCCGGCTTTGTTTAAATTTTTGACGAATACAGCGGCTGCGGGGCGAAGCGTGGGAATGGATTAGGCGCCCAATCGTTGGCGGAGGTGGTTAGCTGTCACGCGTCATCCTTATTACCGTTCTAATGTGATCGATGGAATTTCGAAATGTGTCCAGTGACGCATTGATTTGTTCCGCATCGAGATCGACAAAGCGCAACGCGTCTGGCGGAAAACGAAGTTTGCCGCTCCGAGCGAACTCGATCAGGGTCGGAAGTTCAGTCGCGAGATGATCGGACACGCCGATGATCTCGACCTCTTTGTTGGTCAGTTCCGTGTACGGAAAGATCGACATTGCCTCCGCCGTTAATCCAACAAGCGCCGCGCGACCCAGCGCGCCCAAAGATTGGACTGCTTGTCGCATCGTCTTCGCCGATCCGATCAATTCCAGCGAAACATCCACGCCTTTTCCATTCGTCGCGTCTATGATTTGCTCGACTGGACTTCCCGTCTTTGCGTCGATCGCGATAGCTCCAAGCATTTTGGCGGAAGCGAGTTTGGCCGGATTGATCTCGACGACGTAGTTTTGCTCGCAATCAAACGCTCGCGCTAACTGCAACGCCGAGAATCCCAATCCACCGAAACCGAAAATTGCAATCGACTCGCCCGGCCTGAGTCGTGCCCTATTCAGCGCATGAAGTGCTGTCGCTGACGAACACATCATAATCGCACCAATTTCGAAGGAAATTTGATCTGGGAAAAGGAACGCGTTTTTGCCGGAACCTTGATTAACTCCGCATATCCGCCGTCGCGATGTTTGCCGATCATTTCTCCGGTGCGGCAAAACTGTTCCAAACCGCGAACGCAGAACTCACAGCTTCCACAATGTGCCAGATAATGTACGCAGACGCGCTCGCCGACTCTGGTGTGCTTGACGTCAGTACCAACTTTTTCGATCCAACCTGCGATTTCGTGGCCGAGCGTTAGCGGTAAACGGTCAATCCGCGAAATGCCGGCGCGATAATGTTCGTCGGAATGGCAGATTCCGCACGCACCAACCCGGATCAAAACGTCGGAAGCACCGATTTCCGGAATCGGAACCTCCGCTGCCTCCAGAGGCTTTCCGACCTGAGTAAGCCGCACCGCTCGCATTCTCGTCACCGCTACTCGTGTTTAAATGCACGGTTAAGACGTGGTGTTCAACGAATAAGCGCGTCCAATTTTTTCATATCATCCAGATCAGTGTTGGTGATGAAATGTTCGCGACTTCGCAGACTCGGCTCCAAACCGTCCGTCTGACTGCTAAAAGCGCTAATCGGCATATCTCGGATGTTAAGTTAACGAAGCGAAGCGCCCAAGCTTAATGCCAACGGGCGCGTAGCTATTTCTTCTCCGCAGCGCCGGGTGCGGGAGAGCTTGCGGCCGCTGCGGGTAAATCGGAATTGAACATGTCGGTGCCGCATTTCCAGTTCCCATCCGCTTTCTTTTCCCAAACTTCGCAATATTTCCCGTGATCTTTAGTTCCGTCCTTCGTGGTCATGTCGTATGTCCCGATCAGGACTGCCAAGTCGCCGGATTTTGCAATTTCAACACGAGTCGTCTTCCATCTGAGATCGCTGACGGTATCGAGAAAGTCTTTCCAACCCCTTCGAATCGCTTCCTTGGTCGTGGCTGCCGGAGCATTGGGCGGCATCACGATGGCATCGTCTGAATAGAAAGAGACGGTCTTATCGAGGTCTTTTGCTCCTGCAGCTGTGGACCATTGGTCATCAAGATCGCGAAGAGTTTGCTCGACAGCTTTGATATCCGCCACTGAGGTCGCGCACAGCACACTGAATAAGAGCAGAGCGATAAAGATGTTACTTTTCATCTGACCATCAAAGCCACGAAGTGGATTCAGCGTCAATGCTTTTCGCGCCCCGCGAATCAAAGTGAAAACTCGAATGGCGATTTTATTGGTCAGAAATGCCGGGCATGGCGCTGGTTCGCTCGGCCAATTTCACCAGCGTGAACAATCCATGATTAACGGGCACCGGCACCTCTAGCTCGGCGCCACGACGCACGATGTATCCGTTCAATGCGTCAATCTCTGTCAACCGGCCGCGATTCAAATCCTGCGCAGTCGAAGAGAACGCGTCCGCCATTTGTGTCGCGATTTCCATCGCTGCTGCCATCCCGGATTCACGGTCGCGCACGCCCGGCAAAGTGATGCCAGCCGCTCTCGCCACAGCCAGCACTTCATCGACGACGTTCTCCATCAGGTTTATTGCAGGCTTGCTTTCCGTAATTTCGCCATAGCGCACACGCCCTAACGCGGAGATCGCGTTCAGCGCACAATTGCACAGAAGTTTCACCCATAAGTCGCCATCGATATTGTCCGAGATTCGGCAGGAAATGCCTGCGCGATCGAAAACGCTCGCTACTTCCGTTGTTTTTTCTGATGGCGGCCCAATAATTAAATCACCACGCGCCAGATGCTCCACCCGCCCCGGTTCCGGCACCGAGACTGCAATGTAAACCACAGCCGGTAAGGCGACGGTATTCGTTGCAGCATGAACTGAATCCGCATTATCGACGCCGTTTTGCAAGCAAACCACAGTCGCGTCCGGCCTAACGAATGGAGCCATTTGTGCCGCGGTTGCTGACGTATCGTTGGCTTTCACGCAAAACAGAATCAGCGAACAATCTCCAACCGCACTCATATCAGTTGTCGCCCTCGCCGCGATTCGCTCCTGGCCTTCCGATTTATCCAGAACAAGCCCTTTCGAGTTTACGGCCTCGACGAAATGTTTTCGGCCGATGAAAATAGTTGGGGCGCCCGCGCGGGCGAAGACGCCGCCGAAGTAACCGCCAACGGCTCCGGCACCGACGACGGCGATTCGCGGCCACTCTCGATGCTCCCTCATCAGCTATGCTTTTCCCGAACCAGTTCGTTCAAGTCGTATGTTGCGTAAGCCTTGGGCTTGTCGCCTCTGGCGATTAGCGCGTCGATGACGCGCGCGAACTCTTCCGTATGCCAGTGCCTTCGTGTCTCCCACCATTGTTGCGTCCCAGGATATGCGATCACATCGCTCATGGTTCGCTCGACTTCGCCCCATAAGGACGCGTTGAGGACGCCGTCCTGATGCGAAAAATACATTGCCTGGAAATTTTTGAAGAAGCGGTTGAGGAAGGAGCTAAACCTCAGCTTGTCGACGGCGTCGAGGTCGTTGAACGACTGCACCCCGCGGAGATAAATCGCACAAAACTCGCCATTATCGTGAAACGACTTGGTAAGATCGCCCCACTGCGAAGTCAGAGCATTCACTGCTGCGTGGCGACGTTCCTTCGTTTGCTCGCGGATCTGCACGGCCAGATAAATAAGGGAAGGAATCCCGATGCATACCGCAGCCAATTGCCCGATTGCCGTTAGCATCTCCCAGTTCATAGGCTACCGGGAAGCAGGTCCCCGGGGCGCGATACCGAGTGCGTTTTCAATCGCCGGCGGATCGTACACTTTTCCCCCTTTGATTACCGTGATGATTTTGTTGATGTCCTGGATGTTCTTGGTGGGATCGCCATCCACGAGGATCATGTCGGCCAGTTTTCCCGGAGCAATGACGCCGCGGTCCTTGTCTACGCCCATTACCAGAGCGGGTGTCCACGTTGCCACGCGCAGAACTTCAGCCGGCGGAATTCCGGCACGCGCATAAAGTTCGAGCTCATGATGGAGTGTGTAACCGGCCAGCGCATCCGTTCCCGGGACAATCGTCACGCCTGCGTCGTAAAGTGCCTTGAGTAAGCGCAGCATGGCCGGGAACGCTTCGTGATAAGCCGCCTCTTTGTCGGGCGAAACTTCGAGCGCTCCGCTTAGCATCGCACGTCGCACCTGCGGCGGAAAACGAGGCACGATCGCTTCCAAACCAGGCGTGATCGCGCTGGGATCGCCGCAAAAAAGGCCTTCAAAGACGTTTATGGTTGGATCGAGCACAATGTGATGCTGGCGGAGGAAATCGATGAAGTCGCGCACTTCGGGTTTGTCGGGAGTAAATTCGCTGGCGCGCTCGGCGACTTTGATAAAGCGATCGCGATTCCGTGTCTCCTTCACTTCCGGAAACAGGAAGTTGAGCACGATGAAATTGAGATGCTGAATTTCATCAGCGCCGCCTTCGACGAATTGGCGGGCTGACATGAACGCGGGCACATGTCCGCTTACTCGCAATCCCCGCGCGTGCGCGTGATCGGCGATGATCGGAACCAACTCCGGCTTGACCGAAGAATAAATTTTGATTTGGGCGTAACCGTGGTCCGCGTACCAATCCACGTCCTCAATCGCCTGGTCTGCGGTGTCGACCCGCATCTTGGTAGGACCCGCAAACTCTCCGGTGCCATCGATAATTCCCGCTTTCAGAACGCGGGGCCCGAGTTCCTTCCCACCGTCGAAGCGTGCGACGCGTTGAAGAAATGTATCGGTGTCATTCGCCATATCGCGCGCGCTGGTCACGCCATTGGCGAGGTCGAGCGCGCCGTCGTTGTCGCTGAAGTGCTGATGATTGTCCCACAACCCCGGCATGAGGAACCAACCGTGCGCGTCGATGATCTCAGCGTTTGCAGTCGGTTTAACGTCGGCGTCCGGTCCAACGCGGACGATTCGTTCACCGCTTATCACGACACTTGTTGCGGGCGTGACGGTGAGATCGCGCGGATCGAACAATCGCGCGTTGCGAATGACCACCTCGTCAGGTGGAGTGTGAGCAAGTGCGCGGGCGATGCGTTCCGACCACGCCGCATCAGTTTTTTGTTGCGCGTCAATTAATCGCGGAATTGAAGACTCCAAGCCATTTGGCACGACCGAAAACCAGGATGAGACGGACGCGGATGCGCCATTGCGATTTAACCAGATGGTTTGCGGCGAAAAGCCGAGCCCGGTTATGCGGTATTCAGTAAACCCGGTGTTACCGGCAATTACTTTACCTGCCTTTTCAATCGTCGCCTCACCGGCAGGCAGGAGCGGCAGCCTATGGTTTGGTGACTTCACTAACGCACGGGCAAGCACACCAACAAATTCCGGCGGCGCATTCATCGGCAGATAAAAAGCTTCGCCAGAGAAAGCTTGCTCGCCTTGTTCGCTGCGATTCTTCCAACTCCCCCGGCCGTTCTTAATTTCGAAATGCTCTTCGACCGGCGCCTTCATGTAATCGTTGCCGCGGCCGTTGTATTCAATCGGGACACCGGCGTCATCGAGTTTCCAACTCGCAGTGATATGCTCTCCGCGGCCACGATCGTTGTAGGAGTATTCAGCGCGCACCGTTCCGTCGGACTGAGCCTCGACGGTCTGCGTGCCAGCCGGGTTACCCTGGATTAGAATTTTGTCGGTGTGATGCTTCGCCGATAACTGCCCAGTTGTGGATCGGACTAATTGGTAAGCCAGCAAACCCAACGCAATAACCGCTACGCCAATAACAAACGTGGCAAACTTTCGTTTGCTCCAGTAGGGCAGGACCTCGGCCGGCGTAACTTCTGCCGTTCGTTTCAGTCCTTCCGGCGTCATCTCGTAGGACCACGAGATAAACAGGGTAATCACGAAACCGATAGCGACCAGGATGACTAAAGCCGGCAACATCCATTCCGGCGCGTCGAGCGTTGGCAACAAAATCCACGCGAGTTCGATCAGCAGCCACGACACGATCGCATAGACCAGCGCGACCTTGTCAACGTGGCGTCGCTTCAGTTCTGAAAAAAAATTGTTCATTTCGAAGCGGTAGCTGTTTTGAATTCCGCGACTGGAACGACCTTTTCGGCGAGCGCTTCGAAGCGTGGATCGCCGTGCAGTGAATCGAGAAGCGAATCAACTCGAATCCATCCTATATCAGCACCGGCGCGATCGTCATAGGATTGTTCAAGCCAGCGAAGCGCTTCTTGTTTGTCGCCGAGCGCGAGATTTACTATGGCAAAGCTAAGTGCGGAGACGTAGCGCTGTGTGGATAGCTCTTTCAGTTGGTCCAGTATTTTCAGTCCCTCAGTCTTGTTCCCGGAGGAGGCATAAGCGTGACCGAGCAGCCCGAGCACGAAGGGATCATCGTTTAAAGCCCGCGCCTGC
>JBKPLD010000106.1:0-10878 GCA_046731415.1 Verrucomicrobiota bacterium
GCCATGGCCCGCTCGATGAACTTCAATGCAGCGGCTTTGTCATTAAGGCCCATACTGACCAGCGCGAAATCTCCCATTAGGGCAAAATTCTCTGGCTGTTCTTTGAGAAAAGGTTCCAGTTCGCTGCGTGCCTGATTCCAACTTGCTTGAGCGGCGGTATGATCGCCACCGACTTCTTGAGCCCATCCCAGATAAAAGCGCAGTTCGCCAATAGTATAACCCAATGCTGGATCAGGCTTTGTCAATAACTCCTTTAGCCGAGCGATGAGTTGCGCAGGACGGCGCTCTAGGATCGCTTGGTAAACTTGTGTTTCCAACGCCTGGGGATCATCGGCGGGCGGGTGGATCGAGGCGAGGAGCGCGGAGGCCCGCGGCAGATCGCCCTCGGCCTGTGCAATAGCGGCCTTTGCCGCGAGCGTGTCGATGTCGCCCGGCAAGATATCGAGAACCTGATCAAACTTTCGCAGCGCTTCGGGGAAACGACGAAGCTCGATGTAACATTGAGCATACTGTCCGAGCAGATTAACGTTGCGGGGGTCGAGCCGTTCGGCATCCTGAAAATACGCTACGCTTTGCTCCCAGTGGCCTTGTCTTCGCGCGACAGACGCCAGCAACACAGGAATCTGGCTGCTGTTCGGCAAGAACTGACGTGCCTGTTCAAAATAACGCACGGCCGTGTCGTAATCCTTTAGACAAGCGTAGTAGTAATTTCCGGTTGCAAGCAGCGCTTCGCCAAGATCAGGCTGAAGAGCGAGCGCGGTTTCGGCCGCATGTCGTGTTTCCTCACAAAGTGCGACGGTAGGTTGAAGACTCTGTGTGATGTAGCCGCGCGCCTCCGCAATTGACAGTAGCGCCCAACCAAGGGCGAATTTCGGATCCAATCGCACCGCTTCTCTTAAGTATTTCTGCGCGCCAACGGCGTTGGCAGGTGTATATGCCGTTTTCACGTTATAAGCCAGACCCCGTAAGTAGGCATCGTAAGCCTCGGGATTATCTGTGGCTTTAGCGGCGATGACTTGCTCTTCCCGACCAGTCAGATGCACGCGCAATTGCTCGGCTATGGCCTTCGCCACTTCACTCTCGACGGACAGGAGGTCAGTCAATTTTCGATCAAAGGTATCGGCCCACAGATGTGAATCATTGGCTCCTTTGATAAGCTGCACGTTCACACGCACAACATCGCCGCTCTTTTGAACCCTTCCCTCCAAGATGTGCGCGACACCGAGTTGCCTGGCAATCTCAGGCAGGTTTTCCGGTTTGCTTTTGTACTGCTGCGTGGATGTCCGAGAAATGACCTTCAGATCGGCGATCTTGGATAAGCGCGTCAGAATCTCGTCCTGAATGCCCTCGGCAAAGTAGGCGTTGGCTTTGTCTTCACTCAGGTTTTCAAATGGGAGCACGGCGATACTTTTTAGGGAGATCGACTCGCTGGCTTGCCTGTAAAACGGGAGCGGCCCAAGGATCAGCATTGCAATAACCAACAGCAGGACTCCGATGATGATGAAATCGAGGATCCGTCCGGTGACACGCTGAATCGACCTCGCCTGTGCCGGTTGGAGATCCTCCGTCCGCACGATTCCTTCGGGGGTAAATTCGTAAACCCAAGCGAGTAGCATGGCGATTGGAAAACCGGCCGTTAGCGCAATGACCACAAAACGGACTGCGGAATTCGGAATTTCAAAAAATGGAAAGACCTGCGTTGTGAGCTGCGTTAGAAACCATGCGACGACTCCGTAGGCGACCGCTGCGCGGTAAACATTGCGCCGCTTCAACTCGGTCAAAATGTTCTTCGGATTCACTCTGCGCGCTTTGATGAAGCGCCCCTCACAGCAGCAGTCTACCTACATGCGCGGCACATGAAAAGCACGTGAAGCGTCCCCGGCAAGCAAGGGAATTTTTGCCAATCCATATTCCAAACTCGCAATTCGCGCAGGCTGATTTAATTCTGAAATAATGCCGGACGCGCTCACTCCAATGATGCAGCAGTACCGCCGGTTGAGAGGCAGCATTCCGCCGGACACGCTGCTGCTTTTTCGCCTCGGCGATTTTTACGAGCTGTTCTTTGAAGACGCAAAGGACGCGTCGGTGTTGCTGAACGTCGCTCTGACCAAGCGCAACGGTGTGCCGATGTGCGGCATGCCATATCACGCCGCGCAAACTTACATCGCAAAGTTAATCAAGGCGGGGCGTCGCGTGGCGATCTGCGATCAAACAAGCGAGCCGCAACCGGGAAAAATTGTTTCCCGCGACATCACTCAGATCATCAGCGCGGGCACCATTAGCGACCTCGATCTACTCGATGCGAAACGCGCGAACTATCTTGGCGCAGTTTACACGGACGGCAGCATATTTGGTTTTGCCTACGCAGACCTCACCACAGGCGAGTTCCGGCTTACCGAACTGCAGGATCGACAATCTCTCCTCGACGAACTCGCGCGTATTTCCCCATCGGAGCTGCTCGTCAGCTCCGAACAGAAAGATCAGTTCGGTCGGATCGATCATGCGCTGGATTACGACAGCTACGCGTTCCTGCCGGAGCAGGCGATCTTTACCTTGTGCGAGCACTTCAAAACGAAATCGCTGGACGGATTTGGTTGCGGTGAGATGTCGCGGGCAGTCGCTGCTGCGGGCGCAATCATTCATTATTTGAAGCATCAGCTTCGGCGCAACATCGATCACCTGACCTCGCTGCGCTGCGACGGATCGGCGGACTACGTCATGCTCGACGCCGCGACGCAAACGAATCTCGAGCTGGTTGAATCGCGCGGCACACGTAATACCACTTTGCTCGCGGTTCTCGATCGCACCATCACGCCGATGGGCGGCCGAAGATTGCGCTCGTGGATTTTGCAACCACTACGCAATCTGCGCGAACTCGAGCGTCGCCAGCAGCTGATCGCCGATTTGTTGCAGGAAGCAGATCTGCTTGCGGCAATCCGCTCTCAACTGAAATCGATTCGCGACATTGAACGCGCAACCTCGCGATTGAGCCAGGCCTCGGGAAACGCACGAGACCTCGTCGCGCTGAAATTTTCGCTACAAGAGATTCCGAAGCTAAAGCACGAGCTGGGCAAGCTCATTGAGCGAATTGAGTTTGGTAGGGCCGGCTCGCCGGGCGCGCCTACCGTGCAAAACGACGGCGGGCTCGGCGAGCCCGCCCTACCAGTACAACTGCAAGATGAAATTCAGGAATTGCCAGCACTGGCTGAGAAGCTCGGCAGAGCGGTCGTCGACGACCCGCCTTTGACGTTGAAAGACGGCGGGATCTTTCGTGACGGATACAACGCTGGCCTTGACGAGGTGCGGCAGGCGTCGCGCGAGGGGAAAAATTGGATCAGCCATTTGCAGGAGCGCGAGATCGGCGCGACGGGCATCAAATCGCTGAAGGTACGTTACAATTCCGTCTTCGGTTACTTCATCGAGGTGACAAAATCGAACCTTGCGAATGTGCCCGCGCACTACACGCGCAAGCAAACTACGGTAGGCGGCGAGCGTTTCGTCACGCCCGAGCTCAAGGAAATGGAGGCAAAAATCCTCGGCGCAGACGAACGCGCGCGCCAACTCGAGTACCAGCTCTTCCAAAAGCTACGCGAAGAAACTTTGAGCGAACTGGAGTCAATCCAGCGAACTGCCGCGGCGATCGCAGTTCTGGATGTTAGCTCCGCGCTTGCCGAGACCGCTCGGTTATTCCGTTATTGCCGGCCGCAATTAAACAATACGCTGGGGCTCGTGATCAAAGATGGACGGCACCCGGTCCTCGATCAGAATCTGGTCGACGAAAAGTTTGTGCCTAACGACACGTCGCTGGATGGCGAGACGATGCGACTCGCGATTGTGACCGGCCCAAACATGGCGGGAAAATCGACTTATATCCGCCAAGTGGCCTTGATTATGTTAATGGCTCAAATCGGCAGCTTCGTTCCCGCGGAGAGCGCCGAGATCGGATTGGTGGATCGCATTTTCACACGTGTCGGCGCGAACGATGACCTGGGCCGCGGCCAATCCACGTTCATGGTCGAGATGAATGAGACTTCGAATATCGTGAACAATGCGACCGAACGCAGTCTGGTGATCCTGGACGAGATCGGTCGCGGCACGTCCACGTTCGACGGCCTCTCCATCGCCTGGAGCGTCGCCGAATTTCTCCATGACAAAATCAAAGCGCGAACCCTTTTCGCCACGCATTATCATGAGTTGACCAAACTCGCCGGAGAACGCAAAGGCGTTTGCAATTTCAACGTCGCAGTCCGCGAGTGGAACGATCAAATCATTTTCCTGCGCAAAATTGTGCCCGGTGGCGCGGACAAAAGTTACGGTATCCAAGTCGCGCGCCTGGCGGGGTTGCCCAAGGAAATTCTCGACCGCGCTAAGGAGATCCTCTCGCAGCTGGAGAAACCGGACGGAGTAACCGCGCCGTCCGCCAAACCGCCGAAGAAATCGACAAAGACAGGTGCGAAAAATGAAAAACCACAGCTTGATTTATGGTGAAATCGACTGTCCGCGACCGATGAAAGCGATTACGCGGTGTTTGTAAGAAAGAGACCGCCCGTATTTCCTGCCGAAGCGAGCCCCGACGCAGAATTGCCTATTGTGATAAACTATCCGCGATGGCGGTTAAAACCGAAAAAGAACTGAGCGAAACACAGCGTAATCTTTGGCTCAAAGCCGTGGCCGCCGTTGAGCTGCGCAATCTCGGTTATGCAATTTCGCTCTTGCAAGAAATTCTGAAACAGGAACCGCAATTTCTGATGGGACGACAATTGCTGCGGCGCGCGGAAGTCACCAAGAACAGGTCAACCAAGAGAAGTTTCTTCAATATTTCGACCGCGCCGATCGCGGTCATGAAGGCGCAGCGAGAAATTAAGAAGGATCCGAAGCGCGCAATCGAAATGCTGGAAAAGGTGCTGGAAGACGAGCCTTACAATCGACAGGCGAACCTCGCTCTGAAGGAAGCAACGGTAGCGGCGGGATGGCCAGAGATTGGTGTGTTCGCGCTGCGAACGTTGCTCGAAGAAAATCCGCGCGACACCAAAGTGCTACACGAGCTCGGACGTTTGTACCGTGAGCTGGGAGAGAACGATCAGGAAGTCGAAATCTACAATCAAATCCTCGAGATAAATCCACTGGATGCCGAAGCGCTTCGTCTGGGTAAAGACGCGGCAGCCCGCGCGTCGATGCAAACTGGTGGTTGGACACAAGCGGAAAGTTATCGCGATCTGATCAAGGACAAAGAGATGGCGATTTCGCTCGAGCAACAAGGTCGGATGCGATTGACCGGCGAATCGCTGGAGCAACAAATCGCTGAAACATACGCGCGTCACAAAGCGGAGCCCGAAAACGTCGACCTTGCCCGACGCCTGGGCGCGTTGAATGAGCAAAAGGGAGACTTGGAGGCAGCGATCGGCTGGTATCAATTTGCGGCCGACCTTACCAAGGGCGCGGACACTGGATTAGTCCGAAAAGTTTCCGACTTGAAGGTCAACCGCCTGGATCGCGAGATCGCTGCTCACCACGAATTTCTTTCAGCACACGATGTAGCTCATGAATTGCATGCGAAAAAGTCTGAAGAACTAAAGGCGGCGAAAGCGAAGCGCGCAGAACTCCTCATTGCCAACTCACGCGAAAGGGTCGCCCGAAATCCGACCGATCTTCAGCTTCGATTCGAGTTGGGTGAGCAACTTGTCAATGCCGGGCGTTTTCGGGAGGCTTTGCCAGAGTTGCAACGGGCGCGGCAAAATCCGCACGCACGTTTAAAGGCGATGAACTTGCTCGGTTGTTGTTATAGCGAGCTGGGGATGCTTGATCTTGCAACGAAACAATTGGAAGAGGCGTCGAAGGAAATTTTGTCGATGGACACGATGAAAAAAGAGATCGTCTATAATCTTGGACTTGTGTACGAGCGAATGGGCGAGAAGGAGAAATCGATCTCCTGTATGAAACAAATTTACGAAATCGAACACGGATACAAGGACGTGGCCGCGCGGGTAGAAAAGTCGTACGAGCAGAATATTCCCGAAACCTGACGACTCTGGCGGTGTCCGCTTGGCCTCGCCGTTCGCCTCTAATCCAGGCGCGGCTCAAAATGCAGCCCCGATCGCGTCAGAATAGTCAGCAGGTATCTGCGTCCAAGCGAATGTCCGCTTTCGATTCTTATTTGCCGGATGATTCCGGTTTGTCGCCAAACGAGAAAAACCATGAAAAGCAAAATTATAACGATATCGCAGTTTTGTATTCTCCTTTTAACAATTGGAGCCCTCAGCGTCGCTGGGACCGCCAGGGCAGAAGATACGCCCGCAGGCAAGAGTTCATCGCTCAGTGCCAAGGACAAGACTTTCGTCAAGAAAGCCGCTAAAGGCGGAATGATGGAAGTCGCGATGGGAAAACTGGCTGAACAAAACGGCCAAAGCGAGGACGTAAAATCATTCGGCAAACGAATGGTTACCGATCACGGCAAGGCCAACGACGAACTAAAATCAATTGCTGAAAAAAAAGGCGTCACAATGCCCATCAAAGAGCCAACTGTTAAGTGGAGTTCGGATAAGGCTTACATCAGCATGATGATTAAGGATCATGAAAAAGACCTGGCCGAATTTCAGGACGAGGCAAAAAACGGGAGCGATCCTGACGTGAAGAAGTTTGCGGAAGACACGGCCAAGGTAGTCCAAGAACATCTCGATCTGGCCAAAGAAACTCAGCAGAAGCTGCAATAAGAAAAAACACTGCTGGATGCGGCACGCCCTTGAAAAGCGTGCCGCTTTTTTTTGCGGCAATCGTTTACGAGCTTTGCACCGGCGCGGAAAGGCTGTCTCACTTAAAAGCGCCTTGGCTTTTCCGAAGCGAGACTCAATCCTGTCGTTAATGCGCAAAACCAAGATCATTTGCACGCTCGGCCCGGCGACAGAAAAGGCTGACATGGTGCGCCAACTGATCCAGAAAGGAGCCGACGTCTTTCGACTAAACATGAGCCATGCGAGTCACGAGTGGGTCCGCGAGATCGTTCCACAGATTCGAATGCTGGCGGAAAAAGCGGGCCGGGCAGTTGCGCTTCTGCTCGATACGCAAGGCCCAGCCATCCGGACCGGCGAGCTGAAAGCCAGCCTGCATTTGGAGCCGGGTGACATTCTGGAGTTCACGGCGGGCGGAGCAAAAAGCAAGGAGCGCTATTCGGTGGATGTGAATTACAGCGACTTTGCCGACGACGTGATAGTTGGCAATACGATTTTGGTCGATAACGGCTTGATCAAATTGCTCGTGGTCGACAAGGGAAAAAATCGCGTACGCTGCAAAGTTCTAACGCGCGGGATCCTCGGTTCGCGCCGTCATATTAATTTGCCTGGCGTGCACGTGAATCTTCCTTCGCTGACGAGGAAGGACCTGGCGGATGTCTCACTCGGTGTGGAGATAGCCGCCGATTTCATCGGGCTGAGTTTCGTGCGCGAGAAAAGCGACATCGACCAGCTGCGAAAACTTCTGTCGAGAAAAGGGAGCAAGGCGCAAATCGTGGCAAAGATCGAGGACCAACTGGCGGTTCGATCGATAGACAAAATGATCGAGAGTACGGATGTGATCATGGTCGCGCGCGGCGATTTGGGAATCGAATGTCCCATGGAGGAATTGCCAATCATTCAGCGCCGGATCGTGAAGAATTGTGTTCGCCTGGGCAAGCCGGTCATAGTCGCGACTCAGTTGTTAGAATCGATGATCACCAACCCTTTGCCCACTCGGGCCGAGATTACGGATGTGGCAAACGCCGTTTTCGAACAAGCCGACGCTCTGATGCTAAGCGGCGAAACGACAATCGGTCGTTACCCGGTTGAATGTGTCGAAGTCTTGCATCGCGTGGCGACGCGGATCGAGCGCAGCGGCGGCGCCGGTTATGGAGAGAACGCACTGCTGGAAAACATTCGACAGAAAGTGGTCGCTTCGGCCGTCACGCTGGCGAATTCACTGCAGGATTCGAAGCTGGTTGTTTTCACGCTGCACGGAACGATGGCGCGGTATGCTTCAAATCTGAGGCCGCTGCACGCGCCCATCTTTGCTTTCACTCCGAGCGAGGAAATTTATCGGCAACTCGCCATTTATTGGGGAACGTTTCCCGCGCGCATCGATTTTACGAGCGATCCTGATAGGACGATTGCTGCGGCTGAGAAGTTTCTCGGAAAGAACAAACTGGCTGCACCAGGGAACCGTTTGGTAATCATTAGTGACGTGCGGATGGGCCGCGCACTGATCGATTCGATTCAAGTGCGCGTGGTAAAAAAACAGTAGCTGCCGCTCGGTGAGCGGCGCTCCGCGTGCGTGCCAACCACGTCGGTGCCGCGCTTTACAGGGAAGCGGCTACGGCAAGATGCCGGTCTTGGCCGGGCCAAAAACAAAACGCGCGGACTTCGCGTCCGCGCGTTTGAAACAAGAATAGTGAATCAACTTAAGCTTCCACCGGCAACTCGACATCCACCGGGCGTTCCTTTTTGCCAAGTGCCCGGCGCAATTTCGAGAGCGCGATGTTCTGCAACTGACGAATTCGCTCGCGTGTGACGCCGAATTTTTTGCCTACCTCTTCAAGCGTTTTCGGTTTGCCGCCGTCGAGACCGAAGCGCTGGAAAATGATTTTCTTCTCGCGATCATCGAGCACATCGAGCAAGCCGCCGACTTCGTTGCGAAGGTTCTTGTCGCGGAGCAATTCAAATGGAGTTTGCGCATCCTCATCGCCGACGATCTCGCCAAACTCAGTAGAATCATCATCGCTAATCGGTGCATCGAGCGATGCTGGGCGAATCGAGACAGTCTTTAGCTGCGAGACTTTTCCGCTCGCAATCCCAATCTCATCCCCCAGTTCTTCGTCTGTGGGCTCGCGGCCAAGCTCCTCGCTCATTTGCAGAGAAACCCGGCGCATCTTGGAGATTTTATCCACCAAGTGCACAGGCAGGCGGATCGTCTTACTCTGGTTCGCGAGCGCACGCTTGATGGACTGTTTGATCCACCACGCGGCGTATGTGCTAAGTTTTCCACCCTTCGCCGGATCAAAACGTTCCACCGCTTTCATCAAACCAATATTTCCTTCGGAGATCAGGTCGAGAAGCGGCAGCCCGAGATTCGCGTAGTCGTGCGCAATCTTGACGACCAACCGCAAATTGGACCGAATCATGAGCGCTCGCGCCTCGCGATCGCCCTTTTTAATCTTAGCGGCCAGCTCGATTTCCTGCTCCGGAGTCAGCAATGGGATCTGCCCGATCTCACGCAGGTAAATCTTAATTCCGGTATCGCTATCCTCAGCAGCCATATAACTCTTTTTCATCGATCATTTGGGGGGTTCGAATCGACAACTTCCCGTAAAATGCATTCGCTGTGGCGTTATCGATCACGCGTTCTATCATCCCGGGAAGTATTTAACAAGGTTAAATATTCGGAATACTGACAATCGTCCGACGCCCCCTGTTCAATTTTTCTAGGTTCTCTATGTATCATGTGTCAAGTCTTCCAGGACAACACTCCCAATATATTCTACGAAATTTGCAGGCCTGCGTCGCCTCCCACTTTAGAGGGATATTTGACGCTTTTCGGGGCGCCGATTTTTTGCGACTCTGCAATGGCCATGCTGGCGAAAATTTATTCCGCAGCCGTCTATGGGGTGGACGCATACGAGGTGGAAATCGAGGTTAACGGAGCCGGCGGCGATCCAAACATCGTTATTGTTGGACTGCCAGATGCTGCGGTAAGGGAGAGCCGCGATCGGGTTACCACCGCCATTGCAAACAGCGGCTATTATTGGCCCCGAGGTCGCACTACGATCAATCTTGCCCCTGCCGATATCAAAAAAGAAGGGCCCAGCTTCGACCTGCCGATTGCTCTCGGAATGATCGCCGTGACAGAAGGATTAGACAGCTCGCCGTTTGAAAACTTCAGCTTTGTCGGCGAGCTCGCCTTGGACGGCACGGTCCGCGCCGTGAAAGGTGTTCTGCCGGTCGCCTTGGAGGCAAGGCGACGCGGCAAACGCGCTTTGTTGGTTCCGGAAGCGAATGCCCTCGAGGCGGCCATGGTCGATAAGATCGACATCTACGGCGTGCAAAATTTGCGCCAGACATTCGCATTTTTGCGCGGCGAAGCTCCCCTTCTTCCCACGCGTGCTGATCTGAGCAGATTTTTTTCCGCGCACCAGAGCTACGACGTCGATTTCGGAGACGTAAAGGGCCAGGCACACGTCAAACGCGCAATTGAAGTTGCGGTGGCGGCTGGTCACAACGTGTTGATGATCGGACCACCTGGTTCGGGAAAATCGATGCTGGCCAAACGTATTCCTACGATCATCCCACCTCTGTCACTCGAGGAAGCGATTGAAACGACAAAGATTCACAGCATCGCCGGCTTGCTCGATGCCGAAAAATCGTTCGTATCTACTCGACCATTTCGCCCGCCCCATCACACGATCAGTGACATAGGGTTACTCGGCGGCGGCGCGTTCCCAAATCCCGGCGAAGTGAGTCTCGCTCACAACGGTGTTCTTTTTCTCGATGAGCTGCCCGAGTTCAAAAGATCAGCGTTGGAAGTGATGCGCCAGCCACTCGAAGATGGAAAAGTCACCGTTTCGCGTGCCGCTGGCAGCGTGACTTTTCCCTCCGAGTTTATGCTCGTCGCCGCAATGAATCCGTGTCCATGCGGTTACTTTGGCGATTTGAAGCGCGAATGCCGTTGCGGTCCGGCTCAGGTGCAACGTTATCGACAGCGCGTTTCCGGTCCGTTACTGGATCGCATCGATCTGCATATTGAAGTGCCGGCCGTGGAGTACCGAGATGTTGCCAGCGAGCGCGCTGAAGAGACGTCGGCCGCGATTCGCGAGCGCGTGATCCGCGCGCGTCAACGTCAGCAAGAGCGTTTTCGCAG
>JBKPLD010000107.1:0-20460 GCA_046731415.1 Verrucomicrobiota bacterium
ATCGCCTTCTTGTTGATAACGTCGAGCTGACCGCGTAGCTGATCTTCCTTGCCCAGCGGCAACAAAACCGGCCATGCATTCGCACCGAGCTTTTTGTGAATGCTTTCCACCGACATTTCAAAGTCTGCACCGACTCGGTCCATCTTGTTAATGAATGCCAGACGCGGCACGTTGTACTTGGTCGCCTGACGCCAGACTGTTTCCGATTGCGGCTGCACGCCGGCCACCCCGTCAAAAACTGCGATGGCGCCATCAAGCACGCGCAATGAACGTTCCACCTCAGCGGTAAAATCGACGTGTCCTGGCGTATCAATAATATTGATCCGCTCCTTGATGCCTTCGAAAATTTTGTAAACGCCTTCTTCTTTACGTTGCGACCAGGTGCACGTTGTTGCCGCAGACGTAATCGTAATTCCGCGCTCGCGTTCCTGCTCCATCCAGTCGGTGACGGTCGTGCCTTCGTGCACCTCGCCCATTTTGTGAATCATGCCCGTGTAAAACAACACGCGCTCGGTGATCGTCGTCTTGCCCGCATCGATGTGCGCTGCGATGCCGATGTTCCGCGTCCGTTCCAGCGGGAACTTGCGATTCGGCGAATTTGGATTCTTCGCTGAGGCCTTTTCCTGTTCCATCGTCGCCGTCGCCATAACGTTTACCATCTGAAATGCGCAAACGCGCGGTTCGCTTGCGCCATCTTATGAGTGTCTTCGCGTTTCTTGATCGCGTTCCCCTGGCCTGCCGCAGCATCCTTTATCTCCTGCGCCAGGGCCTCGGCCATCGGCATTCCTTTGCGATTGTCCGCGTATTGAACGATCCATCGAGTCGCTAGAGAAATCTGTCGCGCCGGCGCTACCTCCATGGGGACCTGGTAAGTAGCTCCTCCGACTCGGCGTGATTTTACTTCCAGTCGGGGACGAACGTTTTCGACCGCCTTGTTTACGACTTCTAACGGATCGACTGAATCAGACCCTTCGCGCGACTTGTCGATCGCTGTGTAAACAATCCGCTCCGCCAACGATTTCTTGCCGCGCTTCATCACCGTCGTGATAAGACGGGCAACCGCTGGACTCCCATAGCGGGAATCGACATGCTCCTCTTTTTTGTAAACTCTTTTCCGTCGCGACATTGTCGATCTTCCTGTCGAATATTATTTCTTTTCACCAGGTTCCTTCGCTGCGCCGCCCCCGCCAGCACCAGCTTTCGGACGCTTCGCTCCGTATTTGGAGCGGCCGCGCCGGCGTCCATCCACGCCCAACGCGTCGAGTGTTCCGCGCACAATATGGTAGCGGACACCGGGCAAATCTTTAACGCGTCCTCCGCGCACGAGCACGATCGAGTGCTCCTGCAAATTATGCCCCTCGCCCGGAATGTAGGCAATCACTTCCTGGCCGTTCGTCAACCGCACTTTTGCCACTTTGCGCAGCGCAGAATTTGGCTTCTTCGGAGTGCGCGTCATCACCTGAACACACACGCCACGCCGCTGCGGACAGTCCATCAGAGCCGGTGACTTCGACTTCACCGATACCTTCCGGCGTCCTTTCCGAATCAATTGATTAATTGTGGGCATGTTCCAAATTTCAAAAACAAAGCGCCGCCAAAAGCGTTGTGCGCGGGGCGACAAAAAACCCGCCCAGGTCGCGCAGCAAACTCTCTCACGCGCCTGATGCGGTGGGGTGCGAATATAGAGGGAAAAACGCGGTCTGCAAAAAATATTTTACACACCGTTTGTCATTCCAAGCGGAGTCGAGGAATCTCTGATTGAGATGCAGAAAAACTTCGAATGTTTGGCTACGGATAGACACTCGAAAGCGCGACACGGACGCCTAATGACTGTGCATGGTGCGATCGACACACCGGCGTTCATGCCAGTGGGAACGCAAGGTTCGGTGAAAGGGGTCAGCCCGCGTGAACTGCGCGAACTGGATGCGCAAATCGTCCTTGGAAATACGTATCATCTATTCGTTAGGCCGGGACTCGATGTGATCAAACATTTTGGAGGTCTGCACAACTTCATGAATTGGAACGGATTCATTCTAACAGACAGCGGCGGATACCAGATTTTTTCGTTGGCAAAATTGCGGAAAATTACTGAGGAAGGCGTTGAATTTCAAAATCACATCGACGGCGCGCGAGCATTCATTTCGCCCGAGATCGCCATGGAAATTCAGAAGCTACTCGGCAGCGACATCGCGATGGTGCTCGATGAGTGCGTTCCGTATCCGTGTGAATACGACTATGCATCGCGAAGCGCGGACATGACAACGCGCTGGGCCAAACGCTGCCGAGAATGGAGACGACGAAACGGCGAAAGGCGGGCTGGCCGAGTCGCCGATTCGATGCTCTTCGGCATCATCCAGGGCGCGACCTTCGAGGATCTACGCAAGGAAAACGCACAGGCAATTGTCGATCTTGAGTTCGATGGTTACGCGATTGGCGGCGTGAGTGTGGGCGAACCGGAGGAGGAAATGATGCGCGCGATTGAATGGGTTGAGCCATTCTTGCCTGTGAACAAACCGCGTTACGCGATGGGACTTGGCACGCCGCCCCAATTGCTGGAGTTGATCGCGCACGGAATGGACATGTTTGATTGCGTGTTACCGACGCGCCTCGCACGAAATGGAACCGCTTTTACCGCGACGGGCACCATCAATTTAAAAAACGCAGAATTCATTCTGGACAAAAATCCAATCGAAGAAAACTGCGCATGCGAAGCCTGTCGTGAATTTTCACGAGGCTACATTCGGCATCTCATCAAGGCGGAAGAAATTCTCGGGCTTCGTCTGATCACACTGCATAACTTGCATTTTTATTTGAATCTAATGAACCACGCGCGCACACAAATAGAAAACGGAACATTCGATCGGTTTCGTGATGCGTTTGTTGCCGACTACAAGACGCGAGATGCCATGACTACAGGGTGAAGAACCCTCGAACCGAAGCACTCTTCTTGGTTAGATCCGCGAAAGCCCGGTCTCTGCCGAAAAAGGGCAAGCCGGATCGTTTTATTCCTTGCTGGCTGCCCTTCGTGCCGCGCGAAGGTCCACTACGAACTTCGCATACTCACGTTGTCGCGATTCCTCGTCCGGTTGTCGAAGGAGAGACGATGGATGCACCGTGGCGAGGGCTCTCGGAGCAAGTTTCGATGATAATACCTTGCCGCGTTCGCGAGTCACACGGAACGACGGACCGAAAACCGTCTGCGCTGCCGTCGCGCCCAGGCAAACCAGCAACTTTGGTTTAACCAGACGCAGCTCCGCTTCCAGCCATGGACGGCAGGCCGCGATCTCCCGCGAATTTGGTTTCTGGTGGATCCTGCGTTTCCCACGAGGCTCCCATTTGAAATGTTTCACCGCGTTCGTGACGTAAACTTTCTTGCGATCAATCCCCGCTTCTTCGAGCGCCTGGTCCATGATCTTCCCGGCAGGTCCAACGAAAGGCTTGCCTTCCTGATCTTCGTAATCACCCGGTTGTTCACCGACCAGCATGATCGCGGCGTCTTTCGGGCCCTCCCCGAACACGGTTTGTGTGGCCCGCTTGTAGAGATGACACGCTGTGCATTCGCGCGCCGCGTCGCGCACCTCGGCCAAGCTTGATGTGTCCGGCGGTTGCGCCGGGCGCGCATATTCTTCAGTGCCCGTCGCCATCTTCGACTATAAATCGCAACTGCGTTACAATTTGTGTCTGTTTGATCAAATGATTCTGGAAACGCCCCGATTAATTCTGCGGCCATTCCAAGACGACGACATCGGGCGTCTCGCCGAACTCATGGCAAACCGCCAGTTCATGCGCTTTTCACTCGGCCCATACTCGCGCGAGCAAACGCGGACCGTACTGCAGAAATTTCTCTCGTGGAATAAGGCCGGCCTGCCCTCGCAGTTTGCCGTTGTCCTTCGTGAGAATAACGATGTCATCGGGTATTGCGGCTTTATGCATCACCCTGAAGTGCCGGACGAGGTTGAAATTGGTTACCGGCTCCATCCTGCATATTGGAACCGCGGTTTGATCACAGAAGCCGCACGCGCAGTGCGCGATTTCGCGTTTGCCGGTCTAAAATTGCCACGAGTGATTTCGCTGATTCATCCGGAAAACATTCCTTCGCGTCGTGTGGCCGAGAAGATTGGACTAATCCCGGAAAAGGAAATTACGTTTCGCGGCTTTCCAACGACTGTGTTTGCTTTGTCTCGGGAGGGTTGGCAGGCGGGGGGTGGCGCTGGATGAACTCGCGCGCCAGTGCTCGATAGGCTTCGGCGGCCGCTCCACTCGGGGCGTATTCCAGAATTGATTTCCCAAAGCTCGGCGCCTCGCTCAAGCGCACACTCCGCGGAATCACAGTTTGGTAAACGCGCTCGCCGAAATGCTGGCGCACTTCGGCAACTACTTGTTCGCTAAGGTTGGTCCGGGCATCGAACATGGTCATGACGATACCACCAAGTTCGAGCCGCTTGTTCGCGCCTGAATCACGCACCTGCTCGATCAGTCGGACAATCTTTACCAATCCTTCCAGTGCAAAATATTCACACTGTATTGGGGTCAGGAGCTCATCGGCGGCCGCGAGCGCGTTGCTCATCAGGATTCCAAGCGAAGGCGGACAATCCAGTAGAACAAAATCAAATGTTTCATCGGCGTGCAGCGGTTGGAGCGTTTGCCCCAGCCGTGTGAGATGATTTGGCATCCGCGCGATCTCGACCTCGGCGCCAGCGAGGTCGAGATCGGAAGGCACAATGAACAAGCCGTCGCGTTCAGTGGGAAAAATCCTTTCGATAATGGAGGCGTCGCCGATCAACGGTTCGTAAAGACTGGTCTGCTCTACTGCTTGCAACCCAAATGAGCTGGTAGCGTTGGCTTGCGGATCAAGATCGATAATCAAAATACGATGACCTGTCTCGGTTAGCGCAGCGCCAAGGTTCACGGCCGTAGTGGTTTTCCCCACGCCGCCTTTTTGATTAGCGATCGCGACGATCTTCATAAATGAGAATACTCGAGCCGGCTACGCGTCGTTTCCACTCTTCCAAGCTCGTCAGATGATGTTGCCAGTCGCTGCAAACGGAAACTAAATTTTTCAGATCTCGGATTTGGTTGTAGCGTTCAAACGTCCAAGCCCGTGAAAGCTGCTCCCGCATCAATCGAACCCGTCCCGACGGCGAAACGGCTGGAGCGCGAGGAATTGGTTGTCTCCCGCACGCGCGACGAGCGCGGCGTAGTCACGCTGACGCTGAATCGCCCGCGCGCATTCAACGCTTTGTCAGAAGCAATGCTCACAGCACTACGGCGAGAATTCGAGGCAATAGCCGAAGACGAATCATTACGAGTGGTCGTTCTCGCAGCGCAGGGTAGAGCGTTCTGCGCCGGTCACGATTTAAAAGAGATGCGCGCAGAGCCCTCGCTCCAGTACTACGAGAGGCTCTTCAGTCAGTGTTCCGAGATGATGCTGTGCATCCAGCGATTGCCTGTGCCTGTGATTGCTCGCGTTCAAGGCGTGGCCACCGCTGCAGGCTGCCAGTTGGTAGCAATGTGCGATCTCGCTCTCGCATCGAGCACCGCGAAGTTCGCGGTCAGCGGAGTTAATCTTGGCCTTTTTTGCTCAGCGCCGGGCGTCGCGCTCTCGCGCAACGTTCCGCGTAAGGCGGCGTTCGAGATGCTCGTAACAGGCGAATTTATCAGCGCCGCAGAAGCAAAAGTGCGGGGGTTGATTAACCACGTCGTGGAACCCCAACAGCTCGATGCCGAAGTTGAAAAACTAGTTGCAGCAATCATTTCAAAGCCACGCGCGGCAGTGGCGATCGGCAAAGAATTCTTTTACCGGCAGATTGAACTGGGCATTGCCCCAGCCTATGAAGCGGCTGCGCAAACCATGGCCTGCAACATGATGGATGAGGCGGCGCTCGAAGGCATTCAGGCATTCGTTGACAAGCGGCCGCCTCGCTGGAAACAAGAATGAAACAGCGAATCCACCTCCGCCAAGGCTATGGCGGACAAGTCGGCGAGTCCGCCCGACGGCGAACTGTAGCGGCGGTCTGCGACCGCCGATCGACTTCAACGGTGTAAAGAACTTCAGTGGTGTCTTTTACTCTTCAAGAACTGGCCAGTATGTCTGGCGGCGATTTGGTTGGCGATCCAAGGCTGACGATCACAGGCGCTGCATCACTTGCAGAAGCCAGCAGCGGAGAGATCAGTTTTTTTGCTAATCGAAAATATGTCGGCCTGCTGCGCAAAACACGAGCTTCCGCTGTTTTCGTTCCGCCCGATTTCGCTGAACCGCTAACTGCCGCCCAGGTTCGCGTCGCAAATCCTACCAAGGCATTCGAACAAGTTGTGCTCAAATTTGCGCCGAAACCGATCACCTTTGCGCCGGGAATTCATCCGAGTGCGATTGTCGGATCAGGCGTTCGCCTCGGAGAACGTGTCTCAGTTCGGCCTCATGCGGTCATCGAAGACGGTTCCCAAATTGGCGATGACACAATTATTGGCGCGGGAAGCTACATTGGACATGAAGCAATAATCGGATCCCTGTGCCTGATTTATCCGCTCGTGACCATTCGTGAGCGAAGTCGGATCGGTTCGCGAGTAATCGTTCACAGCGGAGCGGTGATTGGTGCGGACGGCTTTGGCTTTGAAGTGGTCGATGGCCAGCAGCAAAAGATCCAGCAGCTCGGGATTGTACAAATCGATGATGATGTCGAGATTGGTGCCAACACGACCGTTGATCGCGCTCGATTTGGCCGGACCTGGATCCAGCAAGGGGTGAAAATCGACAATCTCGTGCAGATTGCGCACAACGTGATTATTGGAAAGAATTCCGTGATCGTCGCACAGACTGGGATATCAGGCAGCACGCGCGTGGGAGAGCGCGTCACAATGGCCGGCCAGGTGGGCATTGTTGGCCATGTAGAAATTGCCGATGGCAGTATCATCGCAGCGCAGAGCGGCATATCTAAGAGGGTTCCCGGCGGCGTGTGGTTCGGTTCTCCGGCCGTCCCTATTGCCGAAGCAAAGCAACAGATTGCCTGGATCCACCGGCTTGGAAAACTCTTCGCGCGCGTAAAAGAGATTGAGAAGAAATTGGGATCCTGATCTCATCGCGCACTCGAAAGCAGCCCCCGCAACGCTTCAGGTGAGATCCATTCTGCGCCGCACGCTGCAACCGTCTCTCCCTCCATGGAGTCAGAGGTAGCCACGAATAACTCGAACCGTTTGGCATATTTGCTCGCCAGTCGCTCAATGATGGCGTCGGCCGTTTGGCCCGTGCGGGAATAAAAGACCTGCACGTCAGCTGGGCCGGAAGTTGCTTCGATCCTTCTTCCCTTGCCGTCAAAGACGACTACCGCACGCACACCGGTCCAATCCTGGTAATCTCGCAACTGCTTGATCAACGCCTCGCGCGCTAGCGAGGTCCGCCGCGCGTGCAACTTGCGCAATTCAGGCCAGGCAAAAATAACGCTGTGCCCATCGACTATGAGATAACGGGGTCGGTGCGCCATCGCTACATTTATACGTATCGGTCATTCCGAGCGGAGCGAGGAACCTCACCTTCGAAGTGGCTCTCACACTACGTTGTGGATGCTGCGCCAAGTGGACGAGATCCTTCGCTTCGCTCAGGATGACGCCTCTGCAGCCGCTGCCGGCTCCTTCTTTGTCCGCTGTTTGCCTGATGCTGGTCTGGCGCTGACTCGCAAAGCCGCTTTCTTGCGCTGTAGATACGCTCTATGTCGCTTGCGTTTGGCTCGTACACGATGCTGTTGTCCCACGGAATGTCTATCGGTTGAAATATCGAGAAACGCAATCGCGATTGGACGCAATTATTTGCCTCAAACGGCTCGGTTGAAATTAGGATTGCGTTTCTGCGTGATTCGTTTAAAAAAGCCGATTCGATGGCGCAGCCTCAATCGGTGGTCTCAACTCTCACACCGAAAAGCGTGGCCGGATTGGCCACCGTGCTGCTCCTATTGGCAGCGGTCTTCGGTTTTCTTAACGGCCAAAAAATAAAGACCCTCCGCACAGGGGTGGCGACTGCACAGGCTGCGCGCGATGCAGCCGAACGCCGCACACGCGAGAGGATAAATACTTCGACTGGCGGCACCGCAGAAGAACAAGGCAAACTCGCACAGGCAGAAACCCGGGCCGCAAAAGCCGAGGCAGAGCTCGCGCAAATACAGAAAGAGAAAGCCGATCTACAGGGCAAAGTAGACGAGAATCAGAAAGAGATCGCTTCTTTGCAGACGGGCGTGCCAGACGCAGGAAAAAATTCGACTGCTTCGGCGACTGACAGCCCCGCTACAGCAGTGCCGCCCGCCGCGGATTTGCAGTCGCAACTCGATGATCTCCGCCGTCAGTTGGACAGCGCAGAAAAAGAAAAGGCTTTCCTTTCCGAAAAACTCCAGGACATGCAAGAGCACGCGGAGCAGCCGAAGGAAGGAAAAAAACGGCGGGAAACTGTGAGGGAAGCCATTCGTGAGACTAACCCACGCCGAACAGGTTTGCGCGGGACAGTCCTTGCGGTTAATCAGGCATATAACTTCGTGGTATTGAATCTCGGCGCTCGCCACGGAGTCGAGTCGAATGCGGAGATGCTTGTTCTGCGGGATGGGGCGTTGATTGGAAAAATTCGCATTTCTTCAGTTGAACCGGCGACCGCTATCGGCGATATCATCAGCAACAGTTTGGCGCGCGGCGCTCAAATGCAACCTGGAGATAACGTGATTTATGCTGGCACAAGTCCGTAACCTTCGAACAATCGTCATCCCCGTTCTGCTGTGTGCGTTCGTGGTAACCATGACCTCATGTGCAACGCAGAAGGAAACTGCCCTGGTCCAAGATCCGGACGACCGTCACGACTCGATGATCCCGTGGAACAAGCAAGAAAAATGGGAGACCACGGGGCAGTTTGCGGGAATGACCGACAGACGATAGCGGTAGCCGAGTCCCTGTGAGACCGTCATCACCGCATTGCTAACCTCGCCCGGAAGCGCTTCGCAGAGCGAAGCGGCTACGGATCAAATCCAGAAACCCGGTGGAATGACTGCGTTTTTGGGTATTACGACGATGCCGTCGCGGATGAAGTAATTGTCTGCGTCCAAATTTGGCGGCTTACCTTCCGGTGTAATCACAACGCCATCGGCGATACGTGCGTTTTTGTCGATGATGGCGCGATCGATTACACAATTGCGGCCAATCCCCATGGGCAGCTGTGACGAATCGCTTTGCTCTAATTCAAAATAATCCGCGCCCATAACGATGCTGTTTCGGATCGTCGCACCGCTCTGAATAACGCTGCGTATTCCCACCACGCATCGCTCCAGATGCGCATCCGAGATGATGCATCCATCCGAAATAATCGCCTGTCGGAGCGTGGCGCCGTTGATTTTGCTTCCGGGCAAAAAGCGCGGATGCGTGTAAATCGGAGCCTCGGGCTCAAAGAAGCTGTACTCCGGCACTACATCGGTGAGATCCAGATTCGCCTCGTAAAATGCGCGGATTGTTCCGATGTCTTCCCAATAACCCTGAAAGATAAAGGCACTGACATGGCGGTCTTGAATCGATAGCGGGATAATGTGTTTTCCAAAATCGAAGAGATCGTTCTGCAAAGATTGGATAAGCACCTCGCGGTTAAACACGTAAATTCCCATTGAGGCCTGGAACAATTCTTCGTCTTGGTCGGAACCGATGGCGCGGAGCAGCTCCCGGCTCATTTTCATTTCCTGCAAAATCGCTTCATCGGTTGGCTTCTCGACAAAACGCGTGATCCGCCGGTCAACGCCACTCTGCATGATGCCAAACTCAGAAACCTGATGCAGTGTAACGGGTTTGGTGGCCAGGGTGATGTCCGCGCCCAGCCGAATGTGCTGATGCAGCAGCGCGCGAAAATCCATCCGGTAAAGCTGATCGCCGCTCAGGATCAGATAATAATCAAATGGACTCTCGAGAAAGTAACGCATGTTTTGCCGGACAGCGTCCGCGGTTCCCTGATACCATTGCGACCCGGCCGGCGTTTGTTGCGCAGCGAGAATGTCCACAAAGCTGCGCGAGAAATTGTCGAACTTGTAACTGGCCTGAATATGCCGATGCAGCGACATGCTGTTGAACTGGGTCAGCACATAAATCGAGCGCAGCCCAGAATTCAGACAATTGCTAATGGGGATATCGACAATGCGATATTTGCCACCAAGCGGCACGGCCGGTTTTGCGCGGTCCTTGGTCAACGGGAACAAACGCGTGCCGGCGCCGCCGCCCATAATGATCGCGAGCGTTCGCTGGATTGTGCCTGGCGGCAGAGCCCCGACCTGTGCCGGATTTTTTGTGAGTGAATCGCGCTGGGACTCGGCCTCCATCCGTCCATCAATAAACCACCCGTGAGCTTTTTGCGAAGCTATAGCTAGCGCCTGTTGTTTGGAGTTTGTTGCGGCTCAGGACAGCCGCCGCTACAGTCCAAACAAACATGTGCGGAATAGTTGGTTATGTTGGGCGCGCGGAAGCGGCGCCCATTTTGCTCGATGGGCTGCGTCGTCTTGAATATCGAGGCTACGACTCAGCCGGAATCGCTGTTGTAAACGGCGGACGTCTGGAAACCCGCAAATGCGCCGGACGCATCGCGGCGCTGGCAAACCTGATGAGGAAAGAACCGGTTTCGGGTTCGCTCGGTGTCAGTCACACGCGCTGGGCCACACACGGCAAGGTCACCGATCAGAACGCTCATCCGCATTTCGACGCCAGCGGCAAACTCGCCCTGGTCCATAACGGCGTAATAGAAAATTATCAGATGCTCAAAGACGAGCTGATCCGGAGCGGTGACACGAGCTTTCGTTCTGAAACCGATACCGAAGTGCTCGCGCATTTGATTGGAAAACTTTACGACGAATCATGCGCCACCACAGTGGATGTCCCGGAAAAAAAGGTGCGCCTCCTGGGAGCTGTGCGCGCCGCGCTCAGACAGGTGATAGGCACCTATGGTATCACTCTGGTCCATGCCGATGTGCCGGATTTCATGATCGGTGCGCGTCGTGGAAGCCCGCTCGTTCTTGGCGTGGGGAACGGCGAAAATTTTCTGGCCAGTGATGTGAGCGCGATCGTCGCCTATACCCGCGACGCTGTTTATTTAAACGACTTCGATGTGGTCGCGGCAGGTCGAGACAAGTTCGAGATCACTTCACTTGCGGGAGATAGCAGCGAGCATCCAGTCAGCAAGGTTGAATTTACCGCCGAAGACATCGGCAAAGGGGATTACCCCCATTACATGCTCAAAGAAATCTTTGAGCAACCGAACACCGTTCGCGACGCGATGCGCGGCCGTCTCAATCCGGAGGAATCCACCGCGAAGCTGGGCGGCTTAAACATGGCGCCTCCCGAGCTTCGTGATGTCGGCCGTATCGTTCTCATGGGCTGTGGCACGGCACTCCATGCCGGCAGGGTTGGTGAATATTTGATTGAGCGACTCGCCAACATTCCAACTGAAGTCGAATACGCGAGCGAGTTCCGTCATCGCAACACGCCGATGACTCCAGAGACACTGGTCTTCGCCATCAGCCAAAGCGGTGAAACCGCGGACACGCTCGGTGCATTACGCGAAAGCCGGCGCAAAGGTTTTCGTACCCTGGGAATTTGTAACAACGTCGCAAGCACGATCGCGCGCGAGAGCGACGGAGGAGTTTACATGCACGCTGGACCGGAAATCGGCGTCGCGGCCACGAAATCATTTACCTCGCAGCTTGTTATTCTTACGCTGCTCGGACTGCTCTTTGGAAGGATGCGAAGCCTTTCGGCAACAGACGGAAGCCGCGTGATTGAAGCACTGGAAGCGTTGCCCGGCCAGCTCGAAGCGGTTTTGGACCTGAGCGATCAGATTAAGACGATTGCTAAAAAGTATGCCAATGCGAGCGGCATGCTTTTCTTCGGGCGGCAGTTCAACTTTCCCGTAGCACTCGAAGGCGCGCTCAAAATGAAGGAGATCACCTACCTGTTTGCGGAAGGGCATCCCAGCGCTGAGTTAAAGCACGGTATCATTGCACTGGTTCGTCCTGATCTTCCTTCGGTATTTGTCGCGCCGGACGATTCAGTGTTCTCCAAAAACCTCAACAACATCGAACAGGTAAAAGCCCGCAAAGGCCCAATCATCGCCGTGACCAGCGGAAATGGCGCAAAGCAGCTCAAAGAAATTGCTGATGATATCATCGCGCTCCCGGCAGCCCCCGAGTACGTAATGCCTATTCTGGCTGTCGTGCCGCTTCAACTTCTCGCTTATCACCTCGCAGTCGAGCTCGGCCGTGATGTCGACAAACCACGCAATCTCGCTAAGAGCGTGACGGTGGAATGATATTGTGCTTGGCAGGAACGTCGCGCTGTTCCTTTACCGACGCTGGAAATTTCGCGGTTTTGCAGTAAACTTCGCGGCCTCTAGCATTCTTCCCAGGTGCAACAGAACGAAGAGTACGTGCTCAAAGTCCTCGAAGAGGGTGGACTCATCACGCGTCAGCAGATCGACGGCGCGCGGTCACTTCTAAACGGCGAGCCTGGCGTAGTCGATATTTTGATCAACGACGGAGTCGTCTCCGACGTGGAAATCTCGCGCACACTCGCAGCGCAAGCGCACATGGATTGGATCGACATCTCTTCCATGGTGATCCCGCCGCAGATTATCAATCAGATCCGGGGCGAAGACGCGCGCCGTTTTAAAGTGATTCCCATCGCCTTCGGCGAAACCGGTCTGGTGGTGGCGGTCGGTAATCCGCTCGACATCGATACAATCGACAGCCTGAGTTTTCTCCTGCAGCGCGAGTTAGAACTGGTGTGCACCAGCCCCCAGAAAATTCGCGACGCATTGATTAAATACTACGGGACGGCCGACGAAGCAGCCGATGTTCTTCAGAAAAAAATCGGAGAAGATGTCGATCTTGGATTGGAAATTGGCGACGGCTTGGAAGCGAGCGCAGTCGACGAGGCTGACGCGCCAATTATCCGACTGGTGTCAATGTTGCTGATCGAGGCACATCGCGCTGGCGCCAGTGATATTCATCTGGAACCACTGGACAAGAAATTTCGGGTTCGCTTCAGAATCGATGGCGTTTTGCAGGAGATGCAAGCGCCGCCGAAACGTTTGCAATCAGCCATCATCAGCCGGCTCAAGATCATGACCGGTTCAATGAGCATCGCGGAGAAACGCCTGCCACAGGACGGACGCATCCAGGTAAAAATCAAAAAAAAGCCAATCGATCTTCGTGTCTCGACGATTCCTACCAATCATGGTGAGGGCGTGGTGATGCGTCTCCTTGATAAATCCAGCCTGAAACTCGGCTTGCCGGAGCTTGGATTTTTCTCAGACGATCAGGAAACGTTCGAACGCCTGATCAAACTGGCGGACGGCATTTTGCTCGTCACCGGCCCTACGGGCTCCGGAAAGACCACCACGCTGTACGCCTGTCTCAACTATATCAACAAGCCCGACCGCAAAATCATCACGGTTGAAGAGCCGGTCGAGTATCAAATGACGGGCATCAATCAGGTGCAGGTTAATAGCGAGATCGGGATGACTTTTCCGGCAGCCCTGCGTTCCATTCTGCGCCAGGCGCCGAACATCATCATGATTGGTGAAATTCGAGATCTCGAGACAGCGAGCATTGCTACGAATGCGAGCCTCACCGGTCACCTGGTCTTCAGTACGCTCCACACGAACGATGCCCCTTCTGCCGTCGCGCGATTAATCGATCTCGGTGTTCAGCCTTTTCTGGTGGCTTCTTCCGTGCGAGCAATCATGGCGCAAAGGCTTATCCGCCGATTATGCGCACACTGCAAGCAACCGACGGAACTCAGCGAGACCGAATTGCGCGCATTGCGAATCGAGCCCGGTCAGCTCTCCGAGGCTCAAGTAATGAAGCCGGTAGGGTGCGACCGATGCCGCCAAATCGGTTACAAGGGTCGGATGGGCATCTTTGAAATTTTCGAGATCGACGACGAGGTACGCCACATGATCAACAAACGCAGTCCGACTTTGTTGTTGCGGCAACGAGCGCGTGAACTTGGCATGCGTACCCTTCGTGAAGACGGGATCCGCAAAGTGCTCGCCGGCGTCACCTCTGCGGAAGAAGTTATTTCCATTACAGTAGGCGATGTGAGCTAGTGAAACATGACGGACAAACAGTTAGCCGAATTTTTTGTTGAGCAGCGGGTGCTCGAACCGTCGCAGGCCGAAGACGTACTGAGTGAAGTAGAATTGAACGGGAAAACCGTGGAGCAAGCCATGGTTGACGGCGGCTTCATCGATGAGCACGGCTTTTATCTGACAATTGCAAACGGCCTCGGCACCGATTTTGTCGATCTGGCGGAACGCGACATCACCCCGGCGATTTTGCATCTCATTCCGAGTGGGCTGGCTCGGTTACATGGCGCGCTCCCAATTGAAATGAGCGGGACGACGTTGCGAGTCGCGCTCATCGATCCGTTCGATCTGCAGGTCGTGGAAGATCTTCGCTTCGCGCTCGGCAAAGACATTCAAGTCGTCGTTTCGCCGCAGGATCAAATCGAAAACCTCATCAAGCAACATTACGGCAGCGATACGACCAGCATGGAGGATGTTCTCAAGCAGCTCGGCCAATCTGGCGAACTTCTCTCGGCTTCAGTCGGGGCCGAGGGAAACGGCGAAGCGGCAGTCGAAGCCGAAGCAAACGCGACGCCGATCATTCGCTTTGTCGATCTCATCCTTTACCAGGCGATCCAGGACCGCGCGAGCGACATTCATTTCGAGCCATTCGAAAATGAGTTCAAGATTCGCTATCGCGTTGATGGCGCCCTTTATGAAATGTCGCCACCGCCGCGTCATCTTGCTTTGCCCGTCATCTCGCGGCTGAAAGTAATGGCAAATATGAACATTGCAGAACGACGGTTGCCCCAGGACGGTCGCATTCAGAAGCATATTGCCGGACGCAACGTCGATCTTCGGGTTTCAACATTGCCCACTCAATTCGGCGAGAGCCTCGTGTTGCGGGTTCTTGATCGCAGCATCGTAAATCTGGACCTCGAAGCACTCGGAATGCCCGATTACATCTACAATTTTCTGCTGGAGATGATCGAGCGTCCCAATGGCATCTTCATTGCGACGGGACCGACCGGCTCTGGAAAGACAACGACGCTTTACTCCTGCCTGCGTAAGGTCAATACGATTGATTCAAAGCTCCTGACCGCAGAGGAGCCGGTCGAGTACGATCTGGAAGGGATCGTTCAGGTCCCTGTGAACGAATCCATCGGTCTCACGTTTGCGCGCGTCTTGCGATCGTTTTTACGCCAGGACCCAGACCGCATCATGGTGGGCGAGACACGCGATCTCGAGACCGCGCAAATTGCCATTCAAGCGTCCCTGACTGGACACCTTGTTTTCACCACGCTCCATACAAACGACGCGCCCGGCGCAATCACGCGTTTAATCGACATGGGTGTGGAGCCGTTTCTAATCTCGTCCACGTTGGAGGCAGTTCTCGGTCAGCGTTTGCTGCGCAGTATCTGCCGACAGTGCCGCACAACTTATAAACCGAGTGAGACGTTACTGGCTGAACTGGGAATTTCTCGGCAGGACGTCGGCGACAAACAGTTCTTTTATGGCAAAGGCTGTGACACTTGTAACAACACGGGCTACAAGGCGCGAAAGGGAATCTACGAGCTTCTGAGAATCACCGATCCCATTCGTGAACTGATCAATGAACGCGCGCCGACGGTAACCTTGAAGCAAAAGGCCGTGGAGCTTGGTATGGTAACGCTGCGCCAGGACGGATTGCGCAGCATCTTCGCTGGCGACACCACCGTCGAGGAAGTGCTGAGATATACGTGAGCAATGGCGAATCCCGAATTAATGACTTCCCTGGTCAGTCGTCATTTGGCATATGCTCGACATGGCATCCTCAGCTAACTAAAATCGTTCGTCATGCCGCGCTTTAACTACGTAGCTCTCGATTCCCGGGGACAGGAAGCGACCGGGTTAGTTGAAGCTGCTTCGACCAATGACGCGATCGGACGGCTACGCCAGGCCGGCTATTTCCCTACCAGTGTTTACGAGGAGGCTATAGCTCGCGCCGAAGACAAAGCAGCGCGGCGGCGCGCTGCCAAGATTGCGCGCGTGACCAAACCGCGTGCGAAGGGCGGAATTGCTCTTTTCCAGCGTACGAAGGTTAAGCCAAAAATCCTGATGATTTTCACGCGTCAATTGGCGACGCTGATTGATTCCGGACTGCCGCTTCTGCGTAGCTTAACCGTCCTGGCCAAACAAGAGCGGGATAAAGTTTTGAAGAACACCATCAATAAGCTCTCCGATTCGGTCCAGAGTGGTAACACTTTTTCCGACGCGCTGGCTTTGCATCCGCGGATTTTTAACAATTTGTACGTCAACATGGTCAAGGCCGGCGAGGTCGGTGGCGTTCTCGAACTGGTGCTCAATCGGCTTTCGGCCTTCCAGGAAAAAGCCGCCAAGGTTAAGAACAAGGTCGTATCCGCGATGGTCTACCCGATCATTGTGATGACAATGGCAGTTGGCATCATGGGGTTTCTCCTGGTGTTCATTGTACCGAAATTCGAAGCGATCTTTCACGACATGCTCGGTGATAAGCCGCTACCGGTCATCACCCAGTTCGTGATCGGAGCGAGCAACTTCGCGAAGAATCACGGCCTGATTTTGCTGGGCGCAGTCATCGTCATAGTGACGGCTTACAAATTCATTGGCCGCACGCGAAGCGGACGGTTCGTCATTGACAGTTTCAAACTGCGCATGCCGCTTTTTGGCGATCTAAATCGGAAAACGGCAATCTCGCGATTTGCGCGCACACTTGGAACCTTGGTGACAAGCGGTGTGCCGATTTTGCAGGCGTTGAACATCACTCGTGAAACCGCGGGTAATGCGGCTATTGCCGCCGCGATCGCGCAGGTACACAACAGCGTGAAGGAAGGTGAATCGATCGTGCAACCGTTGGAAACCAGTCGCGCCTTTCCGCCGATGGTGATCAGCATGATCGATGTGGGTGAAGAAACCGGTAAGCTTCCGGATATGCTCCTAAAGATTGCCGACGTGTACGACGACGAGGTCGACAACGCGGTTGCGGCGCTCACGTCGATGCTCGAGCCCATCATGATTGTGTTTCTAGCCTTGATCGTTGGCACCATCGTGCTTGCCCTCTTCACCCCGCTGATCAGCATCATTACCGGCTTGCAACAACAAACATGACCCGCCTGCGGCGGGAATGACGAAGCTCGAATGACGAATGACGAATGTTGTAGAAGCGTTTGTGCCAAACGCTTTTCCTACAGGGTCGGCGCTTGGCACAAGCGCCGCTACACCGGCTTCACTCTCATTGAGCTGATCGTCGCTATGACCGTTATCATCATTCTGACCGGATTAATTCTGAGCACAGTCGGCTATGTCCAAAAGAAAGGCGCGCGCGCACGCGCCGAAACGGAAATCGCCGCCTTGTCCGCTGCCTGCGAGAGTTACAAGGCGGATAATGGGATTTATCCAAGAGATAACACAACAACCCAATATACGGACACCCTCAATGCGCGGCAGAACCTTAATGCCACACAACCCGTGTATCAGCATGCCAGCTTTTACCTGTATACGCAGTTGAGTGGCGACAGCAGTGGCAATCGCAGTCCAACTGGCAAGAGCTACATGCAATTCAAGCCGAACATGCTGCTGCCTGCCGGAGGTGTGGGAACAGTCTTCGCAATTGCCGATCCATTCGGTAACAGCTATGGATATTCGACCGCCAACCAGGCTGACCCTGTGACGCCCAAAGGCTACAATCCCACATTTGATTTGTGGAGCACTGTAAATTCGACTGATCCAAATCAGTGGATCAAAAATTGGTAGGTGTTGTAGCCGCCTCGCTGTGTCGAGGTGTTTTAGCGTGTTGTACCCGCAAACCCGGCGTCATAGCGCCGTGGCTACAAGGGCGCTCATAGAGCGCCGCTGCAGAACCGCCCCATCCATGATCCGCAATTCTGTTCTAGCCCTCGCTCGTGTGCACCACAACCTCCACTCGTCGGTTGGGACTCTGTTCTTCAATTGATCCGTTTGGCGACGCTCGGAATTTCGCGGCGCCGTAGCCCCGCGTTTCGATCTGCGCAGGGTTGATTCGCATTGCCTCTACCAAATAGCGCTTCACACTGTCCGCGCGACGCTGGCTCAGATCGAGATTGTATTCGAATGAGCCGAATGAATCCGTGTAACCTTCCACGGAAAAGGTCGCCTTCGGGTTGCGCTGGATGAGAGTGCCGAGCTTTTGCAGTTGCGTGATGGCGCTGGCTTGCAGCACGTCGCTGTCATATTCGAACAACTGATCGTCCGGCAGCCGCAGTTTAGTACCCGACCCAAGCGGGCCTTTTTGGGCGAGCAGCTGATCCAGATCACTAAAACCGGCTGTGTGCCCCTTGTTTGGTCCCGCGCTGTCGCCGGGCAGCTTGCTAGTAAACGTGTTGGGACGCTTGATTGTCGTACTCGTTGCCAATTCCGTTCCACTGAGCGCAGGCTGTGGACGGCCTGACTGCGAACTATTGTTGAGCAGCGATTGTTCGTGCAAAGCATTTGGATCAGTTGCCAGGCTCTGCGCAGTTGAATGCTCAATTTCGGTCAGGACAGTATTTACCTCTGGCTGTTCCACCTTGGGCTGATCAGGCAAAACGTCCCGCGTGTCGTCGGGAAGCGCCGCGCTCGCTTGAATATCCTGCAAAAGTTTGTCGAACGATTTCTTCTCGTCGGGCAACTGCACATCAGTGTTATCCGGGTTCGGTTTTGCTGCAGGATTAGTCTGGTCGACACTGCTTTTGCCCAGATCCGATGTGCTAATGCTTCTGACCTTGAACGTTGGTGTCTGCTCGTTTTGAGCACCCAGGCTTTCAATCGACTGGAACCGTGTCCGATAAAAGTAGGCGCACAGCGCGAAATGTATCGCCAGCGATACAATCAATCCAAACCAGAGCCAACTGCGCTCCTTGCTTCCCGCGAGCAGCCCTTCAGTCTCAAACCGGTCAAAGTCGTTGAAATCGGAAACTCTCATTGCGGCTGAGAAGATACCACATTTGGACGTTCCAGCCACGGCGTAGACGGAAGACACCCATCTTGGCTCTCCCGCCAGACACAAACCTTAACAGACCGGATGCCTCTTTGCCAAGACAGGCTGACAGCCTATCTTGCGTCGCTGCGCGTTTGTTCAATAAACGCTCCGGCGGCACGCCGGATTTCATCTGCCACACGTGCTTCGGGTGAAACAAATTTCGGCGTGAACCACGGAAAGAGTCCGATCAAATCGTGCGTGACTAGAATTTGCCCGTCGCAATGCTTGCCGGATCCGATGCCGATGGTTGGGATGCCAATTGTTTTTGTGATCTGTTTCGCGATATCCGCGACCACAATCTCCAGCACGACAGAAAACGCGCCGGCTTTTTCGACAGCGCGCGCATCGGCCAGCAGCGCTTCTGCCTCAGATTGAGTGCGGCCCTTGATCCTGTAGCCGCCTTCCTCCCGCACACTTTGGGGTAGCATGCCGATGTGCGCCATAAACGGGATACCTGCTTTTGTGATCGCTTCGATTTGCGTTACATGACTGAGGCCGCCTTCAAGCTTCACTGCCTGCGCGCCGACATCGACAAATTTCCTGGCGGTCTCCACAGCCTGTTGAGGCGTGTCATACGTATGGATCGGCAAATCTGCTACGAGTAACGCCTGTTTAACGCCACGAGCAGCGGCGCGGGTGTGGTGCAACATTTCTTCCAGCGTTACTCCGGTCGTGTCCTGGCAACCAAGCACCACCATGCCTAACGAGTCGCCGACCAGAATAATGTCGATCCCGCTTTCGTCCAGCAGACGCGCCGTGGGATAATCGTAAGCCGTCAACGCGGTGATCTTTTCGCCGCGTTGTTTCATTTTGCGAAAATCTTTCATCGGATCTCGTCGGAAGATCAGCCGCTAATTATAGAACGCAAACTGTAGGAAACGTTGTAGGCACCGGCCTATCGACGGTCCGCCTCAGGAATGTACATCACACACAGGGAAGGGCCACAGGGCCTGGCTACAGCGGTTAGCACCGAGCTCTACCAATCATCTACGAATCGAACCACTTCGCCAGATCCTCCAAGGTCAGCGAGCGCTTCCCGCACAGTTTTCCTCCCTCCCGTCAAGATCAATTCCGGCCGAATATCAGCAAGCGGGTGAAGAACGAATCTTCTCAAACGCATCCGCGGGTGCGGCAAATGCAAGCGTTCGTTATCGATCTGCCGGTCGCCGCAGTAGAGCAGGTCGATATCGATTGTGCGCGAAACGTTTTTGGCATGATCGCGCTTGCGGCCTAACGACTCCTCAATGCTAAGCAATTCTTCAAGCAAATGAATGGGATCGCCTTCGTAATCAAATTCAACAACGGCGTTTAAAAATTTTGCTGCTTCCGGTTCGCAGCCGATTGGTTCGGTTTCGTAAATCGCCGAAGACATGACTGGGGGTTG
>JBKPLD010000108.1:0-2099 GCA_046731415.1 Verrucomicrobiota bacterium
TTTACGAATGACGTGCGCGAAGCGGAGAAATTCGTGAGCGTGGTCGGAAGTGATTGCGGCATCGCGAATGTGAACACTGGCACGAGTGGCGCGGAGATCGGCGGCGCATTCGGCGGAGAGAAAAATACCGGCGGCGGCCGCGAAAGCGGAAGCGATTGCTGGAAGAGCTATATGCGCCGCCAGACGAACACGATCAATTTTTCGACCGAACTCCCGCTGGCGCAAGGAATTCAATTCGGGGCAGGCGAGGGGAGTTCGACCGTTTAGCTGGAGCGTTTGTAGCGGGTCAATCCTTCGGTGCAAGCGAGGCCACCAATTTTTCGAAGCGCGGGTCGCCACGGAGCGGGTCCCAAAATGGCTGTAGCTTAAGCAGCCCGTAACTCAGATAGTTAGGGACCCGTTCGATCGTCTCGAGTTGCTCGATCGCCGACTCTGGCTCGCCTGTCCAAGTATAGATCTGTGCCAGGTTAGTGGATATGACGACGCCGTCGAGCGCATCCTTTTCCATGGGTAGCAAGTCGCAGGCGCGCCGGCCTTCACGGATGGCGTCTTCTTTGCGTCCGAGCCCGGCATCGATTAGGCCGAGCAAACTGATTCCTCCCGGCAAATCCGGTGTCTGTTTGAGAGACGAAGCTACTTCTGTCCGTGCTGCGTTGAAGGCGTGCTGCGCTTGAGCCGTTTTTCCCTCGAGAAACGCAACGACACCTTCCCAGTAGGAGCGGGGGTAGTTCACCCCGGCATTGACCGCTCCCTCCAGCGGATAATTGGCCAGGCCGCGCGCGTATGCCTCGGCCGATCGTTCGCACAAGTCGTAGTTGATGTCGTCGGGCTGGTCACCCGAAGGAATACCTTCCGCCGCCATTTTTTTGAAGTAGGCCTGGAAGGGGCGAACATCCGCATGAGCGTCGATCGGGACAAGCGCGAGATATAAACGCGTAATCCAGTCCTGGGGCGTAATCTCAAGGACGCGCTGGTATGTTCGTATTTGGTCTGCGTAACGCCGCTGTGGCTGATAAGTGAGGGCCAGCTGTTGAAGAGTATGGACGTTTCGCGGGTCTAGCTCGGCCGCGCGCTCCAGGCTGAGAGTCGCTTCTTCCCACTCGCCTTGCCTTCGCAGAATGTAACCGTTTAGCTCGTATGTTTGTGCGCTGTTAGGCAGCTTACTTCGGGCAACCGTTAACTCCGTGCGTGCGCGCTGATAATCGCGCAATGTTTCATAGTAGTAGTTAGCCCGGGCAAGGTGAACTTCGCCTGCATTAGGTTCGTACCCGGATGCTTCATCCAAGGCGCGCCGCACTTGCTCGAGGCGTTCCGGCGTATGGTCAAAACCGGCCGAGTACATTCGAGCATGCAGCTTCGAAAGCAGACACCAGGCAGCCACGAAGCGGCGGTCGCGCGTCACAGCTTCTTTGAGCAACGCAATGGCTCGGGGAAGTTTCTCCTTTGTCAGCACCGGATCAGTTAAATCGCTAGCGAGCCCGGCGGCTTGTGTATACAGATCGTAAGCGACAACGTCGGTCGTGGGAGCCTTCTCGATCGCGGCTCTCTCGTTTGCCGATAACTCACTGCGAAGACGTTTGGCAATCGTTTCGGCGATTTCCGTTTGGATGGCGAAGACATCAGCCAGGTCACGATCATAACTCTGCGCCCATCGATGCGTATCAGTCCGTGCATCGATTAATTGAGCGTTTATGCGTATTTTCCCGCCAGCGCGCTGAACACTGCCTTCGAGAAGGTAGGCAACCCCCAATGCTTGTGCTATGGCGCGCGCATCCCGCGCAGTGCCTGCCTTGTATTGCATCACCGACGTGCGGCTGATCACTTTGAGGTCAGCAATTCTGGCCAGATCTGTCAGAATCTCATCCTGTACGCCGTCAGCGAAGAAAGCGTTGTTTTTTTCAGCGCTACGATTTTCAAACGGAAGAACGGCGATGCTTTTTTCTGGAATAGTCGCAATTATGCCTTCACGTTTTCGCAAACGCTGATATGTGGACCACGCGATGAACAGAGCCATCAAGAGCAAGGCTCCGGCGAATATCAACCGTTTCTGACGAACGAGTCTCGCTTGCCGTCTGCTTTGCTTAATCTTCGCCGGCAAT
>JBKPLD010000109.1:0-7035 GCA_046731415.1 Verrucomicrobiota bacterium
GCTGAACCTGTGCGGTCAGATGTATGTGTTGGGAGGGGCATTTAACGCCATCTCCAACGAAGTAGACATCTACGATCCGATTAGCAACACGTGGTCAGTTGGCCAGCCATTTGTGAATGCGAGGCGGAACGCAGCTGCGGATACCGACGGGACCAATAACATCTGGCTAGCTGGTGGCTACGACGCGAGTGTAACACCGATAGCTTCGACGGAAATCTTCAATTGTCCGGTGAGTCCTTGTGGAGCGCCTAGCCCGACACCAACACCAACCGTGACGCCTTCACCTACGCCAAGCGGAACACCGAGTCCGACACCGACTCCTACGCCAAGAGTCACTCCGAGGCCGCGACCGACGCCGCATCCCAGGCCGTGAACGGGAGCACCCTTTTACTGTAGGGGAAGCTGTTAGCTTTCCCTACAGCGGGTCTTGGGCGGGAATCGAAAAGGACGGGCAGAAATTGCGTAATCCGAAAACCTTCATGAATGCAGCGGTAAGGGAACTTGGTAACGGTTGTAAGCAAGGTCGTAACGACTAAAGTGATCAGTGATAAGTGAGTGGTGATTAGTAAAAGGCAGAGATAGTTTGATTCCGGTGGCTGTCGAGCCGAGGGCGGCCCGACTCCATCTACACGCATCCACAAACGACAAACGGAGACGGCCTGCCCTTAGGCGGTTCTGATGAATAAAAGATTATCGACTCTTAGCTATCCACTAGCAGCTACCATACTCTCATCGTTCCTTGCGTTTTCTGCCGTGTCAGGCCAAACGCCAGCAAGCAAACCACGCATGACCGAACCACTGGAAAAACCGGCAATGCCGCCTGCGCACATTTACCGGCTGGAAACGGGGCCGCGGATGATTTCCCAATTCGGACCGTTCACGAGTTTTCAGGTGAACGTCGATGCCAATGGCAATAACATCCTCGGCGACGCCGCGAACGAGTCCTCAATTTCCGTTGACCCTACAGATCACAACAACCTGGTTGTGGGCTGGCGGCAGTTTGACAGTGTCCAATCCGATTTCCGCCAATCTGGTTATGGCTACACGACCGACGGCGGCATTACGTGGCATTTCCCCGGCGTTTTACAAGATCAGGTTTTCCGCAGCGATCCAGTAACGAACTCCGATGAGACCGGGAACTTTTTCTACCTCAGCCTATTGGTTAATTCGTTTTGCGCTGATATTTGGCGCTCTACGAACGGCGGGCAATCCTGGACAGAGCAGTCGCCTGACGGAGGCGCACACAGCGGCGATAAGGAATGGTTCACCATCGATAGGACGCCGACAAGCATGGGGCATGGTTTCCAATATCAGTTTTGGACCGAGTTCGCCGCGTGTGACTTCGGCGGATTCAACCGATCCACCGACGGCGGGGCGACCTGGCAGACTCCGGTTAGTATTCCCAACTCGCCTCAATGGGGAACACTCGACGTGGCCAGCAACGGTGATCTTTTTATCGGGGCGGGCGACAGCGGGAGCCAGTTTTGGTGCGTTCGATCGAGCAATGCGAAGGACCCAAATGTCACGCCAACCTTCGACCAGGTCACGACAGTGAACTTGGGCGGGAGCCTGTTATTTGGCGCAGCGATCAACCCAGGCGGATTGGCGGGCCAAATCTTTCTGGCAGTGGACCGGTCCGGCACTGCGACTAACAACAATATTTACATGATAGCTACTGTGCAGCAGTTCAGCGCCAGTAACGGAAGCGACGTCATGTTTTCACGCAGCACAGACGGCGGGTTAACGTTCAGCGCGCCCCAACGGATCACCGACGATCCAGTTAATGAAAATAAATGGCATTGGTTCGGCACACTTGCTGTGGCTCCCAACGGACGCATTGATTCCGTATGGTTCGACAGCAGAAACGCGGCCAATAACATCGATTCGCAGTTGTTCTATTCCTGGAGCACCGATGGCGGTGTTACCTGGGCGCGTAACGTTCCAGTAAGCAATTCGTTCAATCCGCACGAAGGCTGGCCGGTCCAACAGAAGATAGGTGATTACATTACTATTGTTTCGGACGACACCGGAGGCGATGTCGCGTATTCGGCTACGTTCAACTTTAACCCTGGCACGGGACAGCACGAGCAAGACGTGTATTACGTGAGGGTTTCTCCATCAGGCGTACCGACGCCGACACCCACCCCGACGCCAACGGTTACTGTTACACCCACAGCTACCCCTACTCCTACGCCGCGGCCAACTCCCACCCCGCGGGCTCTTCCGACGCCGAGGGGCCGGCCTACTCCGCCACCGCGACCGAGGTCGCCTGGCTTCATAACCCTTCCGGCCAATTAATAATTAGTGAGTCGAAACCAAGTACGCGGCTGCGGTGATTTTCCACCCAGAACCACATCCGCGCGGTACAAGGAGAGACCTCATCTTTGTGCGCAGCACAGATGGCGGATTAACGTTCAGCGCACCCCACAAGATTAATGACGACCCGGTTAACCCTGGCAAGTGGCATTGGTTTGGCACATTTTCAGTCGCGTCAAATAGGCGCCTTCGGTTTGGTATGACACGCGCAATGCTGCCAACAATACTGACTCTCAGCTGTTCTATTCCTTTAGCACCGATACCGGTGTTACCTGGTCGCCTAACGTGGCAGTGAGTAACGCGTTTAATCCTTTTGAGGGCTATCCGAACCAAAACAAGATAGGTGACTACATCACAATCGTCTCCGATGAAACCGGCGGAAACGTAGCGTATTCGGCAACCTTTAACTTTAACCCGAACAACGGGCAGCACGAAGAAGACGTCTATTACGTGCGCGTGGTGCCTGCGGGAGGTCCCAGCCCAACACCAACCCCGACAAGCACACCCACACCCAGTGTAACACCAACTCCTACTGCCACACCTACAGCTACTCCACGGCCAACGCCCACGCCGAGGAGTGTGCCGACGCCGAGAGCGCGTCCAACTCCCAGGCCGAGACCGTGATTTTCGGAATTCGGGAAAAATCACGCCGGCAAGAGGAATCCGAGTTTCAATCCTGTTACCAAAGAGTTCACAGATAGTTCTCGACACCATTGACGTTTGCGATTAAGAGCAGCGCCAGCGAAGTGATCCACGCATTGAGGATCGCATCAACGCTTTAACCTTTCAACGCTTCGACGACATACTCACCTAACCCATTATGAAACGCTCCACAGTTTCACGCACCCTACTCATTTGTTTGCTGCTTGCGCCGCTCTACGCCTCGGGACAAACGCTGGCGCCCATACGCAAGCTGCCCCTGAACGAGCCGCTGGAAACATCTAAGAACATGCCGCCGGCGCCTCCACGGAAAATAGAGACCTCGCCACGCATGATCTCGCCATTTGGCGTGTTCACCAGTTACCAAGCCAATGTTGATGCAAGTGGCAACAACATCCTCGGCGACGCCGCAAATGAGCCAGCTATATCTGTTGATCCAACCGATGGCAACAAGATGATGATCGGTTGGAGACAGTTTGACAGCATCTTCTCGGATTTCCGGCAGGGAGGCTGGGGTTACACAACTGATGGCGGCATTCACTGGACGTTCCCCGGCGTGCTGCAGCCGGGCGTTTTCCGCAGTGATCCAGTGACAAAGTCCGATGAGACGGGGAACTTTTTTTATCTCAGTCTTCGTGGAGACGATTTTTGCGATGACGTGTGGCGTTCAACGGACGGCGGCCAAACCTTTATCGAGCAATCACCCGATGGCGCGGGGCACGGAGGCGACAAACAGTGGTTTACGATTGATACGACTGGCGGCACCGGTCATGGATTCTTATACCAGTTTTGGACCGAGTTCTTCGCGTGCGACTTCGGCGCATTCAATCGCTCCCTCGACAGCGGGGTAACCTGGCAGACCCCTATCAGCCCTCCGAATTTTACCGATACGGGGACGCTCGAGGTAGACAGCAACGGCAATTTGTTTGTCGGCGGAGGAAGCAGCCCGTTTCGCTGCCTTCGCTCGTCGAATGCACAGAACCCACAGGTAACGCCAAGTTTCGATCAAAACGTTACGGTTGACCTTGGTGGCGATCTCATTCAGGGCGGCATCAATGGAATAGGGCTTTGCGGGCAGACGTTCATCGCCGTGGATCGTACGGGCACAAACAATAACGTTTACATGCTGGCCAGCACCACACCGGATTTTGTTAGTGGAACTAACGTGATGTTCTCGCGGAGCACAGATGGTGGGCTAACCTTCAGCGCGCCGCATCGAATCAACGATGATCCCGTTAATCCAAACAAGTGGCATTGGTTTGGCACCCTTTCAGTCGCGCCCAATGGACGGATTGATGTGGTGTGGTATGATACAAGAAACGCTGCCAATAACATCGACTCACAGTTGTTCTATTCGTTTAGCACGGACGATGGGGTGACATGGGCGCCTAATATTCCGGTGAGCAATTCGTTCAATCCTCAAGCTGGTTTTCCGCAGAATCAAAAGATAGGCGATTACATCACAATCGTGTCGGACAATACCGGCGGCAACGTGGCCTACGCGGCCACGTTCAATGAAAACCCACAAGCTGTCGGCGGCCACGAACAAGACGTTTATTATGTGCGAGTTTTCCCCGGCGGACAGGTACCCACGCCAACCCCAAGTCCGACAGGCACACCTTCAGTTACACCTACGCCAACTGTTACACCCACAGTAACGCCTAGCGCTACCCCCAGTGCCACGCCTACAGCTACTGTAACTCCTACCCCACGACCAACGCCGACGCCCCGGACCCTCCCAACACCGAGGGCTCGCCCGACTCCACCGCCAAGGCCCTAGTTGGTAAGGGCCAGACTAGGCGAGTCGGAAAGAGTTTTGCCCACGAAATACGCGGCGACGCCCCGCCGCACTCCAAAAAATTTGTACTTTGCCGGGCGAATGGGTAACGGAAATGTTACCGCTTCGTGTGGATGGATACAACGCGCCGGGGCTGTCGCGGCACAGGGGCGTGCGCAGCGCGCAAAAGCCCGGCACCCGATGACGCGCCTCCGCCCGGGACCAGTGCGAAAATGCGCCGGTAATCGCGCTAGAACTTCGGGAAAAAGTTAAAAAAATGTTGACACGCTTCTGGCATGTCCGATAGCATCCGCACTCTACTTCGCAGGGAACCACTTCATCTATGAAAAAGAAATCTACTTCGCAATCGGCCTTTTTTAATCTTCGCATTTTAACGGCTTGTATGTTTTGCCTCCTCGGCATCGCTGTGGCGCTCTTCGCCCAGGGGAATCGCACAAAAGCGGCTCAACAGAGCACTCGCTCTCGCAGTGCTCAGGATGCTCCTGGCACACAGACGCCGGATGTCGTGCAGATGGTGGGCCCGGTTATTCTCAACACGGATTTGCGACACCTCCCTTACGTTCCCAATGAAATGGAAACGGAGCAGGCATCCCTGAAACGTTTTCCGCATGGCGCCGCGCAATCGGCAGGCGCACCGTCAGGATACGGTGTCTCCGCGTACGTACAAAACCTTCTCAAGAATATTTGGCGACCGACACCCACTATGCCGGGTCCGCTGCTCACATTTGATGGGACGACCTTCACGTCGGGTGGTGCGGGCTGGCCGCCTGACACCGACGGTGATGTCGGCCCAAATCACTATGTTGAAGTAGTCAATACCACAATCCACGTTTTCGACAAGAACGGTAACAGTTTGTCGGGGCCAACTACGTTTAATTCATTCTTCTCTGGACTGACGGGCACGCCTTGCCAGAACGCGAACGATGGCGACCCATTTGTCATCTATGATCATCAGGCAGATCGCTGGCTGATCAGCGATTTCGCTTTCCCCGCGTTTCCTGGCACACAATTCTACCAATGCATTGGCGTCTCGCAGAGCCCCGACCCCGTCGCAGGCCCCTGGGCTCTCTACGCGATCCAGATTGACCCGGCCAACAACAACCAACTCGGCGACTACCCGAAGTTCGCGATGTGGAACGACGGCGGGACGCAGAATGCCTATTTTTTTACGGTGAACTTGTTTATCAATAACACGACCTTTGTTGGGGTACGCGCTTTCGCGCTTGATCGTGTATCGATGCTCGCTGGCGGCCCTGCCAACGCCATAGCCTTTACAATCCCCCCATCTGGCCTGGGCGATGGCTATAGCCTGGTTGCAGCGAACTTTCGCACGGGTGATCCGCCGCCCACGCCCAGGGATGAAATGCTGCTGGCTATTGATGCAAATTTTGCCATCTATAGCCAGGTCAAAGGTTGGTTCTTTCATGTCGATTTTGCCAACCCGGGACTTTCGACTTTGGGCGTGGGCGCCGACCATAGCCCGAATATGCTGATGACAGTGGACCCATTTGTTGATGCTCAAAGCACTGCCAGCGGCTTTTCAATCGTGCCGCAACTGGGAAGCACCATCAAGTTGGAGACCTTGGGCGATAAGATCATGACGCCCGTCGTTTACCAAAATCGCGGCGGCACGGAATCGTTGTGGGCGGATAGCACTGTCTGTCAGGACGCGGGCAACCCAAACTGCACTTCGCCAACAGGCGTCCGCTGGTACCAATTTGATGTCACTGGTGGCAATTTCCCCGCGACCCCTGTGCAGCAGCAAACCTGGACTAATAACAACGACGGTTTGTTTCGCTTTATGCCCAGCATCGCCGTCGATAATGCGGGTAACACGGCCATCGGCTATTCTGTATCGAGCAGCAGTCAATTTCCCTCGATTCGCTATGCTGGACGCCTCGAGGCCGACCCGCCAAGTAATCTCGCACAAGGCGAAGCGACCATGATCAGCGGAACCGGTTCCCAAAGCGGCAACTGCGGCGGCGGACCCTGCGCGCGCTGGGGCGATTATACCTATACGTCCATTGATCCTGCCAATGGGATGGACTTCTGGCATGTGAACGAATACTACACGTCCACCGGTCTGGATTGGCATACGCGAATTGGCAAGTTCAATTTTGTAGGCGGGGGCGCATCTCCCACTCCGACGCCGAGTGCGACGCCATCGGCATCTCCGACGCCAAGTCCGGGCATCTGCAGTTGGGGGCCTGGTGCGGACCTGCCAAGTGCCGGGGTGCGTTTTGCTGGAGTCTTTTTCCCAG
>JBKPLD010000110.1:0-19504 GCA_046731415.1 Verrucomicrobiota bacterium
CACATCTTTGAATCCGTTTTCGCTCAGAAGGTAATAAATGAACCCTGAGCAATCCATCCCGCCGTTCGCAGGATCGGCTGAGCCGTAGGTGTACCCGAGATTTTGCTTTGTTAACGCAAGCCCGGCATCGATGATTTGCCGCACTTTCGCGGGGTAATTTTCGTAGCCCACTATTTCATCGGGCGAAAGAGTTACATCTGGAGCGCCTTTCTTTTCTGGAGTGTGTTTCGCGGTCGGCTCAGGAGTTTCGGTTGGAGTTGGGGAGGCCGTCTCCTTAGGGCTGGGCGTGGGAGATTTTCTTTTGTGTTTTCGTTTTGTCTCCGGTGTTGAACTTGGAGATGGAGTCGGCGAAACCTTTCTGTGCCTTGGGGATCCGGTCGGAGACGGAGTCGGTGTCTCTTTCTTTGTTGAGCTTTTCTTGTGCTTCCTTTTCGGGGTTGGTGTTGGTGTCGCAAAAATCTTTTTAATCTTCGCGCCTAATGATTCTTCAGCCGTTGCAGACTCAGCAAACGCGCCCAACGAGATCGCAAGAATTAAAAGCCATTTCATCCTATTGTCAGTCCGAGCCTTTCGACCTTCGCTCAAGGGTCACGTCGAGAATGGAGCGCTTGGGAAGCCGCGACATAGACGGGGAGGCCGGAGGCTGAGCGAATGGGCAGTGAGCGAATCAAATTCTAATTGTATTTGTAAGTCCTGTTCGGTTGTTGAGAGATGTCTCCGCTTCAGTCGACATGGCATCATGCGAGCTCCTGCAGAATTGCTTTGTTAAGACGAATTCCGCCCTCGAAATTTTCGAGCGGAAAATTTTCGTTAGGTGAATGCGCGCGACAATCGGCCAAAGCAAGTCCCATCAGGAGCGTTTCGATGCCCAGAATGCCGCGAAACTGTGAGACGATCGGGATGCTACCGCCTTCGCGGATGAGCGCGGGATCATGATCGAATGCTTTACGCAACGCGCGCTGGGCAGCCTCGCCGAGCGGCGAATGCGGATTCGTGAGATACCAGGGACCGCTATGACCGTCGGCAATCTCCATGGTGACGCCTTTGGGTAGATTTTTTTGTAAATGCGCTCTAGCGAGCTTTAGAATTTCATCGCCTTCCTGTTCCGGGACCAGGCGAAAAGTCAATTTCGCCATCGCATGACTGCCGATGACGGTTTTTGTCCCCTGCCCCTGATATCCTCCGCCGATTCCATTGATCTCGGCAGTCGGTCGCGCCCAGATACGCTCGACCGAATCGTAGCCAGCTTCGCCGAAGAGCTCGGGCACGCCAGTTTCCTTTAGGATCAGTTTGTCGCCATCCACGGGAAGTTTGCGCCACGCTTCGCGCTCCCAGTCTTCCAACGGCTTAACGCGATCGTAGAACCCGGCAATTGCCACGCGGCCCTCGCCATCGTGAAGTGTGGCGAGTAATTGCGCCAGCGCGGTGATTGGATTTTGGACGGCGCCTCCAAAGATACCGGAATGCAAATCCATCTTAGGTCCGGTCACTTTAATCTCCAAGGCTGTTACTCCGCGCAGTCCATAACTCAAGGTCGGCACACCACGTTCAATCATCCCCGTATCCGACACTACCGCGACGTCGCTTTTGAGCGCGTCGCGATTTTCTGCGAGAAAAGGGCCGAGGTTCCCGCTACCGATTTCTTCTTCACCCTCGATCACCAGATGCAGATTCACCGGCAGTTCGCCATTTTGTTCAATGGTTTCTTGAATACCTAAAATATGTGAAAGGATCTGACCTTTGTTGTCCGTTGCGCCGCGGGCAAAGACATATCCATTCTTGAGCACAGGCTCGAACGGCGGCGAATCCCAGAGCTCCAGAGGATCCGGTGGCTGCACGTCGTAATGTCCGTAGATCAAAACTGTGCGACGCCCGGGCCGGTGTTTGTTGCGCGCCCAGACTATGGGATGACCGCGCGTGGGAACTAGTTGTGTCTCCAGTCCGATTCTCGTGAGCCTGTTCACGAGCCATCGTGCGCAGTCCTGCAGCTTTTCTTTGTATTTGTCATCGGTCGAAACACTCGGAAACCGAAGGAACGAATAATAATCCTCGAGGTAATTGTCGCGCATGGCCACAAGCTAATCGGTTTTCGTAGTTTGCCTACGATTTCCGGCGGAGTACCACGCGGACGAAATACAAAAGCGAGGCTGACGCCAGCACAATTCCCGTCACGACAAATTCCCGGGCAGTAGCGTGCGTGAGAATCCAAATGATGGCCACAATTGCCAGTGCAGGCACGACCCTCATTCCGGGAAAATTGAATGGCTGACCGCCGTCGTCGGCTCGCACGTTTCGTTGCACCAACACCCAGCAGGCGGCGCAACAGAGCATATACATCAACAGGACAGCCACGTTTGAAAGGACCGCGAGCTTTTCAAAGGTTCCGCTGATTGACAGCGCAAACGCCAGGGCTGCGTAAGTGATAATCGCAACGTCCGGAGATCGAAAGCGCGGATGAACGTGCGCGAAAAATTGAGGCAATGCGCCATCGCGACCGAAAGCAAAGATCAAGCGCGGTGAACTCAAGATGTCGCTCGTGACAAATCCAAATGCCGAAACGGTAGCTCCAGCCAGAAGAATGGTGCGGCCCAGGTTGCCGAGAAATTTCGATGCCGATTCGGCAAGTGGCGCGCCGGGATGATTCGCCAGGTCAGCACCGAGCGTCCCCTGCCCTACGATTTGGATCAAAATGTAAATGATCGTCGTAATGACTAGCGCGAGATAAGCGGACCGCGGCACGGTACGCGCCGGATTCTTCACCTCACCACTCGGAATCAATGCCACCTCGATTCCGACGAAGGCAAAAATCAACAGGATGACGGCATCGCCTAACGACTTGCTACCGGGCCAACCGCTCCAGGTAAGGTTCGGCGCGTGAATAAAAAATATTCCCACGCAAATAAACAGTAAAAGAGGCAAGAGTTTTGCCACCGTGATCACAGTGACCGCGCCAGCCCCTTCGCGCACCCCTCGGATGTTGATTAGTACCAGCGAACCGTAAACGGCGAGCATGACGATAATACGCATTACGGGGCTACCGAGAAATGGAACGACGAGCGCGACTGAATTTGCAAGCACGTTGACGACGCCTGCAACCGCGCCAAGCGCGGTTAGAAAATAGAGCATCCCCGCGAGAAAACCGACGTAACGACCAAAAGCGACTTCGACGTACGCGTACAACCCACCAGTCAGCGATACGCGGCTGCCCGCGATCGCGAAACAGGTCACGAACAACACCATCGCAACCGCACAACAAAGAAATGCCAGCGGAGCGGCAGGTCCTAGCTCTCTCGCAACCGTAGCAGGAATCACGAAAATTCCTGCACCAATTGTCGAGCTGACAATATTGGCAGTCAGAGCTGGAATTCCGATTCCGCGAACCAGCTGATGATCGACACGCTCCGCTTGTTGGATCGACAGCGGCGATTCATCCACCATTGGTGCAACCTGCGTGATTCAGTTGTTCAAAGCAAGAGTGCGAGCTAAGCTTGGTGACCAAGGGGTCGGGTTTACCAGGTGTCAGTGATCGAGGCAAAGCGTGGGAGAATCGGATGTCAGGCTGCCAGCCTGACCCGGCGAGCGGGCTTCCGGCCTGCCCGCTCCGGGCGGAACCGCCACACTAGCAGGCTTGAGGCCGAGTCGCCCAAGCTGGCTGACCTTCAATGCGCACTACATCCTGTGGGTAGCAACGCCGAAAGCCCTTCAAATTGTGTGTTTTTCGCTTGTCACACTCCGACGGCTGCTGTAATGACCTCCTGAGGCCCGAGGTTTCGCCTACCATGCATTTACAATCGCTCGAGCTGCTCGGCTTTAAATCGTTCGCCGACAAAACGGTTCTTAATTTTCACGAAGGCGTGACGGCTATTGTCGGACCGAACGGCTGCGGAAAATCGAACGTGCTCGATGCCGTTCGCTGGGTACTCGGCGAGCAATCTGCGAAATCGTTGCGCGGCGACGAGATGGCGGATGTGATTTTCAACGGTAGCGAGACGCGCAAGCCCGTTGGCTTCGCCGAGGTTTCTCTGACCTTCACCGATTGCGCCGAAGAACTGGGCATCGACTGGCACGAAGTGCGCGTGACGCGTCGCGTCTATCGCGATGGTAACTCCGAGTATCTCCTGAACAAGACCTTGTGCAGGCTTCGCGATATCCAAAGTCTCTTCGCCGACACCGGTATCGGCCGAGCTGCATACTCGATGATGGAACAGGGCAAAATCGATATGCTCCTCAGCTCACGCCCCGAAGATCGACGCGCCGTTTTTGAGGAAGCGGCCGGAGTCACAAAATACAAGACGCAAAAACGTGAAGCGCTGCGCAAGCTGGAAGCGACAGAGGCGAATCTCCTGCGCATTGGCGACATCATTAAGGAAGTGAAACGTCAGATCGGCTCGTTGCAGCGGCAGGCCGGCAAAGCGCGGCGTTACCAGGCCTTGCACGACGATCTTCGCGTGCTGGATACTCATCATTCGCGTAAACAGCTCGAGCTGCTCGAATCGGACCTCGCTCATTGCCAGGCTGAGATTGCGCGTCTTGGCGAATCAGAAGAGGCCACTCGCGCCAAAATCGACGCGGGCGAGAACGATTTGGCCGAGCAGCGCCGCGCGCTGGAAGAAATCGATGCCCAAATTGCGAACAGCCGCAGTGAACTTCAGCGTCTAGAGAGCGAAATCAACGCGCATCGAAATCGAATCCAATTCAATCAGCAGCGGGCTGAGGAATTAAACGAACTGATTGAACGTTCTCGAAACAATATCGCTGCTGCCGAAACGAAACGCGCGCAGCAAGGCAAAGAAATTCAAGAGGCGAACGCGCTGATTGAAAAGACGAGCGAGGCTCTGCGGACCAAAGAAACGGAGCTAAATGGACTTACGGGACGACTGTCAGAACTTCGCGCGCAGCGGAGCGAGCATGAATCGAAACTCGAGACACTGCAAAACGCCGCGTCACAAATCGAGACCCGTATCGCCGACCTAGAGGACGAGATCTCCGGACTCAAAATCCGCCGCGAAACCACGGAGGAAAGCCGCCGCGGTTTAAACGCCGCGATTTCCAACATAGAAGCGGCTTGCGCACGAATCCAGGATGAGATTACTGCTGCACGCGCGACGGCCGAAACCTTCCAGAACAACCTCGATCGTTATCGAGCCGCTGTTCAGACTGCCAACGACAAGGCGCGACAGCATCAACAAGTTGTCGCCGACACGCAGAAAGAACTCGCCACGATCGAACGCGGGCAGGCCGAAAAAGAATCACGCCTTGAAGTTCTTCATCAGCTTAACGAGGAGGGCGAAGGTCTCGGGCAAGGCTCGCAAGCCGTGCTCAAGGGCCTGCATGACCAGGCGCGAATCAAGCCTGCGCTGGCCGGCGCTCTGGTTGCAAATCTCGATGTGGAGAAGAATTTCGTTCCGGCGATTGAAGCTGCGCTCGGCCGGAATTTGCAGGCTATTGTGCTAAAAGATGCACAATTAGCGCCGGAAATTATTTCGCTTCTAAAGGAGAAGAAACTCGGCCAGGCGGCGCTCGTCATTCCACAACTCGGCAATGGCATAACAAAGGAACACGGAAGGCGCGCGCCTGAAAAATCAATCGGTTGGGCAGTCGAGAAAGTGAAAGCGCCAGAGCTGCTGGCATCGCTGGTCGCACAATTGCTTCACAATGTTGCCATCTTTGAACAGCTCGACGATGCGCTCACTGCCAAGAAAAATTACCCTGAAATTGCAGCTGCGACACTAGGCGGCGAATTGATTTCCACGGAGGGGGTGGTGTTTGGTGGAAGTCGAGAAACTTCGGCAGATTCCTTGCTCGAACGCAAGGCACGAATGTCGGCCCTCGACTGGGAGTGTTCCGAAATCCGTAAGCAACGCGATGTTGTGCTTCGAAAATGCAACCACGCCAGAATGGCATTGGAGAAAGCGAGTGGCGAGCTGGACGACGCCCGTCGAAATTACGAAACCGCGGAACACGAAAAATCCGATAGCGATAATCGAATTCTTTTTCTGACGCGAGAATTGCAGGAAGGCGAACAAAAGCAGACCCAGGTCCGCTCCGAGCAAACTATTCTGGCCCGACAAATCCAAGCCGCAGATGAACGCATTGCCAAACTGCAAGACGAATTGGCCAGAGAACAGGCGACTTTGGAAGCAACGCGAGGCGAGGAAGCCGCGCTGCAGGCCGCGCAGGATGATTTCGCGAGGCTCGAAAACGAGACAAGCGAGCAGCTGACCGAATTGCGCCTTAGCGTCGCCACCGAGCGACAACGCTACGAGCATTTGATCGCGCAGCGCCAGCCGATGAGTGACCGTGACGCGGAATTTGCGGAGGCAATCGCGACGCGCCAGGCCGAGATCGCCAACTTCGAAAACCGGCTGGCCGCGCAAGCGGAAGAATCGCGAATAGCCGAATCCGCCATCGAGAAACAAACCCAGCAACGGGTGGATCTTGAGAGAGCGCTATCTGGACTCACTAAGCAGCGCGGCGAGCGCTCGACAACGCTGAACGAAGCCGAGTCGGACCTGCGCACGATTCGAAACTCGTTGAATGATCTGCGCGACTCGCGTTCCAAAGAACAAGTGCGACAAGCCGAGCTGCAGTTCAAAGTCGATAATCTCATCGAGCGCGTTTCACGTCGGTATCAAATCAATTTGCGCGAATTTAGTCCGGACCACTTTGCCTTTGAAAAAACTCTGCGAGCGCAGCTGAAGAAACGCGGGGGCGCGGAAGATGTGGGGAACGCACGCGCCTTGCGTGCTGCCGTTGGCGCCGTTGTCGACGACCACTCCCCCGGTGCACCCACGCTGACGGAGAAATTCGGCGACGGCGCCGAAACCGACACGCGAGGGCGCGTGCGCTCCCCAGAAGAAGACGTCGCACACGCGGATGTCGAAAAGCTTATCGCCGATCTTCGGAGCCAACTCGATAATATGGGCCCGGTAAACCTGGATGCGGTTCATGAGTATGATGAGTTGGAAGAGCGATACAAATTTCTCGAAGCGCAAAATAGTGACCTAACCAGTTCCCGTCGCGAATTGCTGGACGTGATTGCGCAGATCAACTCGACCACCAGGAAGCTGTTCAGTGAGACCTTTGCGCAGATACGGACCAACTTCCGTGAAATGTTCGCAGAGCTTTTCGGCGGCGGACGCGCAGACCTGGTCTTGCTTGACGAAAACGATCCGCTCAACTGCGGAATCGAGATCAGCGCAAAACCCCCGGGAAAACAGTTACAAAGCGTTTCTCTGCTAAGCGGAGGCGAGCGCTCGATGGTTGCGGTTGCATTGCTCTTCGCAATTTACATGGTGCGGCCAAGCCCGTTCTGCATTCTCGACGAAGTGGATGCGGCGATGGACGAGGGCAATATCAACCGATTTATCCGCGTGCTGGACCGGTTCATAGAACAAAGTCAGTTCATCATCATCACCCACAACAAACGCACCATTGCCAAGGCCGACGTGTTATACGGCGTAACGATGGAAGAGCGCGGCGTGAGCAAGCTCGTGGGAATGAAATTGACCGCGCCACACCAAGTCTCCACCGAAACGTTTACGACCCCAGAACAAAGGCCGAGACAACAACGTCTCGCACTTGCAACTCGGTAATTTTCCATCTGGGGAGGGCAGCTGCTAAGCTTGGAGTAATCGGCAGTTTGTCCTCCCTGGAGGAGTCATTATGACTTGGAAAATTTTTTTGCGCGCGCTGGCCGATCTCGCGTAAAATTGACGAATGCTTCAGACGGCGCAGCGCCAATCAAAAACCAAAAAGCCTAAGCCTGCGCCGCTGCACGAACGATTCCTTGAAGCGTTCCGTTGGATGCTATTGGCGCGCACACTGGAAGAAAAACTTGTTAGTCTCTATCGGGGCGGCCTGATCACCGGTGGTGTTTACATTGGCAAGGGCCAGGAAGCAATCAGCGTCGCCTGCGGTTTGTTTTTAGAAAAAGAAAAGGGCGATATCTTTGCGCCATTAATTCGCGACCAGGCAGGACGATCGGCTTTTGGCGAACCGCTGTTGGATGTCACGCGTACCTATCTGGGCTCACGCCAGGGTCCAATGCGTGGACGTGACGGCAATATCCATCGTGGGCGGCCGCAGGACAACCACCTCGCAATGGTCAGTCATCTGGGCGCAATGATTTCGGTCACTGTCGGCGCATTACTGGCCAAACGATTTAAAGGCGAAAAAGCCTTTGTCGGTCTGGCCTGCATCGGGGAAGGCGGAATGCAGACCGGTGCGTTTCACGAAGGAATGAACATTGCCGCCGTGGAACAGGTGCCGCTGGTCGTCGTTGCGACAAACAATCATTATGCCTATTCCACGCCTAACGACCGCGAGTTTGCGTGTCATGACCTGGTCGATCGCGCGGTCGGTTATGGTTTCGAAGGCTACAGCGTTGACGGAACCGATCTGAGCGCGTGCCTCGAGATAATCGGCGGCGCGGTCAAGCGTGCTCGTGCAGGACGTCCACCACAGATGGTCGTTGCGTCCGTGCTGCGGCTTTCTGGACATGGCGAACACGACGACGCCAGTTATGTGACACAGGAAATCAAGCGCGAGCCATTTGCGCGCGATTGTTTGAAAGTCGCAGAGCAAACGATCGCTGATTTGAAATTGGTCGATGCCGAAACGCTGGCCGAGTGGCGCAAAGACGCAGCCACGAAAGTGGATGAAGCAATTGCTACTGCACAAAAGGAAGCTCCGCCCGAAGGCGATAAAGAAGATTGGTGCGCGTTATCCATGCGGCGCCTTATTGATAGCCCGAAATGAGCATCACATATCTCGAAGCGATCCGCGAAGCGCAGGCGAAGCTGCTGCGTGACGACGAACGCGTTTTTATTTACGGACAGGACGTCGGCGGCGCGTTTGGCGGCGCCTTCAAAGCAACAAAAGGGCTCGCTAAAGAATTCCCCGGACGCGTGCTGAACACGCCGATTAGCGAAGACGCGATGGTGGGGACTGCAATTGGGGCAGCGATTGAGGGAATGCGACCGATTGTCGAAATGCAGTTCGCCGATTTCTCAAGTATCGCCCTGAACCAGATTCTGAACAATGCCGGCACGCATTACTGGCGGACGAACATGCCGGTCCCCATCACCGTTCGCCTGCCTTCCGGGGGAACGAAAGGAAGCGGTCCGTTCCACAGTCAATCAATGGAATCAATTTATGCGCATTACCCGGGGCTCATCGTCATGACGCCGGCGACGGTGGAAGACGCTTACACCATGCTTATCGAAGCGGTGTCCATCGACGATCCCGTTGTGTACTGCGAGCACAAGTATCTCTATTACCATCTCAAGGCAGACAAGCTACCGACCGAGGGCCTGCCCACAGGCCGGGCTCGCATCGCGCGAGAAGGACGCGACCTGACTATTGTGAGTTACAGCGCGCTGGTGCACGAAGCGCTCGCAGTCGCGGAAGAACTGTCTCGCGAAGGTTTTGAGATTGAGGTTGTCGATCTTCGTTCGGTTAAGCCCCTCGATACTGATACCGTTCTGGCTTCAGTTGCGCGCACGAGCCGCCTCCTGTGTGTGGGGGAATCGTTTCCGTGGGGCGGCGTGACAGCCGAGGTGATCGCGCGTGTTGCGGCGGAAGGTTTTCATTTGTTGGATGCGGCGCCACAGCGGATCAACGCGAAAGACACGCCGATCCCTTATCATCCGAATCTTTGGTCGGCCCATCGACCCAACGCAAAAGAGATCGCGCGAAAGGCGCGCGCACTGCTTCGAGAATAGAAATTTATGCCGCAAGTCCCAATCATCATGCCGCAGCTGGGCGAATCGATCGCCGAGGCCACAATCGTCGATATCAAAGTGAAGTCGGGAGATGATGTTGCGGACGACCAGGAAATTATTGACGTCGAAACCCAAAAAGCGGTGATGGGCGTGACTACACCGTGCAAAGGCAAGATAGCCGAAATCACGGTGCAGCTGAAAGAGACTTATCCGGTCGGCGCAGTCCTTGGCTATGTGGAGGCAAGTGAAGCCGACGCCGCGAGATTTGCAAAACAAGCGCCGTCGCCACCGCAGCGCGAAGTCGCGGAGGAAATTCCAGCACGCGCTGATCAGGAGGTCGCTCGCGCACGCGAGAAGAAAACCGCCCCGCGGAACGGCGACGGCGCACGCGCTGGTGAATTGCCGGTTCCCGTTGCTGCCAAAGGCGCGACGTTCATGTCCCCGCGTGTTCGCGCGCGAATGGCAGAGCTGCAGCTGACAACTGCTGACCTCGCAGGGATCCTGGGCTCGGGCGCAGGTAATCGCATCACGATTAAAGATCTCGAAAATTTCCTGCAGAAAATCGAGAATCAAACAGCGCACGACGCTTCTGCTATTCGCGCGGGTGTGGCCGACGCGATGCGGCGAAGTTGGACACGGCCGCTTTCAACGATTGGTTCGTCGGTAAATCTCGATCCGGTGTTGCAGGATCGACAGTCGCGCGATTCCAAACCTGGCCCGGGGCTGTACGCAGTGCGCGCGCTTGCCCTCGCCCTCGCAGAAGCTCCAGGTGCAGCGGCGAAATTAATCGGCAATCGAGTTGTTCAATCAAACACCATCGATGTCGGAATCGCAGTTGAAGCCGAGGATGGAATTATGGTGCCGGTCATCCGGGCGGCCGACAAAACTTCGCTTGCCGATCTCGCGACGAAATACAAGGAGCTCGTCGATCTCGCGCGACAACGGCGGATCTCGCCGGACATGCAAGCCGGTGGCCTCGCGACCGTTTCAAACTTCGGGACTTTTGGAATGGAATGGGGCACACCCATTCCGTTGCCGGACCAGACTTTGCTGCTCGGTCTCGGAGCGGGGAAAAAGGTTCCCTGGTGGGATGAAAAGAAAAAGGAATTTCTCCCTAAAACTGAGGCCCAGATCACATTGAGCTTCGATCATCGCAGCATCGACGGCGGCGGGGCGGGCCGCCTGCTAAAACGAGTGATCGAACTGCTGGAGGATCCAAAAACGTTGTAACGGTGCTCGCCACGGGGAGCGCCGAGCGATTATCGGCCAAGCGCGCCGCTTGCGAGGGCGAGTTCGTAATTGGGCAAGCGAAGCGCATCCCCTACAATCATCCATTCAGACAAATGAAGCCGGCAATTTCTTACATCATTGCTTCTGTTCAGCGCAGCGGAACGCACTTGCTTTGCAGCATCCTCCGAAGCACTGGCATAGCCGGCTCGCCGGAGGAGAATTTTTTGTCGAAGCCTGGAGAAACCTGGGAGAAACGCTGGGCCACGCCATCGCGCGACGCCTACGTGCAACGTGTTTTACGGCAAAACACTGCAGCGAATGGAGTCTTCGGCACCGTTGTAATGTGGAGTTATTTCGACCGAATGCTCCAGATGTTGCAGGAAATCCCGGAATACAAGGACCTTGATGGAGCGCAACTTCTCGCGGCTGTTTTCAACAAACCGAAATACATCTGGATGCGCCGCCAGAACCAAGTCGAGCAGGCGGTTTCCTGGGCTATGGCATGCCAGACAGGGGCTTGGACTCAAAAGTCCGAGGACAAATCGCAATCGCACACCACACCGAAGTTCGATTTCAAGGTAATTGACGAATGGTGCAAACGCATCGCGGCGCACGACGAAAGCTGGGCGAATTATTTTCGTGAAAATCAAATTGAGCCGCTCGTTCTTTTTTATGAAGAGGTCATTGCGTCTCACCGCGCTGCCGCGGAGCGCGTTTTGGAATTTCTGGGATTGCCGTTTCCTCCTGGTTTTGAAATCCCGGCGCCAGCCGTTGAAAAACAAGCTACTCGAATCTCCAAAGACTGGGCAGCGCGTTACCTCCAGCTAAAAAGAGCGAAGACAGGCAAACTGGTGCGCATCATCCGGCGCCTGCGAGTTTAAACATAGTTAGGGTGCGTCTCCGCGTCCCACACAGAGGCAACAAAAGTCAATTGCTCTCTCTTCCCCGGAAAATGAATGCAAGCAGGATTACAAAGACGCACGCGGCAGCCACCCCCCTTCCCCAGATCAACCAGGCGGGTCGATAAATGAGAGCGAGCCGTCCCTGAGCCCCACCTGGAACTTCAACGGTTGGAAATAATCCCTGATAAGACGCGACGGCCAGTTTTCGATCGCCGAGTCGCGCTTCGTATCCGCGAAAATATGGCCGGGAAAAAGTGAGCAGCGCGGGACGATCGCCTTGGGGCACATCAACATCAGCTTCTAACCGATTTCGCGAATCAATGATTCGTGAAACAGTTGCTGTGGCAAATTGTTCTCCGGGTCGCGAATCAATTGAAGTTATCGAGCGCACTCGCGCGAAGGGCGCGCCCGCTCGATGAAAGACTCGTCCTTCGTCTGTTGTAAGAACCGATTCCCACTCGGAAGCCGGTTGAGGCGTGATATCCAATTCTCGCGCAACAACAATTCCATCGACGCCCAATAACGCCAGTTCGCCATCTTTACCGGCCTGGCTACTGAGCAAATAACTTCCTACGCTGGGATTAATCTCACCGTGAATCGAAGTCGCGAATTCGCGAGCCACGCCCGCCGGCCGAATCGGGCTGTAGCCATTGATAAAATGCAATCCCGCCCACATGGATGTACTTCCTGGACGCAGCACTTCTCCAACGGGCTGAGGTTTGGATGCTATGCAATAGGTAACTTCCGCCCACGGATAAATGCTGAGATAAAGGCGCGCTGGATCGAGCGGCGAGGGCTTAAGCAGTTGCTGAGAGAAATTGTATCTGGGAACACCGCAGTTCGTCGGCATGCAGATATATGTCGCGAGTAACGCCGAAAATGTGATGGCCACGGCCGCCCATTTCTGCAATTGAAAATGGCGTAGCGCGATCTCCCAAAGGCACCAAAGCGCCGCGAGTCCAAGAAAGATCCAGGTCAGCGGGAAAGCGTACGAACCAGCCGTACGGAGCATTAGCATCGCAATGGCCGTAACGGTGACGAGAACAAGCGCCGTTGTAGCAAGGATCGCCGATTCCCGTCGCAAGTACAACACTTCTGCCGCGCAGATCGCGAGAACCAAATGAAAAAACGGGAGCCAGCGAAAGCTCCAACGGAAAGGCCCAGCGGTTGGAACCGTCGAGAGCAGGAGCAACAGCAGGAGCAGGATGAGTTCCCATTTGATTTGCCTAACAACTGTCCGCGCGCGCCAGACCAACCCAGCAATCAGGATTGTCGGAGCCACAAGGCCACAAGCCAGTTCTGTTCCCGCGTGTGGAAGGTAACGGTTGGAAAAATCCGCCCAATTAACGGTCCAGCATGGCAAGATGAGGCCGGGAAAAGCTGCTGGTGGAACAAGCCATTGCCAATGCGCCCTCGCTGGCTGTAACTCGCGCGCCGAACCTTGAACCAAATCGAGAATCGCGAGCCACGCTGGAGCAGACAACCCAAAGCCAAGCGCAACACCAAAGACCATCGGCGCGACCGATGAAATACTTCGACTTTGGACCAACGACTTGATTGCCAGCCAGGCAATCAGGAGAAGCAACATCAAAACCGTGTAGGGAAATCCGCCGGTAACGAGGAGGTAAACAAACGGCGCAGGCCAGAGAAATCGCAATTTGCTTCGCTTGGGATCGAGCGCGCGGGCCGCGCCCCACCACGCCCAGGGCAGCCAGGTAAAAGCGCCAAGCGCGCCGAACCAATCCGTCGCGCCCCAGCAGATGATCCAACCATTTAACGATGCGATCAGCGCGACGAAGATCGATAAGGGAACTGAAAATTGGCGATCTCGCGCGAGCAAGAACGCGCCCATTGCCAGAGCGAAAAGGTGCGCAATGGACACGGCAGCAGCTTGCTGGGCAAATGTGAACGGAAATTTCCAAACAACGACTACGACTGCGTTCACAAAAGCGGAAAACACTCCGTACTGAAATTCCCCGGCGAGATTGCCACAGACCCATGAGTACGGGCTTAAAATTGGCCAATGGCCTTCCGACCAGCTGCGCGCCATGTCGGCGAACACAGGCAGAACGGATAATTCATAGTCGTCGTTCCAAAAAACGAGCGGATTGTACCAGAGAAGAATGAGACAGAAGAAAAGGACGAGTAATCCGGCGGCGATTGCGCCGAGAAAATCATTACCTGAGAAGTGAGAAGTGATTGGTGAGAGGTGACTGCGGGATCGATTACTCGCTCCGATCACTATCGACTTCTCACTTCTCACCTCTCACTTCTCACTAAAGTACTACTGGTTTCCCCTCGGTCATCACAAGAATCTTGTCCTCAATCCCGTGTTCCTCTGCGGATTTGAGCAAACGTTGAGGTGGTTCGTGCATCGGTTCAAAGCCGAGGCGAAAGGTTCCGTAATGCATCGGGATCAAGGTTCTGGCGCCGAGTTCGAGGAAGGCCTTGACCGCTTCTTCTGGATTCATGTGAACTTCGCGGCCAGTTGGCGCTTCGTAAGCACCAATCGGAAGCAGAGCAATTTCGATCGGGTAACGGTCGCCTATTTCTCTAAATCCAGGAAAGTAAGCGCTATCGCCACAGTGAAAAATGGTGCGGCCGTTTGCCGCGATGACAAACCCGCCAAAATCGCGATGCGAATCTGCCAGAAACCGCGCGCCCCAGTGATGACAGGGTGTGAGCGAAATTTTGAGCGGACCGAGCTCGACTGTTTGCCAGTAATCGAGCTCGTGCACGATGTGAAAACCGAGATCATGCACCAGGTTCCCCACGCCCATCGGCACAACGATTGGCTGATCGGAAGCTACGCGTCGCAGCGTGCGCCGGTCGAGATGATCGAAATGAGCGTGTGTGACCAGGACGAAATCGATTGACGGCAAATGATGAATTTCGAAGCCCGGTTGCTTCAGCCGCTTGATCACCTTGAGCCACTTCGACCAGTTTGGATCGATCAAGACATTGACTTCGTGGGTCTGAACGAGAAATGACGCGTGGCCAATCCAGGTAATACAAATTTCGCCTTCGCGAATTTTTGGGAATTGCGGAGGCCGCGGTGCGTGATCACCGGCCCGTTTAATGAAAAGAGAGGGAATCAGGACGCTGGTAAGAAAATTGCGTTTGTGCCAGTCGGCTCGTGGACGCAATCGTACTCGAGTGGAACGCTTGGCATTTGCTCCGTCCCCCGATTGGCGAACAATATTTCTCCGGCTCTTTTTTGGGAAACGAATTGGCACAACGGGCAAACGATATAGGTTCGCTCCCAGTAAGTAAAACCGTCTGTGGCAATGGGCTCCCGGCAGCGTGGGGAGTTGATCGCCGTTGGATTTCGCGTTCAGTTGGCGTCGTCATATGCGAAATTGGAAGGTCGTAATTCCCCTGTTCTTGCTTTGTTCAAGCGCGTTCGGCTCCGAATCGCGCTTGCCGTTCGGCACCGTCTTTAAAGGACAGGATCAGTTCAATCGATTGGTCGCAAAGGCCAAAGCCGGAAACTGGAAAGCCCTGCCAATTGGGGAACGAATCGCCGCGGTGGGGCAGGGACTCTTGGGAACGCGCTACAAGCATTTCACGCTCGAGATCGACAACCGAATTGAGTCGCCGTCAGTAAATTTTCAGGGGATGGATTGCTGGACGTTTTTCGAGATTGCTCTCAGTTTCGCCAGAATGTTGAACGAGCCGGAATCGAACTGGACTCCGGAACGTCTGCTGCACTACATCGAGCTGGATCGATACCGCGGGGGAGAGTGCAGTGGAGATTATCTTTCGCGTCTGCACTATCTGGAAGACTGGTTGTACGATAATAATCGGCGTGGTCTTGTTGAAGATCTGACCCGCGATCTGGGCGGGCGCAGCGTTCCACATTCCGCGCGCGAGATGAGCACCGGCTGGCGACATTATCGTTATCTAGCCGCGAATCGTTCTTTGCTCGGTCCGCTCGCGCGAATGGAAGCGAACGTTTCATCGCGGCCACTCTACGAAATTCCGAAAAGCAAAGTCGCAGGAATTGAATCGAAACTACGCAGCGGCGATATTATCGGCGTGATTTCTCGAGAGAGGAATGGCCTCCACTCGACGGCCCATGTTGGACTCGCATTACGCACAAGTGACGGCGTCCTGCACTTCATGCATGCTTCGTCACCCAGCAATTACGGTCGCGTGGTAGTGGACTCGCAGCTGTCGAAGTATCTTTACCGCTATGGCTCGGACAGCGGAATCCTAGTGGCGCGGCCTTTGCGCTAGTCGGTTTCCTTTTCGTGGAACTCCGCGAATAATTTCTCCAATTCCTCTAGGGCCTGGTCTGCGTCGACGCCATGCGCTTTCAGCGTTGCTGTCGCACCACAGTCGAGGTTAGCCCGTAGGACATCAATAAGACTGGAGGCGGAGAATCGTTCGCCCTCTTTGATGAGCCAGATTTCCGATCGAAAACTCCGTACACGCTTGACGAACTGTGCGGCAGGCCGCGCGTGTAATCCAAGCTTGTTGGTGATGCGCACCTCGCGTTGCGCCGAGACGGGCGCTCTCTTGTGCCCGAGTCTCATGCCTGGCTTGTCCCCCAGCGGCGATGCAGAAACTTCTCGATCGGTGAAAAGAAAATTTTGTCGGCTAGCAACCCGATTACGACAATAACAATCATGATCCCGATGACCTGCTCCATGGCGCTCAGCTCACGGCCATAATGGAGAAGTTGGCCGAGGCCAAAACCAGTCAGGATTGTCACGAAAATCTCAGCAGCCATCAGGGAGCGCCAGGCGAACGCCCACCCTTGCTTCATCCCGCTGACGATGAAGGGAAGCGCGGCAGGCAGGATGACTTTAAACCACATGTGCAATCGTTTGGATCCCATCGTCAAAGCAGCGCGACGAAAAATCGGCGGAACATTACGCACGCCAGTCTCTGTTGCGATGATCACCGACCAAAGAGTTCCCATTACAACTACAAAAAGCATCGCCGCTTCTGTTTGGCCAAACCACAAAAGCGCGAGCGGTACCCAGCAGACACTGGGCAAAGTTTGTAAACCCAGCGCAAGAGTTCCGATCGTATCGCCGAACAGCTTCCAGCGTGCTGTCAGGAGGCCGAGAGGAAGCCCCATGATAAGTCCGATCAGGTAGCCCACCAGCAAACGCCGCATTGTTATCACGGTCGCTTTCAGGAGGGTTCCGTCCGCAACAGCGGCCTGCAAGTAATTTACAACCTGGCTGGGAGACGGCAGCAGCACGGGCGACCAAATCTTTGCGCGATACACTGCTTCCCAAAGCAAAACAAGAACGGCAAAAAATGCAGCTGCCAGGAAAAATCGTTTCATTTGATAGCGACAGTCTCTGCTTGGCCAACGCTCTTCAGGGCCTTGGTGATTCGTGTGGCGTGAGCTGCAAGGTCGACACTGTTGATGTCACGCGGTCGCGGCAGATCCACGGCGAATTCCTCCCGGATGCGTCCGGGATGAGGTGAAAAAAGCAGAACGCGATCGCCGAGGCATGCCGCTTCACGAACGTTGTGCGTGACAAATACGATCGTTTTGCGACGCGCCTTCCAAATCTCTTGAATGTCGCCATAAAGCTGCTCCCGAGTGAGAGCGTCAAGCGCCGCGAACGGTTCGTCCATGAGGAGCACGCGTGGATTCGGTGCCAGCGCACGAGCCAGCGAGACACGCTGCTTCATTCCACCGGAAAGTTCGTGAATGTTTGCGTGCTCGAACCGACTCAAGCCGACGAGTTCGAGATAATATTTCGCGACATCACGTCGGTCTTTGTTTGTTAGATTCGGTTTGAGCTTGAGTCCAAAGAGAACATTTCCAAAAACATCCAGCCACGGGAAAAGCGCCGGCTCCTGAAACATGACGAGCCGTTCGCGCCCAGGCCCCGTTACCGGCTTGCCATCGGCCAGCACCGCGCCGCTGTCGGGTTTCTCCAGACCGGCAATGATGTTGAGCAATGTGGTTTTGCCACAGCCGCTCGCGCCGACAAGACAGACGAATTCACCTTCCGCGACGTTTAGGCTGACCCGATCCAACGCCAGAACCGGACCAGATGCGCCTTGAAAATTTTTTGACACATTCTCAATGGCGAGCTTCGAGGGCGCGATGATCTGGAGCTCCTCGGTAGCCGAGGAACGGTGATGGTCGGCCCAGTGCATCACGGAGCTTCGATTAGCTTCGATGTATCTGTCGAGCCTTTTAAGAAACCTGCGTCCTTGCCATCCTGCACCGATTTGGCAATCAAATCGCGCGATACTTCGCTGGTAAACTGAATCCGCTTCCACGCTTGCGCGACAGCGTCAGATGAGAAATCAGCGCGTGTTTCAGCTTTCAGCTCTTCGATCAAAAGCTTTTGGGCTTCTGCTTCATTCTGCTGGATCCATTTGGTCAATTCCACATTTGCGTCTGCGATTTTTCTGGCGAAATCGCCTCGATTGCGCAGGAACTTGACGCTGGAAACGAGCCATGTGGTGATAGTGTCTTTGTCTTCAAGAAAAACGCGTGCTTTTGCCTCGCGTTCGAGACGGGTCACCCACGGTTCGACTGTCCAGACCGCGTCTACTCCGCCACGTTGAAAGAGTCCGAGCTGATCCGGGTTCGTCGTTGGAATCACCGTCACGTCGCCGCCGGTTTGAGTGACGTTGAAGCCGTTCGCTTTCAACCACGCCCGGCAGGAAATATCCTGCGTGTTGCCGAGTTGCGGGGTAGCAATTTTTTTCCCGCGAAACTCCGCAGCCGTTTTGATGGGCGAATCAGCTTTTACTACCAGGGCAGCGCCGGCATTGGCTGCTCCGGAGATGACGCGAATTTCTTCACCATTCGATTTGAAGTACGCATTGAGCGCTGGACTCGGGCCGACGTAAGTGACGTCAAGCGATCCAGCAAAGATTGCTTCCATCGCCGATGGCCCGGCATTGTAAGTAAACCACTGAATCTCGACATTCGGTCCAAGGCTTTCTTCAAACCAGCCCTTTCCTTGCCGTGAAAGTGCATGTGCGATCACTCCCTGAGCGTGCGTAATATTTGGAAAATGCCCGAACCGGATCGTCGTTTTGTCCTCCGCGGTCGCAAATGATGCCAAAAGCAGGAACATTCCAAGGATTGCTGTTATTTTCGTTCTCATGACTGGTTTAATGGCTAAGCGGCTCCAGACAAACACTCGGGGTGGCACGGTAGAGATTTACTGACTAAAACATCAATTGCATGGGCCGATGACTTCATTGAAACGACCCAGCCAATTTGCATGGTAAGCATTTTTCTCGACATAGCTTGTCTTCTATTTCGCCGCACTTTTCGCGCGGCCATTGTGTGCCTCGATCCCTCGGGACCCGGCAAACTGCTTCAATGCGCCCACTCTGCTCCGACTACGAATTGCCGGCTCACCTTCTTTGGAGAAGAACGATGCGAGCGGAACCGATCGATGGAGGAAAGGCGGAGGGACTTTGTCCCGACGATATTTGCGAAGTGTAATCTCAACGATATCTCCAAGCGTGAATCGATCGAGAACTGTGGTAATGGCGTTTCTGACATCGAACATTAACATTCGCAGCCCGCAGTGGACTTCATCCGGGCAAGAGCAGCGTTCGTAGGACATTTGGCTAACGCAGCGGATCGGTGCGAGCGGTCCATCTATTAGTCGGATGATAGCGCCGAATTTTATCCTGCTCATCGAC
>JBKPLD010000111.1:0-2240 GCA_046731415.1 Verrucomicrobiota bacterium
CCTTCAGTAAACGTCGAAGTACTCTGCGCGAGCATTTCTGCTTACTTGATGCTCGGGTTGCTTTGGACCGTGGCTTACTGGCTCGTGGACCAGTTGACACCGGGAGCCTTTGCTTTCAACGGGAACGCAGAGAGGCAATCCATCCGCGGTTTCAATGCCTTCTATTTCAGTTTTGTTACACTGAGCACGGTCGGTTACGGTGATATCACGCCGGTCTCAAAAGTCGCGCGCATGCTCGCTGCAATGGAAGCGATGACTGGCCTACTTTACGTGGCCGTCCTCATCGCACGCCTGGTCGCTCTTTATTCCAGTCCAAAGTCCGAATGATTTCTGAACGCTCTTTGGGAGCAAAGAGCAGCTCATAGTGTCATTCTGAGCGAGGCGAAGAATCTTTGATTCTCTGCATCGATCCCCGCGAACTGGACAGAAGATGTTTCGCTTCGCTCAACATGACAGTACTAGCTATGAGCTGGAGCGAACTTCTACGCTAGTGCGTGTTACGCCGTTCAGTGCAGTTTGTCCTGGTTCAGTCTTTGTGTGTCTGGAGCCTTGGGAACACGAATCGGTTGAGAAGGAGCAGGCACACCTTCTGGATTTAAGGGGAAATGCATACGGTAAAGAGCGCCGAACATCGCTACCGAGTTATCGCTCCACAATCCTCCGTGACCCCAAATAATTTCCTTCGGTACGCGTACAATCCAGCAAGGCACATGTGCATTACCAGTGTAGACAAATTCCCAACGGCGCCAGTCTTCATTTCCTGTTGCAGGACGCGTCTCATCCGGATTGTAATCTGGACCGCGACAGAATTGCTTTTCGTGACCATTGTTCTTTTCGCTGGTGAGAAAGGTTCGGCCCCGCACGTTTTGTCGAATATTGGCTTCGAAGGCCCGGTTCTCAGTGTATTCCAAACCTGCCGGCGGGGTCGCTGGTCCCACGGGTACAACGTGAAAATTTACCAGATATTTATCGTTGCCAGGAGTGTGAGTCTGGAACTCGCCTTCTGAGATTTTTTGTCCGCCGCTGCCAGGCACCGGAACTCTGTCCCAGTGGTAATGAAGATTTACGGTATTAGCGAGACCCTGCCCGATGGGGAAAAATTTCCCGGTCGCCATATCGTTCTCCGATTGCAAGACGATAAGAAGCGGATGGTCTTCCTTCATCACAACACCCTCGTCGGCGCCGGGCGTTCTGCCCACGTAAGCGCCCCGACTCGCATCATACTTATAAAGATAATCCAACTCCGACATCAACTGTCGGGTGCCGATGGCGGTGTCAGCTGGGTTGAAGACGACCGCCATGTCCCATGGGCTCGCGTTGCGCGCGCCAGTACTACTGACATCGAGGATGGAGTGAGAAATAGTATTACTCAGTACCAATCCGCCAAACGAGTGACCCATCAACACGCAATGGTGGACTTGCTTACCTGGCTCCCGGGCGGCGAGGGCCAGTTCGTTAATAGTAGCCAGACAACTATTTTGCGCCGCTATGTCTCCACCCGCCAACTTGCGGTTCCAAAACGTCAGCAAATCCAAACCAGGCACACTAAGGTTCTTCCCGCGCCACGCGATATAAACACCGATCACATTAATCTTTCCTTGAGTGACCTCGGGAAGACGCGAGACCATATCGATGAAGTGTTCGAACCGGCAAACATCGCCGGAGTTAGCGTTGTTCATCCAACCATGGATATAAACGAAAAGGAGAGGTCGCTGCGCCTGACGAATCACATTGATCGCAGCGACTCGTTGCGATGTGTCCAAGGCCGAGCCTTGATCGCCGAATTCGATGAAGGCGAATTTGTAGCGCCCGTCGCTCGGTCCACGCACCGAATTGAGCGCTTCGCTCGAAGTGTTCGCATGATAAGGCCCATACGCGGCGCAGGCTCCGATGAGGACCGAAACTGCCAGGGCCAAAAGGCCGCAGCAGCAAACCGAACTTGAATTTCGCATTTGATCGACAAACATCGATTCTAGGCAACTGATAGAAGTGATAGCAAGTCTGGAATTTTTTCTGTATAGGCCTTTGGTCCAATGCGCAGATCGGACAGGCACGGATCAAAATCTACGATGCCATCGCAATCTAAAATTTCGGGGCCGGCTTCAGTTCATCGCGGTCGTTTCGTGCCTCGCATTGCCTCGTCCTGCCAAACAACCGGCGCCGAGCGTCGAAGGGAAAATCCTTATTTTAACTGCGGATTTTTCTGGTGATCGAAAGTCTGCTAAGATCAGCAATCGAAA
>JBKPLD010000112.1:0-7530 GCA_046731415.1 Verrucomicrobiota bacterium
ATGCTGCAGCATTCAATCCTCCTGATGCGCAAGAGCTTTATTCGTTTCTGCGCAGTCTCGATGTGATGCGTGCTGCGTTTGAAAAAGATACCACCGCCGTCATCTCTACCAACAGCGATCTTGGCCGAATGCTGAAATCAATGGCCGAGGTAGTGACCCCACCAAGACCGCCGCATTAACGGTAGGGAACAAAGACCGCGGTTGAAGTCGATAAGATCATGGATCCTAAACTGCGTGCAAAATTCAACACTGACTTCGCGCCGGAGAAATACGCGGAACTGGCGCGCTGCGTAAATGAAACCGAGAAATGGCCGGCAGATTTCCGGATTTCAGAAACGCCGATCTTTCTGACGAGTGATTTCACAAATGAGGTGACGCGCGCGGCGAAGACGATCGTCGATGCTACACGCACGCCGGAATTTGTGAAGCATGCCGCGCTTGCGGTCCCGAAAAAACTGGAAGTTCCAAACGAATCGGCGCATCCAAATTTTCTCGTGGTCGATTTCGCGATTTGTGCCGAGAGCGATCGTCTCGTTCCACGGTTGATTGAGCTACAAGCTTTCCCGAGCTTGTTCGGATTTCAGTTATTGTTACTGGGCTGTATTCGCAAGGCGTATCCGGCTATTCCGCGCAACTGGACCTCTTCGTTCGGCGGAATCAAAGACGAGGCGTACCTACATCTTTTGCAACGCACGATCATCGCCAATTCCTCGCCGGAAAATGTCGTCCTGCTTGAGATCGAACCGGAAAAGCAAAAAACGCGGATCGATTTCGCCGCCACAGAATCGCTTCTCGGTATTCGCCCGGTTTGCGTGACAAAAATCAAGAAGTGTGGCCGGCAATTATTCTACGATCGCGACGGGCGCGAAGTGCGCATCGAGCGCATTTATAACCGGGTAATTTTCGATGAGCTAACTCAGCGGCCGGATTTGAATCTGCCGTTTCGGTTTCAAGACGATCTCGATGTCACATGGGTTGGCCATCCGAATTGGTACTTTCGGATCAGCAAACATTCATTGCCTTTCCTAAAGACGGAACACACGTCGCCAACATTTTTCGCCGACGAATTCCCGGTGAGTGAAAAGATTGATAATTACGTTTTGAAACCGCTTTACTCGTTTGCCGGGCACGGCGTGAACATGGAGCCGACGCGCCAGAAGATCGCCCAACTAAAAAATCCGCACGAATGGATCTTGCAGAAGAAAATCGATTACGTCGCGTTTGTTCCGACGTCCGATGGCCACAAATCGAAGGCCGAAATTCGCATGATGTTTGTTTGGCCGGACAACGACCCCATTCCAATGCTGGTCAATAACCTTGTACGAATGAGTCAGGGCAAAATGATGGGCGTCGATTTCAACATCGATAAAACCTGGGTAGGCGCCAGCATCGCGTTGCACGAGGATGTTCCGTAGGGAAGCCGTCGGCTTCCCATGGGGCGCTAACAGCATCCCCTACAGTTGCTCTTCCATCATCTCTCGCACTTCGGCGGATGTGCGAACAGGAACGATTTTGAAGTTCATCAAATCCTTCCAGTTGTCCGTCCAACGCTCAAAAAGCGACTCATCCTCAGTGCGCATTAGTTGCCAACAAGTTTTCAGATCGACGTCAATCCAGCTGGAAACATATTCGAGCCCCTCGGGCATCATCCGGCCCCTTTCTTGCAGGCGGCGATAAATCGCAGGAGCGTCCTTGAAGTGTTCGACCACCATGTAAAGCATACTTTTCCTGGACGCGTTTATATGGGTTCCGTTGACACCGTTGCTTCACCCGCGCCCTGCTCAAACGCTTGTTCGACTGCCCGCCATGGAAGCATCGCGCATTTGACCCGTTGCGGAAAATTTCGCACACCCTTCATCACACGGAGATCGCCCAGGGTCTTTGGCGCGTCCTCTCCATCATTTGTCACCAGATCGTGGAATGCCCGCAGCATATCCATCGCTTCCGGGCGGCTCTTCCCTTTGAGTTTCATCGTCATCAGCGAGGCTGAAGCCTGGCTGATGGCGCAACCGCGCCCTGTGAACTTGATGTCCTCCAGACCACCGCCGGCATCGAATTTGACTGCGAGATGAATTTCATCGCCGCATGCCGGATTATCGCCATGCACGCGAACCGCGGCATCGGCCAGCTCGCCAAAATTCCGCGGCCGGCGCGAGTGATCGAGAATGACTTCCTGATATAGCTCTTCGATTTCCGGAATCATGAAAAGAAACGCCCAGCCTTGTGCAGGATTTCAATCATTCGATCGATTTCCTCGGTGGTGTTGTAGAAATAGAAGCTTGCGCGCGTTGTCCCTGACACGCCAAACCGCCGCATCAACGGCTGGTTGCAATGATGCCCGCCTCGCAACGCCAGGCCGTATTGATCGGCGAATGTGGTGAGGTCATGCGGGTGCGCCGCCTTCATCACAAATCCAACCAGCGCACCGCGCTCCTCGGCTGGCCCAAAAATATGCGTCCCTGGTAATTCGGTGAGGCGTTCCGCTGCATAGTGCGCCAGTTTCGAATCGTGTTCAAAAATTGCTCCTCGGCCGATTCCATCAAGATAATCAACGGCCGCAGCGAGTCCTATTGCGCCAGCGATGTTTGGCGTGCCAGCTTCGAATCGATGTGGCGCTTTCTTAAAAGTGCTTTTTTCCAAAGCAACGCTCACGATCATCTCGCCGCCGCCGTGCCACGGTGGTATTGCATCGAGAATTTCCTTCCGTGCATACAACGCTCCAATGCCCGTCGGTCCACACATCTTGTGCCCGGAGAAGGCGAGAAAATCGCAGCCCAACTCGCGGACATCGATCGGCAAATGTCCCACGCTCTGCGCCGCATCTATCAGCGTGAGTGCTCCGACGGAGTGCGCTTTCTGAGATAACTCGGCCACGCGATTGATTGTGCCCAGCGAATTCGAGATGTGGGTAAACGCAAAGAGCTTCACCTCCGGAGTAAGTAAGGTGGGTAGCTTTTCGAGATCCAAAGTCCCATCATCCAGAACGGGCACAAAACGCAGCCGCGCTCCGGTTCGTTCCGCCAACAATTGCCACGGCACCAGATTACTGTGGTGCTCCATTTCCGTCAGGAGCACCACGTCTCCTTCACGAATAAATTTGCCGCCCCATGCTTGGGCCAGCAGGTTGATGCTCTCAGTGGTCCCGCGGGTAAAGATGATTTCGTCTGCACTCGCAGCGCCGATGTATTCCGCAACACGCTTCCGCGCGTTTTCGTAAGCTTCTGTCGCACGCGAACTCAGAGTATGCAGTCCACGATGAACATTTGCATTTTCATGCTCGTAAAAATGCTGAAGCGCTTCTATCACCGTCCGTGGTTTCTGCGAGGTGGCGGCGCTATCAAAATAAATCAAACGATGGCCATGCGCCTGTTCGCGCAGAATTGGGAAATCTTCGCGAAGAGCCTTCCAATCCACGGTGCTGCTGGCAACTTTGTGCACCTCTTAATCTGCGCCGCACGCCGACAAGCGCCACTTCTATTCGCATAGCCGCGAACGTCATTCCGAGCGAAGTCGAGAATGGAGCGGCGGGAAGCCGCGACATGGGCGGGAGGGCTGGAGGCTGAGCGAACGGGAAGTGAGCGAATCAAATCCCGTGGGACGACCCAACGGTCTTACTGCGGGATTCTTCGACCACTTCGCTCAAGGTGACGAATCGCCGAGCTCTTCGTTCACTTCGGCAAAGGCGTTGACTGCAAATTCCAAGTCTTCGCGCGAATGCGCTGCTGACACCTGTGTGCGGACACGCGCCGTGCCATGCGGAACGACCGGATAAAAAAAGCCAATGACATAAACGCCTTTCTCAAGCATTCGAGCAGCGAACTTTTGCGACTTGGCCGCGTCACCAATCATGATCGGGACAATAGGATGAACGCCGGGCTTGATCGTCAGGCCGCGTTCGGTCAACGCGGCGCGGAAATATTTTGTGTTCTCTTCAAGCTTGTCCCGCAGTTCAGTCGATGCGCTGAGCAATTCGAGCGCCTTGAGTGATGCCGCCACCACCGGCGGCGCAATCGTGTTTGAAAACAAATAGGGACGCGAGCGCTGCCGCAAAAGATCGACAATTTCCTTGCGCCCACTCGTAAATCCGCCGCTGGCACCGCCGAGCGCCTTGCCAAGCGTCCCAGTAATTATGTCGATCTTCCCGATGACGCCGCGATATTCGTGTGTGCCTCGTCCCGTTTTCCCGAGAAATCCGGTAGCGTGTGCGTCGTCGATCATGGTTAGTGCGTCATATTTTTCCGCGAGCTCAACAATCGACTTGAGCTCGGCAATGGTTCCGTCCATCGAGAAACAGCCGTCTGTGGCAATTAATCTGAAGCGCGCATTCTTTGCAGAACGAAGTTGCGCTTCGAGATCGGCCATATCGTTATGCTTGTAGCGAAAGCGTTGCGCTTTACAGAGCCGGATGCCATCGATGATGCTGGCGTGGTTTAGTTCATCGCTGATCACCGCATCTTTGTCACTGAGCAGCGTCTCGAACAGGCCGCCGTTCGCATCGAAGCAGGACGGATAAAGAATTGTATCTTCAGTGCCGAGAAATTTGGTAAGCGCCGCTTCGAGTTCCTTGTGAATGTCTTGTGTTCCGCAAATAAACCGGACGCTCGCCATGCCAAATCCATGGGTCTGCAGCGCTTCTTTGGCGGCAGCGATTAGCGCGGGATGATCAGCAAGCCCAAGATAATTGTTCGCACACATATTCAACACGCGCTTGCCGCCCGTGATCGCAATGTGCGCATCCTGCGGACTCGTAATGACGCGCTCGGTTTTGAAAAGACCTTGCGATTTAATTTCTTCAAGAGTTTGAGCCACCTGATTTTCGAATTCGGAGACCATAGATGGAACGATAAGTAAAATGACGAAGCCGCGTAAACACAAACTGCCTCTCGCATTTCGCTCAGTGTTTATACGCGGCGAAGCACGAATGTCGAATGATGAAGGGAATGACTAAGTCAGTCTTGACCCAACGAACGTCAAGGAAATGGAGTTTCGACTTATTTCCATTATCGGTGCCAATCCTTAAGGAGCAGTCGTTACCTCATAGCAAAAACGTCTGAAATAGCACTTGCGGGGCCTGTGAATAACTGTTAATAAGTTTGCCGGTGATTCGCCTTGACCTACGCTGAGCGTCGTAATCTTGCATGGGCTATTCTCGCGGCGTTTATCGCCATCATTCTGCTCAGTGGCTGCGGGACCGGTCAGCATGCCTTGCCGCCCTACGAGCCGCCATTAGCAAAGACGGATTTTCAACATGTGCGCACGACGGCCTACACGCACACCGAGTCAGACCACCGCGAGTACGGGAATCACAATGCTCTCGGCGGAGAGTTGCAGGCCGCCGGTCCGCCCATTCACCGGGCAGAAGTAGCGCGGCGCGCAATTCCCGTTGATGCCGCGCCGCGTGCCGTATCCGTGGATCAAACCGATTCCTACTCACCAAAACTCCAACCATTCTCCATCGAAGAAACGCGAACGGTCAGACGCACGACTAAACGTGGGGCCAAAACGACTCGCACCGTGAAGCGCGCTGTTGTGATCTCCAAACCGCGAATCGGCAGTGCCGCGGCTGATTGGTCGCGCTGGCCCGCTGGCACCTCATTCCGGCTGCTTTCCACAGGACAAATTTACCGCGTTGACGATTATGGCTGGGCTCTCGCTGGCCGCAACACGATTGATTTGTACATGCCGAATCAACGTGAAATGAATTCGTGGGGCGCTCGCCAGGAAGCAATCCAGATTCTGCAATGGGGCGATCCGCAGGAAAGCTTGCAATTCCTGCGTCGGCACCAGGACTACAGGCACATCAAGCGAATGGTGCTCGAGCTGGAAGGCCGCGAAAAAGAAGCGGCCTCGTTGCGATAGTGCCGATTCATGGTGTGTTGCGCGGATTTTCCTGCTGGTCCTCGACGTGCGGATTCTCGATTACGAGGAGGAGGACGATTCCGTTGTGATGGAACTGCACGGTGTGATCCGCGGGCTAAAAATTTAACGTTCGCCCCAATTGAGAACGATTTTGCCGGAATTGCCTGATTTCATCAGCTCGATCGCTTCCTTGAATTGCGCGTAAGGGAATCGGTGCGTGATCACCGGCGAGATGTCGAGGCCAGACTGAATCATGGCGGTCATTTTGTACCAAGTTTCATACATTTCACGGCCGTAAATCCCTTTAATGGTGAGCTGATTGAAGACCACCAGGTTCCAATCAATCGCCGCGCTACCAGGCATGATGCCGAGTAGCGCGATTTTGCCGCCATGAAACATGTTCGGCAAAATATCTGAGAACGCTTTGGGATTCCCGGACATTTCCAGCGCGACATCGAACCCTTCTTTCATGCCGAGTTTGCGCATCGCGTCAGAGACTTTTTCGTTGCGTACATCGAGTGCAACATCCGCTCCCATTTTTCTGGCGAGATCGAGACGATAAGGATTGACATCGGTGATCACGACGTGACGCGCCGCGGCTTGTTTGCAGATTGGGATGGCCATGCAACCAATCGGCCCTGCGCCCGTGATGAGCACATCTTCACCGACCAGGTCGAACGATAGCGCGGTATGCACGGCGTTACCCAACGGGTCGAAACACGAAAGCACGTCGAGTGAGATCGACGAATCCGCGTGCCAGCAGTTGTCCTGCGGAATCGCCACAAACTCCGCCCAAGCGCCTGGGCGATTCACGCCCACGCCTTCTGTATTTGGGCAAAGATGACGCCGCCCAGCCAGGCAATTACGACAATGCCCACACGTGATATGCCCCTCGCCCACCACGAGATCGCCTTTCGCAAATCCCTTCACATGATCGCCCACATCATGAACTACGCCCACAAACTCATGGCCGATTGTCATCGGCACTGGAATCGTTTTCTGGGCCCACGCGTCCCAGTTGTAAATGTGCACGTCAGTGCCGCAGATCGAAGTTTTCAAAACGCGAATGAGCACGTCATCGCCATGGGCTTGAGGAACGGGAACTTCTTCGAGCCACAATCCGGGCTCGGCCCTGGCCTTCACGACGGCCTTCATCATCTTTTGCACGAAGTGATGTTATCCGCAGATTTCGCAGATTCACGCAGATTCATCGGCAAAAACTCCCGGCTTAAGCTGCTGAGATTTCCAAAAACCGAATCCCAAACCGCAAATTCCCGGTAAATCTCAAAATACAAAGCCAAACTCCGCTACACGCGTCGCCTTGTACTTTGATTACTAAAATTTGAAAATTCATTTTGCGCTTGAGCTTGGGATTTGGATTGATCCGTGGGGGCCTCGCCTGAGACTGTCCACTGACAACAAAGATATACTGTTGCACCTTGCTATTTCAGAACTCGCGAAGAGTGTCGGGGGGTTTCAAGACGTCCAGTAAAGTCGCAGCCGCGGCCTTAAGAGGAGCCGAAACATTAATGAGAAAGCTCGTTGCGAAAAATTTTCGTCAGCCAAAGGAACTGGATAGGACATTCTCGAATTTGCAAAAGAGATAGGTTTCGGGGGTCCTACCTGGAAACAAAGAAAAAAGCTCGCTCGTCGATTGGATTGTTACCGGCT
>JBKPLD010000113.1:0-4453 GCA_046731415.1 Verrucomicrobiota bacterium
GCGATCCTGCTTGGTCTCGAGTTCCTCATCGCTGGCGACATCATTCGGACAGTTGTCGTCGCGCCTACTCTACAAAACGTGGTCGTTCTTGGAATGATCGTGCTCATCCGCACGTTCCTTAGTTTGTCACTTCAACTCGAAATCGAAGGTAAGTTGCCTTGGCAACGGGAAGTTGTACGCGGAAATCACAAGTAATCCAAGTGACCGAGCTTTGGAATTTTCAAGTCACTCGAGTATAAGCGCAATGCTGACAGCTACAGTTCTTCGACAAGATGCGAAGCTTTGCCCGAACAACAGCCAGATTCCCGCACACAACGGCAACCCAGCACTCCAACGCCAGCACCGATCACCGGCGCGAGGATGTAGATCCAGAGATGTTGGAAATGACCCGAGATCAGAGCCGGTCCGAGCGATCTCGCAGGGTTCATCGAGGCTCCACAAATCGGACCTGCGAACATCGCCTCGAGGCCAATGACAGCGCCAACGACAATACCTGCCGTGATGCCCTTTTCAGCTGCGCCTGTTGAAACTCCGAGGATCACAAACATCAAAATCGCAGTCAAAATCAACTCGAGGACAAATGACTGGCTTGCCGAGCCGGCAGGAACTGTCGTGCCCAGGATCTCGTTTTGCGGAAAGATGAGGCGCAATGTGGCGCTAGCCGCCAACGCGCCCGCACATTGACTAAGAATGTATGAAGCCAATTGCGGTCGAGAAAAACGCCGAGCCACAAAGAATCCAAGACTGACCGCAGGATTCAGGTGAGCGCCGGAAATGTCACCGACTGTGTAAATCATCGCGAGCACAACCAAGCCGAATGTTAGCGCAACGCCGACATGCGTGACTACGCCGCCGCTCGTTTCGTTAATTACAATCGCCCCGGTGCCAGCGAAGACGAGAGCGAACGTCCCGATAAATTCCGCCGCGAGCTTTTTCACGCGTTCTTCGCGACGCAGTGTTCTTCGCAGAACGAATCGATCCTGTCGCGAATCTGATCGCGAACTCGACGGGTCCCCTCCAACCGTTCCTCGTGCGTTCCAGTAAATCTCGACGGATCGTCGAATGGCCAGTGCAATCGCGTTGTTACGCCCACGAAAATGGGACAACCTTTGGCTTCGCTTTCACTGCATACAGTGATAACAAATTGGAATATCTGTCCCGATGTCCAAACGTCGAAAACGCGCTGTGTCGTGTTTCGTGAAATATCGATTCCGATATCTTGAAGCGCCTCAACGGCCAATGGATTGATCGTGCCCGGCTCCAATCCCGCGCTTTGCGCTTCAAAGAATTCACCACACATCTTGTTCAGCAATGCCGCGGCCATTTGGCTGCGGGCACTGTTATGAACGCAAATAAACAGAACTTTTTGTTTTGGCATTTGTTCTCCTTCCGTTTGCGCGGCGCTTAAATATGCTACGCGGTTTACAACAGTTCTTTTTAAGTTTGGAAAGCTTTTCCAGATCGCGTTTGAACACCGGATCGGTTAGAGCGCAGTCCTGCAAACATTTTAGATTTCGCTCCAATTCGTCTGCCGGCCATTGGGGCAGGGAATAGATGATCCAGTTTTGTTCCCGCTCAGTGGTTACCAGGCCTTTGCTGCGCAAGTAAGCCAGGTGTTTTGAAATCTTGACCTGTGGCTCACCGAGAATGTCTTGAAAATGACATACGCAGAGCGGTGATTTTGTAAGAAGATGGAGGATGCGCAACCGCGTGCGGTCGCAAAAACATTGATAGATCTGGATCAGGTCCATGGAGATTAACAACAAGCCGCGGATGTGGCGCAACACTCAGTTGCCGCTTGAGACTCACGGCGTTCACGCGCCCGACATTGCGTCCTGTTGCGGCGCAAGATCAGGTTTAGATGCTCGCCATCCGGTTTGGCTTCCGCCATAGGATATTGCGCTACGACACAGCAGTCGTATTCGACATTTACATCCAGGTTTGCACTTGGAATCACGCGACTTCCGAGTTGCAGGATATTCGCGAAGCGATCCGATCGAAGCCGATGATTGGTGTCACTGCCGACATGCGTTTGCAGCACGACCTTTTCTTCGTTTCCGGTTAGTCCGCCACAATCGATAAAGTTTCTGACGAGATGCCCGACTTCAGTTACGTGCGCATGAGCAGGAATGTACTCACCATTCGGGAGTACAAATCGTGTTAACCTTTGGGGATCTGCTTTGAGCGCGTTCAACAAATCGGAAAATGTCATGGCCAATCTATATACCTAATTAAGTATATAGACAACAGGTAATCGCCACTCACAAAACAACGGCCGACGATCTGAAGTGGCGCGCCAGAACCCAATCCATGAAGCATATGAATCTGCACAAACGAAAACCCTCGCCAGATTTCTCCGACGAGGGTCTCGTTAAACTTAGCTTTAACAGCTACTTCTTACAGCATTTGCCAGGGCAACATTTCGAGTTGCCCTTGCAGCAATCGGCCGCCAACGACGTTGCCGGCGTCGCGCCGATAAATGCCGCTAAAGTAGCGATCAGAAGAAGATATTTCATGAAATCCTCCTTTTTGGGTTTCGTTGAGGAACTCGGCCACGAATTTCAATTGCGCCGAGCCGACTGTCAGGAGAGCGCGCCGCGCGGCGGTGGAATAAGTGGACGCTGAGTCCGCGTTGTCACGCGCTCATCACCAACGCGGATCACACCGAGCAGATGCATACTTATGAAGAATGGCGCCACCTTGGAAAAATAAAGCGCTAAACATGTTGTTTGGGTCGTGCAGCATGAACTGGCAGAAGCCGGAATTGTCTCGCCCATGGGCGCGAGGCAACCGTGGCACCTGTCGGTGCTCTGGCTCGCGCAGCAATTTGAGATGCGCGAGTTGGGGACCGACACTTCGGCCGGTGCGATCGGTGAGAGAGCACCGACGCCTAATGTAAGCGCAGCCAACAACAGTCGTGCTGGCGGTATCATCGGCAATAGTTTATCACTTGTCGGGATTTTCCAAAGGACATTCTCTGTCTGCAATTTGATTGATTCGGTGGCATCGACTTCGTCAAAAATTCTTTGAGATTCCAAAAACTAAAAATATGATCCACATCAACTTCCACAGCTAATTAGGAGAAAGCCATGAAAAATGAAACCTTACATTCTATAGCGAAAAACCTTGTTGCCCCGGGGAAGGGGATCCTGGCAGCGGATGAAAGCTCTGGGACGATCGAGAAGCGATTGAAGAGCATCAGCGTTCCTTCGACAGAAGAAAACCGCCGCGCATATCGTGAAGTCCTGTTTACAACAAAAGGCGCGGGCGAATTTATCAGCGGCGTAATTCTCTTCGACGAAACGATTCGGCAGAAGACCCGCGACGGTCGCACATTCGTCAAAGCGCTGGAAGAGCAGGGGATCATTCCAGGGATCAAAGTGGACAAGGGCGCGAAGGCGATGGCGAATTTTCCCGGTGAAAAAATCACGGAGGGTCTAGACGGACTTCGTGAGCGACTCGCAGAATATCGGAAGCTGGGCGCCCGGTTTGCGAAATGGCGCGCAGTAATCGCAATTGGCAGCAACATTCCTACGCAAACCTGCATCGACGCGAACGCCGAAGCCCTGGCACGTTACGCGGCTCTCTGCCAGGAAGAGGATTTGGTGCCGATCGTCGAACCAGAAGTCCTCATGGATGGCGATCATACGATTGAACGGTATTTCGAAGTTACACAGCAAACACTGGAAAGCGTGTTTCACTCTCTGTACGATCATCATGTTTCGCTGGAAGGGATGCTGCTTAAGCCGAACATGGTTCTTTCAGGAAAAGACTGTCCGCAACAAGCTTCAGTCCAGGAAGTGGCGGAAGCCACTGTGCGCTGCTTGAAACGCGCGGTTCCCGCCGCTGTTCCCGGCATTGTGTTTCTTTCCGGCGGGCAGACCGATCAACAGGCGACTGAGCATCTCAACGCAATGAATCAGCTGCCTGACCTGCCCTGGCAATTGAGCTTCTCCTACGGGCGCGCATTACAGGCCCCTGTGCTCAAAGCTTGGAAAGGTGAGCAGGCGAATGTGGCCAAGGCACAAGAGGCGTTCCATCATCGCGCCTGGTGTAACAGCAAAGCGCGCTACGGCAAGTACACCGAAGAGATGGAAACCGCGAAGGCAGCGTAGTGCTGTGGTCGCTCGTTCTAGCGTGTTCTCTTCGCGGAAAAGGATTGAACGCAGACGAGCGCGGCATTCCTAGCTTTTGTGACGGTGCTGCAGCAGACGACGTGAATAGGAACGGTTGTTTTTAGCATCACGGCGTAGTTCGCAATCTCAAAGCATCCCGCACTAGGCGCGTTGGAGCGGTTGAGCCTCTGCAATCCCGTCTCTCTCACAAACTGTCTGCCTTGCGTGATCATCGACCACACGCTTCCTTGCACGCGTGAGCGCGCGCCAAAAAGCTTTTTCCCTTGGTGTGAAATGAAATTTTCCAATAGGATAGTGGTTCTAGCATTCATTGCAGG
>JBKPLD010000114.1:0-6906 GCA_046731415.1 Verrucomicrobiota bacterium
AAATGCGTTTCTTGGTGGTGTCCGCTTATGGGAAACTAAGAAAAGTTCAGGCCGACTAAAATGGCTTGTGCTGTGAAAACAGGTTTCAACGTCGAACGACTAACGCCCCAATATTCAAAGTTCAACTGGCGCAATCTGCGAAGTTCAGGCCGACTAAAATGGCTTGTGCTGTGAAAAAAGGTTTCAACGTCGAACGACTAACGCCCCAATATTCAAAGTTCAACTGGCGCAATATGCGTTGAAAGTTGAGCGGTGGGCGTTCCTTTCTCAAGTGCCAGGGAGGGGACTCGAACCCCTAAGGATTTCTCCACCAGATCCTAAGTCTGGCGCGTCTGCCAATTTCGCCACCCTGGCAATCCATTTTGGATTCTAGATTTTCGATTGGCGATTGCAAACGGCGCTGAGATTCCAAAACAGCGATGTGCAATCATCGCCTGACTAGCGACGAGAGCAATCTTGCAGAATTTTCATTCCAGCGGGCTACGATGCAGCGTTCGCAGGAGGCTTTGGCGTTTCGCTGAACGGAGAGGACGATTTGACCGCCTCTGTAGCCGCCTCGCTGTGTCGAGGCGTTGGTGATTGTTGACTCGCCTTTGCGGCCGCCTCTTTCGCTGCGGCAGCTTTAGCCGCTGCCTCAGCCGCAGCTTTCTTTTTCGCCTCAGCCGCCGCTGCGGCGTCTGCGAGATTCTTGTCCACTGCTGCAGCTTCGATCGGATGAATCTTGTGATAATAGTCGTTAGACTTCGAGAGATCATCCTTGCGCATCAGCAACGCATCGAATCGTTCGCGACGGCTAAGCTCGAAGTCCTTGTCCATCTTGATTGCCTCAAATGGGCAAACTTCGACACAAATCTGGCAGCTCATGCAGACCGAAATGTCGATGTCGAAGACTCTCGGGTAAAACTGGGGTTTTCCCAGGTAATCGGGCTTTTTGTCTTCGCTCTTTACGATGTAAATGCATTGCGGCGGGCATTCCTTCTCACAAATCTTGCACGCCACACACCGCAAGCCTGCTTGCGGATCGTTTCCGTCGTAAATCAGGAATGGAAAATTCCGGTAATTCTCCGGCAGCGGATTCCGCTCTTCCGGGTATTGCACTGTGATCAGCCGCTCCTTGTCGAAATAACTTCCGACAAAGTTCCGCGCCGTGACGGCCATTCCCTTGAGTATGCCTGCGCCGATCATCGATCCACTTCTCCCATCACAATATCGACACTCCCAAGAATTACCATCACATCGGCCACGGTATGACCCAGGCAGAGATCTTCGAGCACGGTCAAATTGATGAAACTCGGCGGGCGCACGCGATAGCGATATGGGTTCGGTCCCCCCTCGCTGATCAAATAGAAACCGAGCTCGCCTTTGGGCGCTTCAATCCGTCCATAAGCTTCGCCAACTGGCGGCCGAAAGGCGCGGATTTTTACCTTCGGGTTCATGACCGGGCCGCCAGGAATTTGTTCGAATGCTTGCTTCAAAATTCCGACGCTCTCGCGCATTTCTAACACGCGCATCATTAATCGATCGTAAGTATCACCGTGATCGCCTAACGGAATCCGGAATTTAAAGCGCGGATAGAATCCATAGCCGTCCACTTTTCGGACATCATAATTTACGCCACAGGCGCGAAGCATCGGACCGGTGATACCGGCACTAATCGCAAGATCGGGCGACAGTTTGCCGACATTTTGTGTCCGGGCGATCACAACTTCGTTGCCGACGATCAATTGTTCCAGTTCGTCAACGAAACTGGGGAAAACATCGACAACTTTCTTGGCATGCGCGAGCCACTCGGGACCAGCATCGACCCGACAGCCTCCAAAGCGCATGTAATCACACATCATTCGCGAACCGGAGAGGGATTCGAACAAATCGAGAATTTTCTCCCGATCGCGGAACGCATACATGAGCGGTGTTCCCCACGCGCCCATGTCGTTCAGCAAAAACCCCAGCAGCGACACGTGATTCTGGAGCCGCGTTAGCTCTGAAAGAATAATGCGAAGATATTCGGCGCGCTCCGGAACTTCGATGGCGGCCAGTTTTTCCACGCTGAGCGCGTAGGCCCAGTTATTGGTCATTGAGCAAAAATAATCGAGCCGATCAGTGTACGGCATGGAGCCGAGATAGCTCGTGTTCTCACCAATCTTTTCGTGATTGCGATGCAGATATCCAAAAACCGGCTTGAGCTTGCGCACAATTTCCCCCTCGAGCGCAACGTTCATCCGGAATACGCCATGCGTGGACGGATGTTGCGGGCCCATCGAGACTTCGAGCAGCTCGCCCTCAAGGCGCGAGCCCATGCTGACGGGTGGTCGCTCCATTGCTTCGAGCGTTTGAATGGTCGCACTCATTTCAAATTGTCATCCTGAGTCGCGAAGACGACGAAGAATCTCTGATTTGTTCCTAAGCTGCTGGATTCCCGAAACAGCCAGAGATGTTTCGCTTCGCTCAACATGACAGATCAGGATGGCTTTAATTCCTTCTCGGCTGGTCGGGACGCATAATGTCGCTTCGCTTTCTCCAACACGTCGTCGTGCGGGGTTGGTTCGTATTCGTAATCGTCCGGTTCCCGATAGTCTTTGCGCATCGGATGATCCTCGAACTCGTCCCACATAAGGATCCGGCGCAAATCCGGATGCCCATTGAACCGGACTCCGTAGAGATCGAAAATCTCGCGCTCTTGAAATTCCGCACTCCGCCAGACTGACGTGAGTGAAGGCAGGCAAACGTTAGGTGCACGATCTACCGTTCGCATTCGAATGATCACAGGTCCGTGTTTGTGAGTTATCGAGTAAAGGTGATAAACGGCCTCGAGGTAGCCTCGGATTTTTTCCTCGGTCGTTTCAACGACCTCCTTTTCCTCTCCATCGACAACCTTTTTCACCTTCACCGTTTTCTTTACGGTGCGATCCAGCCAATCGACGCCGGTAACATTGGAACAAAAATTCAGGCGGAGCGCAGGATCGTCGCGCAGAAACTTCGCCACATCGCAGGCGTGTTCGTTGTCGATCTTCAGCGAATGTTGCTGTGATGGGCTTGCATTCAGCACGATCTCGGTATTTGCGCCGGCCACGGCGGCGTCAATCCGCGCTTTGATTTGCTCCAACGTCTCCACGATCAGAGGCGCTCGAGTTTTGGCGGGTGAAAAACGTCCGGATTTGCTGGCGGCTCCAGATCGTGTTTCCCAAAAGCCGGCACAGGAAACTCGCTCGGCTGCGCAGCGTCAAGGTGCTTGGCCTTTAGCTCGCCAGTTAGCTTCTGGCTGTCAATTTTGCGCTGGAGTTCCATGAAGGCGTGCAGCAAGGCCTCCGGTCGCGGCGGACAACCGGGAATATAAACATCGACTGGAATGTAACGGTCGATTCCTTTCAGGACGTTGTAGCCCTGCTTGAATGGGCCGCCGGAAATGGCGCACGCGCCCATTGCAATCACGTACTTCGGATCGGCCATTTGATTGTAGAGACGCACGATCTGTGGCGCCATTTTTTTAGTGACCGTGCCTGCGACAATCATCAGGTCCGCCTGCCGCGGCGACGGCCGAAAAACTTCTCCTCCAAAACGCGCGATGTCGTAGCGCGACGCCGCGGTCGCGATCATCTCAATTGCACAACAAGCGAGTCCGAACTGAAGAGGCCAGATGGAGTTCTTGCGACCCCAATTGTAAAGCTCCTGCATGGAACTCACCCAGACCCCTTGCCGCTGCAGTTCGCTGCGCAACTCTTCGTCTATTGTTTCGCTCATTGCTCCGCTTTCCCTGAAGCTTCAACGGTTTATCGTTCCCATTGCAAACACCCTTTGCCCCAAGCCCAAACGAGCCCTTCAATCAGGAGCAACAGGAAAACCAATATCGCGATGAACGCGCCTACAGGCAAACCAGTGAAAGCGACTGCGAACGGAACCAAAAAGATCGCTTCTACATCAAATATAAGAAATATGATCGCGTACAAATAGTACTGCGAGCGGAACTGAATTTGCGCTTCACCAATCGATTCGACTCCGCACTCGTAAATCGCATTCTTCTCCGGTCCTGGTTTTGAAGGCTGAAAAATTCGCCGCCACAACCACGCGAACGCGAGCGGGACCAATGGAAAAACAAGCGCCACACCCATGAAAATGACGATGAATAGGTAGGGATTCGGCCTCATCAGTTGCGATCAAATTCGCTCGGAAACCACAGCTGCCAAGTCTATATTCTGATAGTGGAAAAAACCGTAAAGAAATTTCGCAGTTTCGCTGAGGCTGAAAAAGCGGATCGCGATTTTTACAAAAAACTCAGCGGCAACGAGCGTCTGCGGATTCTGGTGGAACTCCTTAATCATGGGCCTGAGCAAAGACTGGAGAGAATTTCTCGAATTACTAAACTCCCGCGGCATTGATTACGTGATCGTCGGCGCACACAGCCTCGCGTTGCATGGACGGCCGCGTTACACGGGTGACCTCGATATTCTGGTGCGACCCACTCCTGACAACGCACGCTTGCTCATTGACGCTCTAAATAAGTTCGGATTTGCACAATCTGGATTCAAAGAAACGGATTTTTTGAAACCAGAGCAATTAATCCAGCTTGGACGGGCTCCAACTCGAATTGATCTACTCACCAGCATCAGCGGCGTCAGCAACGACGACGCATTTGGCACGAAGGTTTCGGTAGAGCTCGACGGGATCCCAGTTTTTATTTTAGGGAAAGATGCTCTGCTTCGAAACAAGCGCGCTGTCGGTCGTCCTCAGGATTTGGTCGACATCAGTACGTTGGAAAACTAGCCCTGGGCACTTTCGCGCCGGAATATTTATTTTTCGGCGTCCGATTTTCTGCCAAACCAGCGTCGCCTCTTTGGTTTCGGTTCTTCCGCTGGGGCCGGGGCTTCAGCAGGTTCCCCTTCCTTCACAGCTGGTTCCTCTTCTTTCGGCGCAACGGCCTCTAGTTCTGTTTTCTTTGGTTTGGCTTCAGCTTCTTTTCGCTTCGCTTTTTTCTCTTCCGCTGGCTTTTCCTCGACGACCTCTGCCATGTCAACCCACTCGATGAACGCCATGGCAGCGGAATCGCTCTTACGCTGGCCAAGTTTTATGATGCGCGTGTAACCGCCATTGCGCTCTGTCGATCTCGGCGCGATGTCGTCGAACAATTTCTTCACCGCGTTCTTTTGACGCAGCGTCGACAGAGCGGTGCGACGGGCGTGAATCGAGCCGTTTTTTCCGAGCGTAACCATGCGCTCGGCGAGTGGCCGAACTGCCTTCGCCTTCGCCAGCGTGGTCTTGATTCGTTGATGCTCGATTAAGGAGCAGACTTGATTAGCCAGTAGCGCTTTACGATGCTCAGCCGTCCGGCCCAGTTTGATTGTCTTCTTTTGGTGTCTCATGACGCAGCGACTGTGATTCTAGAGTCGGCTCTTACTCTTCGCCAGCCGGACCGCTCGGGCCAGCGCCGTCACTGCTCACCGGGACGTCCAGAAGGCCGGGCTCGAATTTCATGCCCAGGCTCAGACCAAGCTGTTGCAGTTTATCTTTAATCTCGTTTAGCGATTTCTTGCCGAAATTTCGATACTTCAGCATTTCGGCTTCAGTCTTCTGGGCGAGCTGACCCACGGAGGTGATGTTCGCATTGTTCAGGCAATTCGCTGCGCGCACGCTGAGCTCAATTTCGTTCACACTCATGTTGAGCAGTTTTTTGAGCTTCAGGTTTTCTTCGCTCACTCCAGCAGGTGTCTGGTCAAACTCGATTACCTCTTCGTTGAAGTTCACAAACACGTCGAGGTGGTGCCGCAAAATGGCGGAGGCCTGGAGCAACGCATCGTCCGGCGTCAAGCGGCCGTCCGTCCAGATTTCGAGGATGAGCTTGTCGTAATCGGTGCGCTGACCGACGCGAGTGTTTTCGACCGCGTACTTAACGCGTGTAACCGGCGAAAAAATTGAATCGATCGGGATGAGACCGATTGGCTGGTCGGGGCGCTTGTTTTCCTCTGCGGTAGCAAAACCGCGACCGACACGCACATCGAGTTCGGCGTCGAATTTGTGCTTCTTGTCCAGAGTGCAAATGATCTGCTTGGGATTGAGCACTTCGTACCCCTGCACCACCTGAATGTCGCCTGCTGTCACTTCGCCTTCCTTGTTTATGCTGAGCGAAAGTTTCTTGGGTTCGTGGTCGTCGGCTTTAAATTTAATTTTTTTGAGATTGAGAACGATATCGGTCACGTCCTCTACTACGCTTGGAAGCGTGGCGAACTCGTGCTGCGCGCCCGTGATTTTTACTGCGGTGATCGCGGCGCCTTCCAGAGAGGAAAGCAGAACGCGCCGGAGGGAATTCCCTACGGTGTGCCCATAACCAGCCTCGAACGGCTCGGCGGTGAATTTAGCGTATGTATCGGTGGCTGTGCTCTCGTCTTTCGAGAGAGTTTTCGGCATTTCAAAACGACCGTAACGGATTGGCATTTTATATTTTCGAATGTCGATTTTCGATTGCGATTGAGACCGAGAACAGCCTGACAATCGAAATTCGAGAATCTTAAATCGAAATTCCTTCTCTTCGCCGGGTTCCCCCTGGCGAGTGCGGTTTCACGTCCAGCGACGGAGACCCAGGGACCAACGGCGTAATTACAAGACTCGCTGCGGAGTGTGGAATAAAAGCCAAATCCGCGATTTTGCAAGCCCGCATTTGGTAGGCCACGACTGCCGGCCGCGCCGTTTCCCAAGCGAGAAGCAGCCTCCTGCGACTGAAGGAATCTCTAACGGCTACCCTTCGATGACCTCGTCCGGCAACTCATTTGCGTTTGCCGACAGTCTCGGAAAATGCGCGGCCAGCACCTTACCAACTTCGTTAATCGCTTCTGTAAGCGCGCGGCTGAACTTCTCGTCCTGAAAATGTTTCCGCATTCCATCCACAACGCGCTGCCAGAATTGCTCGCCACATTTTTC
>JBKPLD010000115.1:0-22204 GCA_046731415.1 Verrucomicrobiota bacterium
TCCACGAATGCACGGTATACATCATTCAATTGTTCAACGAGAGACGAACTCGAATTGGGGCACGATCTTTTGTTGGTGGGACAAGCTCCATGGCACACTGCGCCGGGACATTCCGCAGGATCAAATCACGATCGGCGTGCCAGGCTACAGAGATGAGCGCGAATTGACATTCGGCCGATTGTGGCTGCTGCCATTTCGGAAGCAGCGTGACTATTGGCGCCTTGCGGACGGTCGGCAGCCGGAGCGTACGCCCAAGCCGACAAACGAATTAGCGGAATAACCGGGCAGTGATCTGTGGCGTGAAGAGACAAAAGAGACCAGATTTAATTGAATCCGCGAACCGAAGCCATGCGAAGTTCTTGAAGTGAAGCCGAACGACGAAAACGGCAAGCTCCCAACATCCGAACGGCCATTTCGTGTGCTGATCATCGCGGGTTCAGATCGTCGTCAATACAATTGCCCTGGCGTGGATTCGAAGTCGCGGACAATGATGCTTCGCGTCGCTGATCGGCTGCCACAAGACTGGGAGATCGATTACGAAGATCTGGGCAACGTTTATGGCCGTGCTCGGATCCAGAGCTGTAACGCCTGCGTGTCGACTGCCATGGCGCTGTGCGTCTGGCCTTGCAATTGCTATGAGAAAAACAATAAGGCAGAGCCGGATCTGATGTGGGACCTCGATATGTATGCTCGGCTGGATTTGGCTGACGCGTGGGCGATCATCGGCCCCGTAAACTGGTATGCCCCGACGAGTAACTTAAAGCTCATGTTCGACCGGCTCGTGTGCATGAATGGAGGTAATCCTCGAGAGGACACGATCAAGCACAAGGATCCCGAGCTTGCAATGAAGCTCGAGCACTCTCCAGAGTGGGAGGAGATGAGCTTGAATCATCTCGAGGGACGGACAGCGGCATTTTTTTGCTATGGTGATGCTGGAGGTAACGAACTGGATTCGGAAGGCCGACCAAAGTTGCTCCATCCCGAGCACAAATATTATTTTGATCCCAGCAGCGAACCGTTCGGGAACGAGCGCGATAGTTATGCGCCGTTAGTATGGCAATGCCGATACGGCGGCGTCGAAGTTCCGGATGCATTGTGGCAATACGTCCAATTCGGAAAAGGCGAAGCTTACAGCGACAATCAAGCGGAGGATTTGCAGCGCCACCAGAATGTGTTCGCCGAGCTGGATGATTGGACCGACCGATTCGCCAGCTTCGTCCGAGTGAAAGGGAAAGTGCAACCCGGCAAATACCGCGCCTTTGGTTACAAACCGCCTGGCCATTTTCTGCGCGACATTAGGCTCGGGTGGCGCGAGGTCCGCATGCGATTTGGAAGCCCGCGTATCAACTCTTCACCGGCGAGACAGCAAAGGCTTGGATTAAATCGGGACGTGACCACAGATCCGAAAAAAAGCGAAGGCGAAAAATTACGAGAACGGCGCTAGCATTCAGAGCTAAGCACACGAACTCTGGAAAGCGATCTACGCTTCCAGAAAGAAGCGTTCTTTCAACGACTTTGGATATTACCGCGCCCCGATGCGGCGCTGAAGTTCGTTCAGGCGTTGGCCGATGCGACCCCGGAAACCCCGCAACGACTCATCGAAATGCACGAATTCGTTGCCCTTGGTATTGTCGATACCCGTTAGTTGATTACTGGGACAGTAACGCGTCAGCGCTGTTGCAATATTTGCCAAACCCCATGTGCCCAGCAGCCACCGCCAGCTGCGCAGCTTCGGTAGTAGCGCAACGCCGATCAATGCGGCAGAGCCGATACCAATCCGGAATAGTTGCTCACGCGGACCCACATTGTGTTTCATGCTCACCTCCTCTTTCAATATGTTTCGCGAACCGTGCCCTGTGTGGCTTGCCCAATTTTTGGATTTTGCAATTTAAGAACGAATAGGGTCGTTCCTGTGACACAAACGCATTGACTGGTAAACTATTCGTGCGCAATGAACGAATAAGGTGATCTCAATGGTAAGGCGCAGCCGATTCGTGACAGGGGAAACAAGTGAGCAATGACTGGGACATGAGCAAAACACTCGGCAAAGAAGCTGTCACTCGGCGGCGATACGCGGCAGGAGCAAAAGCGCGCGCCAAGAAACTTTGTTGTCCGATCGATTACAAATCGGAGTATCTGAAAGTTATCCCTCAGGAAATAATCGAGAAGGACTACGGTTGCGGCGATCCGTCGCGTTACGTGCGTGAAGGAGAAACGGTTCTCGATCTGGGCAGCGGTACGGGGAAAATCTGCTTCATCGCCGCGCAGATTGTGGGGCCAAAGGGCAAAGTCATCGGGGTGGATATGACCGACGAAATGCTGGAAGTGGCCCGACGTAATGCGCCGATCGTGGCCGAGCGCATCGGCTACGCGAACGTGGAGTTTCGCAAAGGCCGGATCCAGGACCTGGCTCTCGATCTCGAATTGCTGGATCGAGAGCTGAAGCAAAATCCAATCACAAATGCCGCCTCATTTCTCGCGGCAGACGAGTTGGCTAACGAACTGCAGGTGAAACATCCGCTGATCGCCAGTGACTCCGTCGACGTGGTTGTCTCTAATTGCGTTTTGAATCTCGTAGAGCCGAAATCGAAGCGACGGCTCTTTAACGAAATTTTCCGTGTGCTGAAGAAGGGCGGCCACGCGGTGATCTCAGATATCGTGAGTGATGAAGTAGTGCCGGAAGAAATGCAAAATGATCCGGAGCTTTGGAGCGGCTGTATTTCCGGCGCCTTCACCGAAGAAGGTTTTCTAGTCGCGTTCGAGAAGGCTGGCTTTAGCGGAATTCAAATTCTCAAACGGGGTGCCACGCCGTGGCGCACGGTGCAAGGAATTGAATTTCGTTCCATTACGATTGAAGCCTTGAAAGAGAAACAAGGCGCCTCTTCGGAAACTGCGCTCCGTCATGCGAAAGAAACCAAGCGTCAAGATCACGGTGTTACCGCGAAACCGGACGATAAATGCTGTAATGATGGCACTTGCTGTTGCTGATTTAAGATGAATCGATTTGCGCAAAAGCTTGCGGAGAATTCTCTCTCGCTGCGTCGCGCGCGTCCGGAAATTCTTCAGGTAAATGTGGGCAAACTTTGCAATCTCACCTGCGTGCATTGTCACGTTAACGCAGGGCCGAAGCGGAAGGAAATAATGGCCCGCGAGACTGTCGATCGGATCATCAATTGGCTCGAAAAGACACAGATTTCCACCGTCGATCTCACCGGCGGCGCGCCGGAAATGATTCCCGATTTTCGCTATTTCATCGAGGGAGTGAAAGAGCTGCAGCCGGTGCGCCATGTTATCGACCGTTGCAATCTTACGATCCTGCTCGAAAACGGTTATGAAGACCTCGCTGAATTTTTGGCTGCAAGGAAAGTTGAGATTATCGCATCGATGCCGTGCTATTCGGCTGAAAATGTCAATGCGCAACGAGGCGATGGCGTTTTCGACGGCAGCATTGCGGCTCTTCAGTTGCTCAACTCGTTAGGCTACGGCATCGAGCCCGAATTAACGCTACATCTTGTTTACAACCCGATCGGAGCATTTCTGCCGCCATCCCAGGACGAGCTTGAGTCCGATTACAAACGCGAACTGAAGAAACATTTCGGGATTGTGTTTAACAAGCTCTATGCGCTCACGAATCTTCCAATCGGCCGTTTCGCGAGTTATTTGCGGCGCAATAACCGACTCGACGATTACATGCGGCTGGTGATTGACGCGTTTAATCCAACAACGATTAGCGGATTGATGTGCCGCAACACGATCAGTGTTGGGTGGCGGGGCGAAGTTTACGATTGCGATTTCAATCAGCAACTCGGAATGCAATGGTCCACCAACACCGCGAACCGACCAGCGTTTCTTTGGGATATCGATCCGGATTCGCTCGAAGATCGGGAGATCATGACCGGTGATCATTGCTTTGGCTGCACCGCAGGCGCCGGTTCAAGCTGCGGCGGCGCAATCACTTCGTTCTCGTAAAAGTACTTTTGTCGCGCCCCATGGACGGGCACCTAACGAGACACAAGATCAGCGACCGCGAGCCCGGCGCAACTTGTCACGCGGCCAAAGCGTGGATGGAAAACACTCAGAACATCAGTCGCAGCGTTGCGGCGGTTCGCTGCATCGCCTGGTGAGGTCGTGCAGATTTCATAAATCGCCAAAGAACGCCGCGATGTCGCGGGCGAGCAACTCGGGTTCCTCTGCCGGCGCGAAGTGTCCGCCCCTCGGCATGGGTGTCCACCGGTGCACGTTGTACAGGCGTTCGGCCCATTCACGGGGAGGTGTTCCTTCATCGACAAAATTGTTGAAGAAAAGAGCGATGCCAGTCGGCACATTGACAAACTCCTGTGCTCCGACCGTGATTCGAAAACGCGGGTTGTCATTATCAAAGTAGTCCTGCATCGATGATCCGATCGTCCGCGTCACCCAATAGAGAGTCACTGTAGTTAATAAGAAGTCCCGGGAGAAGCGCTCGCTGAGATTGCCGCGAGAGTCGGCCCAGGAGCGCCATTTCTCGAGAATCCAGGCGGCGAGTCCTGCCGGCGAGTCGTTCAGCGCGTATGCGAGCGTTTGGGGCTTCGTCGACTGGATTGCCTTGTAGCCACTTTCTTGCTGCCAGAATGCCTCGTTGCGCTCACGATAGGTTTTCTCGGCGGCCGACAGCGGCCGCGACCCTCGCCCAGTGTAAGGAGCAATTTCGAGATTACTGAGGTGGACGCCAATCATCGGCTCGGGATCCTTTAGCGCCATGAACGTCGCGATCCCGGCCCCGAAATCTCCGCCCTGAGCTCCGTAGCGCTCGTAGCCCAACCCGCGCATGAGACGGTGCCATAGCCCAGCGACATGCTGGTAATTGACAACGCCCTGAGTAGGCCGCTCGGAGAACCCATATCCGGGCAAGGAAGGGATAACAACGTCAAATGCCGGGCCGTCGATGCCGTGGGCGTGCGGATCGGTCAGCATGGGTACGAGCTGAAGCAGCTCGACGAAGGTGCTAGGCCAGCCGTGGCTCAGAATCAGTGGCACGCCGTCCCCATGCCTGGCCCGCTGATGAACGAAGTGGATGTGAATACCGTCGAGCTCGGCGCGAAAGTGATGGAATTGGTTCAAGCTGTGCTCTTGTGCGCTCCAGTTGAAATCGTCGGCCCAGTAGGCAAGCAACTGCCTCAGGTAGTTAGGATCGGTTCCCCGTTCCCATGCTTGCCCTGGTGCGCGTGGGGGCCAACGCGTATTGCGAATACGCTCTCGAAGATCGGATAATATCTCTGGCTGGATTCGGACCGAGAATGGGCTAATGAATATGCGCGAGCTCATTGTAACTCACCTTACAGCATCGTCGGCTGAGCCTAACGAGACGGAGATGAGCTGCCGTGAGCGAGGGCGCGCATGGCTGCGGGGTGAAGGAATGAAGTCATCGCAACACTACTTATAACACCGGCTCGCGGTCGGCTCCATCGTCTGGTTAGATCGTATTGGCCTTAATACACTTGGCTGATCCACCAACCGTCACGACGACGGAAAACCTTAAAGGCGGGGCCAGGCGCCGTCGTAACAAAGTATGTCTCTGGGTAACTTTCGTCGTGGTAAGGTGCACACGATACAAGCTGCAAACCCGTCCACGCCCGAACCAAGCGAGTGATTTCCGCCGCGCGATCGGCCGGCACACGGGAAATGCATGGCCGATCAACCGTGCAACAGTCGGTCAGCGCTGCGATCATGATTACGCCAGGAATAAGTCGAACGAGCACAAGATCTAACGAGAATTCGGCCCAATTTTTGGGCCTTTCAAGACAAATGTCCAATTTGTGGGTCTATCGGACCGTTTTTTTGAGCAGAAGTCCGAAAAACGCGGAATCATTGGAAATTCATTTAGGGGCAACTGCGATATGATGCGAGTGCAAAAACCCGATTGGGCGGAAATCACTCGGTTCACAGAACCACAATATCTGGCTGATCGCCTAGTGTGCGAGCGTCCGCGTTGCAGAGGCAGCAGGTACCAATCGCGCCAGACCAAACTCGGCGTGGATCAATTGCGCCGCGCGTTCGGCGTCTTTTTCATCGATGATCACTGCGATCTTAATCTCCGAGGTGGAAACCAGTTCGATATTGATTCCGTTTTTTCCCAGGCATTCGAACATTCGTGCTGCTACTCCTGAGTGCGAGCGCATTCCGATCCCAACCACACTCAGCTTAGCCATGCCGGCGGAAGTGTTCAATCGCTTCGCGCCCATCTGGCCAATCACCGGCATCAGGATGGTACGCGCGTTTTCCAGTTCGTCCTCATGAATCGTGAATGAAACGTCAGTCGTTCCGCCGATAGAGGCACTTTGCACGATCATGTCAACGATGATATGCGCTGCGGCAATATTCGAAAAAATCCGCGCAGTCATTCCCGGCTCATCGCGTACGCCTGCGATGCTTAGCTTTGCCTGATGCCGGTCGAGGCTGATCCCCCGAACCAACACGTCTTCCATGCTAGGAGTCTCTTCTTTGGTAACGGTCCCGCGCCGTTTGTTAAAACTCGAGCGCACTTCGAATTCGACACCGAACTTTTTTGCAAACTCCACCGCGCGCGATTGCATCACCTTTGCGCCGCTACCCGCCATCTCGAGCATCTCATCATAGGCAAGTTCGCTAACTTTCTTGGCATCTTTGACGACGCGCGGATCGCAGGTGAACACACCGTCAACATCGGTAAAAACCTGGCAGGCATCGGCGTTCAATGCGCCCGCCAGCGCAATGGCGGTCAAGTCCGAGCCGCCGCGGCCCAGCGTGGTCGTATCTCCTTCCGGCGTCTGTCCCTGAAAACCAGCGACGATCACGATGTAATCCTCCGATAACATCTCCTGAATTTGCTTTGGACTGATGTTCGCAATCCGCGCTTTATTGTGATTGTGATCGGTTAAGATTCCTGCCTGAGCGCCAGTCAACGAGATAGCTGTTCCGCCAAGCGCGTTAACGGCGATGGCAGTCAAGGCGCTGGCAGCGCATTCGCCCGTGGCAAGCAAGAGGTCCAACTCGCGCTCTGTTGGGTGTGGCGAAACAGCTTTTGCCAGGTTGATTAATTGATCGGTTACGCCGGCCATTGCCGAGACGACTGCCACAACCCGGCATCCCTTACGTTGGGTCTCAAGAATTCGGCGCGCGACTTCAGAGATTCGCTCCGGTGTTCCAACGGAAGTGCCGCCATATTTTTGAACGATCAGGCGCATGGCGTGAATAGATTACGGAACAGGAGGGAGAAGTTCCAAAACAAATCAGCGGCTCGTACGCTGACAGATGGTTTTGATACGGAAACCATTGGTTTGGTCGCCCGAATTGTCATGTTGAGCCCTTCGGCGTCGCTCAGGACAGGCTTCGCGAAACATCTCTGATTTTTTTCTACCCGGCCGCCGTTCAAATCCGAGGTTCTTGTCCCGCGACTGCGGGATCAGAACGACAGGACGTGAATTCGCCGGGCAATCTCGAGCCGTTCAGTTTCATCTCCCACGGTGCACTAAAGCCCAATCGCGCGTCGCGCATCGTTCACCGTTGCCGGAACAGTTTTTAATTCTTTCATCTGCGCAGTGATTACGTCGGGATCTTTCAATCCATGCCCGGTGACGGTGCAAACAATTCGGCTTTGTTCTGGAATTTTCTGAAGCGAATAGGCCGCCTCTTTCGAATCGCAGCATCTAAAAAGCCCGGCTATTGGCGCGGCGCTTGCCGGCTCGACAAAAATTCCCTCGTACTGCGCCAGCCACATCTGCGCCGCAAGAATTTCTTCGTCGCTAACAACATCAATCGCGCCATGTGATTCACTGATTGCAGCGCTGGCTTGTTTCCAACTTGCCGGATTGCCGATGCGAACCGCCGACGCCACGGTTTCCGGTTTCTCGACGATGCGATTGTAAAAAATTGGAGCAGCGCCTGCGGCTTGAAACCCAAGCATCACTGGTAACTTCGTCGACTTTGCGCGGGCATGATATTCGCGATAACCCGCCCAATAGGCGGTGATGTTTCCGGCGTTACCTACAGGCAACAGATGAAAATCGGGCGCGTCACCCAAGGCATCAATAATTTCGAAGGCGGCGCTCTTTTGCCCCGCAATCCGATCCGGATTAATCGAATTTACGATGACGAAATCACCGCTCTCGCCTAGCTCCCGCACAAGTCGCAATGCATCGTCAAAATTGCCATCGATCGCGACAATTTTCGCTCCGTAGGCAAAGGCTTGCAGCAATTTCCCCGTCGCAATTTTTCCTGCAGGCAAAATCACGGCGCACGAGATTCCGGCGCGCGCTGCATAAGCCGCGGCGGACGCTGATGTGTTCCCCGTTGAAGCGCAAATGAGAGCTTTTGCGCCGCGCTCGATGGCTTTCGATACAGCGACAGTCATCCCGCGGTCCTTGAACGATCCCGTTGGGTTTAGTCCTTCGTTTTTGACGAAAACGGACCGCCCGACGCGTTTACTCAATCGCGGGCAGAACACCAGCGGTGTATTCCCCTCACCCAGGGAAACAATTGGTGTCGATTCAGTAACCGGAAGATATTTCCGGTAACGCTCAATCACTCCCAATTTTGGTGTTGCGCTCTCCGTGTGCATTTTTTTACAAGTCCACCTGATTGTCGATCCGTAAGTGCCGTGTAAGATCATGCCGTATGCCTGCCCTCAGCAAGGAAGATAAACTGCGACTCTTAACCACGATTCTGGAGAGCCGCCATGCCGACTTGCGCGAACAGAATCTGAATCGTCAGGGCAAGGGACATTTTCATGTTTCGGGGATGGGCCACGAAGGACTCGCGGCGGTCTCCATGCAGATGGAATCGGACGACTACATCGTGTCGTATTATCGCGATCGCGGTCTTGTGCTTGGGCGGGGGATGACAACGCGCCAGCTCGGTCTCGAATATTTTGCCAAACGCAACACCGGCAGTGGCGGTCGGCAAATGCCATCGCACTACAGTGATGCGGATTTGCACATCTGGAGCGTGCCGACTCCAACCGGTTCCCAGTTGCTTCCAGCGTGCGGCATTGCATGGGGTATTCAGCTGGACGGCAAAAAAAATCTCGTGGTCACCACCATCGGCGATGCTGCAACGCGCCAGGGAGATTTTTTTGAGGCGCTCTGTTTCGCCAGGGAGAAAAAACTTCCCGTGCTTTTCCTCGTTGAAGACAACGGCTACGGCATCAGCATGCCGACGCGGAAGAATAATCCGCTCGCGCTCAACATCCTCGAAACGGACAACTGGCGTCGAATCGAAGGACAAGACGTCCAGCAGATTTATGACGCGACCGCCGAGGCATTCGAGAAAATTCGCGAGGGAAGCGGGCCGTTCTTTTTCTGGATCAGGATGGAGCGTTTGTCCAGCCACACCAGTTCCGACGATCAGAAACTTTATCGAAGCGCCGAAGAATTGCAGGCACTGGAAAAATCAGATCCGCTCAAGTGTTGGAAAGATCAATTGGTCCAGGAAGGGCTGATCACTGCCGAGGAATTCGCAAAGCTCGATAATGAGGTCAAGGAGCGCATTCGCCGCGAGTACGCTGAGGCCGAAAAAGCCGAAGACCCGTCGCCTAACGAGTTACTCGCTAACGTTAGCAAATCGCCGCCAAAAGTTGCCAAGGAGATTCTTCCGCCGGGGAAATATCGCATTGGCGATACGGTGAATAAGACGTTGCGTGGGGGCCTGGAAGACGATTCGCGACGCATCCTGTTTGGTGAAGACATTGAAGATCCAAAGGGTGGCGTGTTCCGTCTTACACAAAAACTTTCAACCGAGTTTCCCAAGCAGGTTTTCAATTCGCCTCTTGCTGAATCGACGATTCTCGGTGTTGCCTGCGGCCTAGCCGCGTACGGGAAACGCCCGGTCTTCGAACTGCAGTTTATTGATTTCATTTATCCGGGGTTCAACCAGCTCGTCACAAACATCTCGACCTTGCGCTGGCGCTCGTTTGGCAATTGGAAATGCCCGGCGGTGATCTATGCGCCATATGGGGCTTATCTCCCCGGCGGAAGCCTGTGGCACAGCCAGGCGAACGAATCGGCGCTCGCGCATTATCCGGGCCTGAGCGTTGTGATTCCCAGCACGCCAGCTGATGCCGCCGGATTACTTTGGACCGCCATGCATGCGGAAGATCCGGTGATCTTTCTGATACCGAAACATCTTCTTTGGGCCGAACACGAATACAAGGAGCCAATCCAAGCCGTTCCGCTCGGTGAAGCGCACAAGTTGCGCAGCGGGTCCGACGTCACGCTCGTTGCCTGGGGTAACACGGTCGAGAAGTCACTGGAAGCTTTGGACAAGATCGGGAACAAGATCAGTGTCGAACTGATTGATCTGCGCTCCATCGTTCCGTGGGATAAAGCCACGATCGAGGAATCGGTGCGAAAGACGCGCCGACTAGTCGTCGTTCAGGAGGACACTGAAAATTGTAGTGTTGGGCAGATGTTGATCTCTCACATCGCCAGCACCTCGGAATTATGGAACGAAATGATCAGTCCGCCAGTACTCGTCAGCAAAGCCAATGTAGTGATCGGATACAACCCAATTTATGAGTACGCGGCGTTGCCGGACCCGGAGCGAATCGTCTCAGCAATTGAGCGCTCGGTTCAATCCAGACACGAACGCGTTCCTGTAGCCGCGGGCGTCGGCGGCGGTCGCTCGGAGCCAGAACCGCAAATTAGCCGGCCGAGTTCGAAGCCGTCGGCTACAGCAGAAACCAGCAAAGGACGGATACAAAACATTACCGTCCCGATCATGGGTGAAGGCATTCGTAACGCAAAAGTCGTTTCGCTTTTGAAAAATCCCGGTGACAGCATCTCGCATGATGATGAACTGTGCGAAGTGGAGACTGATAAAGCTGTTTATCCCATTCAATCGTCCTTTGCCGGCGTGATGGGTGAATGGAAAACAAAAGTGGGCGACACCGTCGAGATCGGGCAGGAGCTCGGCACAATCGTAACCGCCGAGGCATCGTTTGCTGATCAGTTTGAAGAAGCGGCTGAGGAATCTGCGGGGGCTGCTGTAGCCGCGGGCGCTGACCGGGGCCTCTCGGTATCTCAGCGCGCGTTCAAACAGCCGAGGTCAACGCCCTCGGCTACAACCATCGAACCGGCGCTATCGCCGACGATCACGCGCAAGCTTGTTCACGTGATCCCTGCAAACCTGCAGATCGATGCGCGATGGGACGCGATTCGTAAATCCCGTGACGCCGCGAAAAGGAAAAACGGGAAGGATGCCCCTTCACCTTCCGTGATGATCGCGTGGGCAGTGGTGCGAGCCATGGAAAGCCATTCACCTTTCCGCCGCCTCATTCTGGACGACGAGCATATCGTCGAGAACGAAGACTTCGATTTGGGCGTTGCTGTAGCGCTGGAAGGCGATCGGCTCGCAACCGCGGTGATTGCCAGCGCCAATAAGAAGACGTGGCTGGAATTTGTGAAGAGTTATAACGAAGCAGTCGATGCCACTCGCACCGGCCGTGTCGATGCGATGAACGCCCCTGTTGTCATTACGAGTTTGGGCGCATTCGGGGTAAAAGCCGGCGCGCCCATTGTTGTGCCTCCATCCGTCGGAACACTTTTTGTCGGAACTGCTCATCGCGAATTGATTCCAAACGGAAAGAAAAACGAAAGCGCAGAAGTCATCACGCTTTCGCTTACTTTCGATCATCGCGTGGTAAACGGGGCCGGGGCTGCCAGCTTCGCAAACAAAATCAAAAAAGAGATCGAAGAATTTAAAATTCCGGTAACAAAGGGCGCGATCGCGACCTAGCTTTTACCAGGTTGCGGCTTGCCGATGTGCGAATTTGTTTGATCGCATGCGAGACGCCTGCGTTACAATTCTTCGATGACTACTGCCAACAAGATCACCGTCGTCCGGATCCTGATGATCCCGGTTTTTGTAACGATGGCGATCTATTATGGTGAAAGCATTAAACGCGGCGACCCACAGGAATGGATGCGCTTTACTGCCATTGCGATTTTCCTGATTGCCGCTGTCAGTGACGGTCTGGATGGTTACGTCGCGCGTCACTACAATCAGCGGAGTTCGTTGGGGGTCATTCTCGATCCGCTGGCCGATAAGGGCCTGCTTTTGAGCGGTATTATTACGCTGAGCATCAGCAATTGGAGTGAAGTCGATCCCGACTACGGAAGATTTCCGGCATGGTTTCCGGTGCTGGTCATCTCGCGTGACGCCGTAATTCTCGTCGGCGCAATGATCCTCTATCTGCTAAACGGCAAAGTGCACGTGAAACCGAACTGGACTGGAAAAGTGGCCACGGTTTTGCAGATGGTTGCTATTGGATGGGTGATGCTGCAGTTTCAATTTATTCCCCTGCTCTACGTCGTTATCGCGGCCGGTCTGTTCACATTGGTTTCAGGAATTGTTTACGTCACAGATGGAGTGCGCCAGCTACAGGCCGAAGGGCATGCGCACCCGCAGAAGAGCTAGGGTAAAATTCTTCAGGCGATGGACGGCCTAACGAATATGCCGAGCGTCGCAATTATTGGACGGTCGAATGTCGGCAAGTCTGCGTTGTTCAATCGTCTGATTGGCCGAAAAATTGCCATCGTTCACGGCCAACCTGGCATTACACGCGACAGAATTTCCGCGGTTTGTACACGCGGCATACGGCCTTTCGTTGTGTGGGATACCGGCGGGATTTTCGGTGCTGGCGAAACGGAGCTAACGACGCAGGTGCGCGGTGCCGCCGAAGAGGCGTTACGCGAGAGCGATCTTTTGCTTTTCGTTGTCGACGCCAAAGATGGTTTATCGCCGATCGACGAAGAGCTTGCGCGCGTCCTGCGCAAATCTGGAAAGCCTGTGGTCCTGGTCATCAACAAGATCGACGATGAAAAACATTCGCCGCTCGCAGCAGAATTCGATTCGTTAGGCTTCAAATCCAGCGCAGCGATCAGCGCGGAACATGGTCGAGGCATCTCGGACTTGCTAGACGCTGTCGATCGCTTTCTCCCCTCGTCCGCTGGTGATCCACGAGCGGCATCTCACGATTCACTTGCAATCGCGATCCTCGGTCGACCCAACGTGGGAAAATCGTCCCTCATCAATTCCATCGTTCGCAGCGAACGGGCCATTGTCAGCGAACTAGCCGGAACCACGCGCGATGCGATCGACGTCCTCTACGAACGCGATGGCCGCAGATTTGTTTTCATCGATACCGCTGGAATCCGACGCCGCGGCAAACAATCAACTTCGGCTGAAATCTTCAGCGTCATGCGAGCGGAACGGAGCATTCGCCGCGCCGATCTTTGTATCCTCGTTGTCGATCTCACGGCGGGCGTAACGGCGCAGGACAAACGGATCGCTGGATTGATTCAAGCGGCGCAGAAACCAGCCATCATGATATTGAACAAGTGGGATTTGGTTAAACCACAGCGCAATCAAAAAGAGGCCATCTCCAAAGTCGTGGAGGCCGCGCGCGAGGGATTGTTCTTTCTGGAATATGCGCCAGTGCTGGTAACCTCATCGTTAACCGGAGAACATTTCAGTAAGTTGTTTAAGTTGATCGACAAAATGCAACGCAGCGCGCGGCAGCGTGTCGGCACGGGAATTCTAAACCGATTACTGGGGCAGGCATTTGAAGCCAACCCACCACCGACCATAAGGGCGCGGCGTCTCAAAGTCTTTTATGCTGCTCAATCAAAGGGAAAAGAAGACCAACCACTGGAACCTCCGGAGTTCGTCCTTTTTGTGAATGATCCACGTCTGCTGAGCCAAACGTACCGGCGCTACCTGGAATGTTACATTCGCCAGACGCAACCGTTTACGGGTTTGCCAATTCTTCTAACGCTGCGTCCTCGTGCCCAGAGTGAGACGCCAGCATCGCGGCGGCGAGCGAAATAAAGCGCCTATTCCGGCTCCTGGCGATAGGGGAGATTGTCGCGAAGAAATCCAAGAATGCTTTCGCTAAGTTTGACAGCGTCATTGTCGCCAGAGGAACGGGCGCGGTTAAGCGCTTCTTCGGCCGTGCTCGTGGCCTGCGCAAAATCTCCCTTCTCGGCATAAGCCGCAGCCAGCGTATCGAGGAGAGCAGGAATTTTGCGCTGAGTCAGGTCGCAAGCGTGCTCCGCCAGGCGAACGGCCTCGGTCCCGTCGCGCGATTTCGAATCGGGGTACGTCGCGAATAACCATGCGAGTTCGTCCAGCATTCGCGGTGAGTCCGGAGCATTTGCAGCGACATCGCGCATTCGCTGCAATCCCTCCGGCTCTTTAGCGAGCGACAGGAGAATCTGTCGTAATTGCGCGTGAGCTTGTTCAAGATCCGGTCGCAGCATCATTACATAACCAAGCTGCTGCGCAGCTGATACGAGCTCTCCGGTTGCGGACGTTGCTGAGGCCAAAGCGGAATGCGGATTTACATCATAGGGCGACACACTCAGCCATTCGCGCCCAAGATCGGCCGCTTCGTTGTAACGATTTGATTCGAAAAGACAATTCATAAGGAATTGGTAGGCCGAAGAATCCTCGGGACCCAGCTCGATTGCGTGGCGAGCTTCAGCGATTGCCCGGTCGGGATCATTCCGTTTCACGGAAATAGCCAGATTCAAATGAGAAACTGAACTAGTCGGACTTAATTCAATCGCGCGTTCGGCCTCCTTAACGGCTTCCTCGTCCTTCCCGAGCTCACTTAAGCTTAATGCGTGAAAGCTTCGTGCGTTTGCATTTGAAGGGTCTGCTTTCACGGCCTTAAGCGCTTCAGCGGCTGCGCGGTCAATTTTACCCTGAGTGCCTAAAGTTTTTGCGGCATACAGATGTTGCGTTACCGAAGGAACAATCCAGTAGGTGGTGAAACTGTTCATCGCCCAAGCCAAGACAAGCGCGCCAAGAACGAACCGCAAATGTGCGCGCCCTCGTACCAGTGTTTCCCAGCCGAGAGCGCCAAAGAAACAAAACGGCGTGAGAGCCGATAATCCGTAGAACGCTTTTGCTTGCGCATAGGAGGGAACTCTCAGTGTCATAAAAATCAATCCGAACACGATTACCGCCGCGAACCCGAGTAACAGAGACAATTCACTCGAAGGTTTTCGAATGAATTGAATGATCGCGATGACCGCGCCGATGAGAATCAGCGCCGTGGGAATCAGCGCCCATAAGTAGCCGGCGATCATTGACGGCTGGTTCCAAGGGACGCGCGCGGCTGACACACCGCCGCATAATCCGTCACCCCAGAGGGTCGAATAGATTCCGTCGGCGATTCCGACGAAACCACTGAACAGCGGATTCACTATCGAGCGCCCGAAACGGAGGTAATCGGCTGCAGTGTGGTAGCCAGGGTCCTGCCACCATGTGAACCCGCTGAGCACATCCCAGTTTCCGAGCAGCGGTGTGCCGAACCTCAGCCAGATGCGTGTGTAGTACCAGCCACAGACTGCGACACAAATCGCGAGCAATAATCCAAGATTGCGCAACCAGATTACGACTGGTGGTCGCGCGCAGGCGAGCTTTCCGGCAATTGAGGCAATTACGATTGGTAATAACAAGATTGCCGTCGCTTTTGCCAGCATGGCAGCGCCAAGGGCCAACCCAACCGAAGCAAATTGCGACATGCGCGGCGTGTCACTCTTGAGCAGACACAAACAGAAATATAGCGTCGCTGTGACAAGAGTTGCTGCCAGCAATTCGTTTGTTACATAGTGCGCCAGATACAAATGCATCGGAAGAAATGCCGCCAGCAAAAGACCAACAAAAGCGGTGCGGACAGGGAACAGGAGTCGCAGGCTCAAAAAGACCAAGACAAACTGCGCGATACCAAGGAATGCGCCGAGCCAGCGCAGCACGGATATCGACATCTGATCATCAACAGAAAGATGACAGAGCGAAAGGCTTGCGGCGGCGATCAAATAGTACAGCGGCGGCTGATACATTTCCCAGCCTTCAGTCGGCAATGGCAGCGATCGGTGTTGCTGGATGTAGCTGATGTAATCGAGATGCTCCGGTGAATCAAAACCCCGGTGAAATGGCAATAGCCGATTGTTGTTCCAAAATAACAACAACCACAGGCTGGCTACGACCAATAGGGACACTTGTTCCAGCCATCGTCCTGCAAATTTTTTAAAGGTGACGCTCCCGAGCAAGGTAGCTACAAAAGCGATCGCTATGAGAACGATCAAGAATGGCCAAATTTTCTTTAACGCATCGAACGTGCGCGCGCTGTTCGCAATGGAATTACCAGGTCCCGGCGTCTTCGCCGCGGAGGCGAGTGCGCCATGACGCCATGAAGAACCGCCCAACGACGCTTCCCAGCTTTCATCACTGCGCAAGAGGAGTTGGTCTGTCGTTAGAACGAGGCAGAGCGCCGATGGGCCATCATGACTAAAAACGCGCGCCTCAACCACGTTGGCGCCGGCGTGCAATTGACCGCCGGCTTCCACCGTACCAATTGTCTTCCAATTGCGATTCGGCGGAAAATGAACCGAAGTGCCATTGATCTTCACTTCCGCGCGCCGCATTGCACGGACGCTCAGATGCGCCGTGGCCGGTCGGTCCGCCAGAGTAAATTCGCGCCGAAATGTTGCGTCCAGACTGGCAAACCAATGGGCATGGGTGTCAATCGCCGCGGGAAAAACGATCCACTCGGCCCTTCTGTCCCGGCTCAAGAAATTGATTACTGGATCGTTCCATGCCAACCAAGCCAGGATCAACATCGCGATGCCGGCAGATGCGGTTATCCAAATTCCTCGATGCCACGGCTTGAGAACGAACATTGCGATTTAACGTTTAGCATCATTCTGGCCCTGTGCTCGCGCGCTAAAATCGGCAGGAAGCGCTGGATTCGCGAGCGAAATAAGCAGAAACTCAGCAAGTTGCGGCACGTTTGATCGAACATTCTCCCTACCGTGTCTGTCTGACGAGACCGTATGAAATCTACGCAGGAAATTACGCAGGAAGTTCGTGAGCTGGGCCAATGGATTCCTGGGCTCCGCCAACAGGTCGGCCATGTTGTCGTTGGCCAGAAATATTTGGTGGATCGCCTCTTACTCGGACTGCTTGCGAATGGTCATCTCCTGCTCGAGGGCGTCCCGGGGCTGGCCAAAACGCTGACAGTAAAAACAATGGCCGCTTGCATCCAGACTGGCTTTCAAAGATTGCAATTTACTCCAGATCTTTTGCCTGCGGATCTAATCGGCACGCTCATTTACAATCCGCGGACGGGAGAGTTTACAACCAAGCTCGGTCCGATTTTTTCGAATCTGATTCTGGCCGACGAAATCAATCGCGCGCCTGCGAAGGTACAAAGCGCGCTGCTCGAGGCGATGCAGGAGCGGCAAGTCACCATCGGTGAGCAAACCTATCCCCTCTCCGATCCGTTTCTTGTTTTAGCGACGCAGAATCCCATTGAACAGGAAGGAACTTATCAGCTTCCGGAAGCGCAACTCGACCGCTTCATGTTCAAATTGAACATCGGCTATCCGCAGAAATCTGAGGAACGAAACATTCTCGACCTGATGGCGACTTCGGCACCCGATTTGCGAGTTGATCCAGTGGTCGATCCCAAGCAGATCATCGCTTCACGCGAAGTGGTCAACAGTATTTATATCGATGACCGCGTGAAGGACTACATCGTGGATGTTGTCTGGGCGACGCGCGAACCCGCAGCCTACAATCTGCGACTCGAAGGACTTATTCGCTACGGAGCCTCACCGCGCGCGACGATTTATCTTGCGCTTGGCGCTCGAGCCCACGCTTTTCTCAACGGCCGCGGCTACGTGACCCCACAGGACGTCAAGAGCATCGGTCCCGACGTGTTGCGACATCGCATCATTGTCAGTTACGAAGCTGAAGCGGAAGCAGTCACGAGTGAGACGATTATTGAGCGAATTTTTGCGGGGTTGCCGGTGCCGTGATGCCCAAGTGAGAGGTTATAGTGAGAAGTGAGAGGTGTCGATGGCTATCGCGAGATCGTTTCGTGATTTAAATGTTTATCGGAAAGCCCGAGAAACTGCGCAGAAACTTTTTGAACTAAGTCGTGAATTTCCAGCAGAGGAACGTTACTCACTAACTGATCAGATTCGCCGCAGCTCGCGCGCGGTGAAGGCGATGATTGCAGAAGCTTGGGGGGCGACGCCGTTACAAGGCAGTGTTTATGAATAAACTTGATGAAGCGCTTGGCGAAGCGACAGAGACGCAATCATGGCTGGATGATGCGCGCGACGCGCAGTATCTCTCAATCGAGGATTTCAACGCGCTCGACTCCAAATACATTTCGATCGGCCAAATGCTTTCACGCATGATCGACCGCGCTGACGATTTTTGTAAGCACCCTCCGGCGACAGATTATCGAGCGATGCCACGCGTGGAGGAAACGGAACCGATGAGGGAACAGGTATCCAACATCGAAGAGTTCTTCGCTTAACCACTTCTCACCTCTCACGAATCACTTCTCACAAATAATGGAACCAGCCGAGATTTTAAAAAAGATTCGAACCCTTGAGATAAAAACGAGGGGCCTGGTCGAGACCGCGTTCGCGGGCGATTACCGTAGCATTTTCAAAGGACGGGGAATGAACTTTGAAGACGTGCGCGAGTACCAGCCAGGCGACGAGATTCGTGCAATTGACTGGAATGTAACTGCACGGATGGGCAACGCGTTTGTGAAGAAATTTACGGAAGAACGTGAGCTAACCGTAATGCTGGTTGTAGATGTCAGCGCGTCGGGAAATTTTGGAAGCACGACGCAATCGAAACGCGAGCTGGCAGCGGAAGTGGCCTGCCTGCTGGCCTTCAGCGCGATCAGAAATAACGACAAGGTTGGGCTCATTTTGTTCACCGATCGCGTTGAACTCTTCATTCCACCCAAGAAAGGCCGCTCCCACACGCTGCGGCTTATCCGAGAGATTCTGTTTTTCGAACCAAAGGGACGCGGCACGGAGCCGGCGCTGGCTCTCGACTATCTGAATAAAATTGTCACCCGACGCGCCGTCGTCTTTTTCATTTCGGATTTTCAGGCGCCCGATTTTTCGCGAGCGCTGGCGGTCAGTGGCCGGCGGCACGATTTCGTGGCCATTCATATCCATGACGAACGCGAAAGAGTCTTGCCAAATATCGGCATAATCACCTTGGAAGATGCTGAAACCGGCGATCAAATCGAGATCAACACCGGTGATCGTGCAACGCGAGCGCGTTTCAGCGGGCTTGTGGATGAGCGGGAGCAGGAGCTTGCACGAGTGCTGCGCCGGAACAATATCGATGCTATCGCTCTGCAAACCGGCAAAGATTATCTGCCGCAGCTGCGCTCCTTTTTCAAACAACGCGAGCGTCGCATTGGCGTTCGATGAAGGAGGTTGAACGCGTGGTCATCCTGAGCGGTGTGCAGCGAAGTCGAAGGATCCCGCAGATCAACCAGTGGGTGACTCTACGGGGTTTGATTCGCTCACTTCCCGTTCGCTCAGCCTCCGGCCTTCCCGTCAATGTCTCGGCTTCCCCAGCCGCTCCATTCTCGACTTCGCTCGGAATGACGGCGCTTTTGCCGATGTCGATCCTTGCCGCCGAAGAATTTCACGATATTGCGCCGCCAATCGATTATTCGCTGATTTCGCCCTGGCTGATTTTCGTTGGAGTGTTCGTCCTGCTCACGGCACTCGGCCTGATTGCGTGGTTTATTGCGAAGTCTTTTCGGCGCCCGACACCGCCTCAACTACCGCGCGAGCGCGCACTTGCATTGCTGGAGCAAATACGGACACGGATCACAGCGATCGATCCATATCGCTTCAGCATTCGTGTGTCCGACATTCTCAGGCGCTACGTAACGGAACAGTTCGGGTTGCCAGTCACGCGGCAAACGTCTGTCGAGTTTCTAAATGGCCTCAGAGGTTCGTCGCCGTTTTCTGAAGACGAAAAGTCGCTCCTCGAAGATTTCTTGAATCGCTGCGACCTGATCAAGTTCGCACGATACGAGGCAACAACTTCGGACAGTGAATTATTATTGGAAGAGGCGATCCGTTTTGTGAAAGGAGGTCAAACATGTTTGATTGGTTCCGAGGCAACAGTGCGCTGACCTTCGCACATCCATGGCTGTTGCTGTTGCTGCTGGCAGTTCCGTTACTCGCATATTTGCGCGGAAAACGAGGACCAGCGGCTGCGCTGACTTTTTCATCCACGGCAAGCCTTCGTGCCATCGGGAAACAAAGCGCCGCGCGCGCAGGCAAGATTCTCCGTTCGCTATTGCTGGCTGCGATTGCGGTCTTTGTCATTGCGCTCGCGCGTCCTCAACTCGGCAAGAGTCTTACCCAAATCGAGGCCAGTGGGATCGACATAATTCTCGCGCTCGACGTCTCCGGATCCATGTTGACCAAGGATTTTACAATCGGCGGACAGGAAGCGACACGCGTCGACGCGATCCGCGAAGTCACACGCAAATTCATCGAAGGCCGGCCAAACGATCGCATCGGGATCATCGCATTCGCAGGTCGTCCGTACGTCGTTAGCCCAATGACCCTTGATCACGATTGGCTTTTGCAAAACCTGGATCGCGTGCGGATCGGGCTCGTCGAAGATGGCACAGCCATTGGATCAGCCATGGCGGCAGCGGCGAACCGGTTAAATGATAAACGCTCAAAAAGCCACGTGCTGGTCCTGTTAACCGACGGGGAAAATAATGCCGGTAAAATTCCACCAAACACTGCGGCCGAAGCGGTCAAAGCATTGAAACTTCACTTCTATGCAATTGGCGCTGGAATCAACGGGATCGCCCCCGCCCCCATATACACTCCAAAGGGACCGTTAACCGACGCGTTAGGCAACATTCTCTATGAAAATCAACCTGTGCAATTTAACGAGGCGGGTCTCAGAGAGGTCGCGAAAATCGCGGACGGCAAATTCTTTCGTGCCACCGATACGCAATCGCTCGAACAAATTTATGACGACATAGACAGACTGGAGAAATCGACGGTTAGCGTAAAAAAATATCAGCAATACCGCGACTTATTTCCGTTGTGTCTGATGAGCGGCTGCGGACTTCTGCTGGCCCAAATTTTGTTGTCGCAAACCATCTGGAAGAAATTGCCGTGAACGCACGAATTGTCATTCCGAGCGAAGCGAAGTGGAGTCGAGGAACCCCGCAGCAAAACCCAATGGTAACAACACGGGATTTGATTCACTCACTTCCCGTTCGCTCGGCCTGTAGCCTCCCCCTCTATGTCGCGGCTTCCCCAGCCGCTCCATTCTCGACTTCTCTCGGGATGACACCACCGTTATGACCTTCGGCGCACCACATTGGCTTTTGGGATTGCTTCTGATCCCGCTTCTGATTGCGTTGTTCATTCGTTCGGAACGGCGCGGGTTCAAACGATTGCAGGAATTCGTTTCAGCGCGATTGCTACCACAGCTCGCTGGAACGGTGAATCGTCCTCGCCGGATATTAAGATTTGCGCTCCAACTGCTCGGCCTTGCCTTGGCCATTGTCAGTCTGGCGCAACCGCGCTGGGGCTACACGTTCGAAGATGTAAAACGCAAGGGTCTCGATTTGTTGATTGCGGTGGATACATCGCGCAGCATGCTGTCGAATGATGTCCAACCGAACCGGCTTGATCGCGTCAAGCTCGCAATCCAGGATTTAATCACTCAGTTGCAGGGTGATCGTGTTGGGCTGATCGCTTTTGCCGGTCGCGCATTTTTACAGGCGCCTCTTACGATTGACTACGATGCTGTGGTTGAAGCGCTCAACGATCTGGATACCAAGACGATTCCCGAGGGCGGCACGAATATCTCGAGTGCCATCACTCTTGCCACTCAGAGCTTTGGCAAAAGCGCCACAGGAAATCGCGCTCTGGTCATCTTCACAGACGGGGAAGAATTGAGCGGCGATGCTGTGAAAACGGCAAAAGAAGCCGCTGACGCGGGCGTGCGCATTTTTACGGTGGGCGTTGGGACCCCGCAGGGCTCGCTGATTCCGGTGACGGGCGATGATGGTCAAACTAGCTTCGTCAAAGATTCATCCGGGCAGGTCGTCAAATCGAAGCTGGACGATAAGCGTTTGCAGGAAATCGCCCAGGCTACGGGCGGTTTTTATCTTCACCTCGAAAACGGACCCCGCACGATGCAGCAAATTCAAAATGAAGGTCTGGCAAAGATGCAGGCTGCTGAAATGGATGTGCGTTTGTCGCGTCGGCCGATTGAACGGTACGAGTGGCCGCTGGGCGCAGCGCTGGTCGCTCTCGCATTGTCGATTCTGATTCCAGAACGAAAACGAGCGCGCCAGAAAGCTTAC
>JBKPLD010000116.1:0-11650 GCA_046731415.1 Verrucomicrobiota bacterium
TCGAAACGCATCTTAATGCGTCCGAGAGTGTCACCCCCTTTCGCAACGCGCGCTCAGATGCGCGTTGTATCACTTCGCCATCGGCTACTGGATCGCTGAACGGCACACCGAGCTCGATGATGTCTGCTCCGGCCGCCGCCAGCTCAACCAGCAGAAGTTCTGTTGTTTCCAGATCGGGATCGCCCGCCGTGATAAACGGGATGAAACCGCCGCGGCCGGTGTGCTTCAGCCTGGCAAATGTGTCGCGTATCCGGCTCATTGCGACTGCAAATCCGCAACGAGTTGGACATCTTTGTCGCCACGTCCGGAGAGGTTGATGATAATGGAATCGTCTTGTGGCAACTCACACGCGAGTCGAACCGCTAGCATGATAGCATGTGAGGTCTCCAAGGCGGGGATAATCCCTTCCAACCTGGCGCAGAGTCGAAACCCTTCGAGAGCCTCTGCGTCACTTGCCCGAATGTACTCAGCTCGCCCGCTATCGTGAAGAAATGCATGTTCAGGGCCGATCGCTGAGTAATCCAGGCCAGCTGAGATCGAATGCGTAGTTGCAATCTGACCGTTCGCGTCCTGAAGGACGTAGGACATCGTACCCTGCAGGACGCCGACTTGCGCACCGCCGCTGCCCGCTCCGGTGTGAAATCGCGCAGCGTGTTGGCCTAACGAATCCCCGGTGCCGCCGGCTTCTACGCCGACTAATCGGACCTCTTCGTCTGCAATGAACGGATGAAACAAACCGATCGCGTTGGAGCCGCCGCCTACGCACGCGATCAGCGCGCGCGGTAATTTCCCCGTAGCAGACAAAATCTGTTGGCGTGCTTCGCTTCCGATGATGCTTTGAAACTCGCGCACCATCAGCGGATATGGATGCGGACCCAGCGCGCTGCCGAGGAGATAGTAGGTGTCGTACATGTTCGTCACCCAATCGCGCAACGCCTCATTAATCGCATCCTTTAAGGTACGCGTGCCGGCATTCACGGTGATCACTTCAGCGCCGAGCAATTGCATTCGGAAAACATTGAGCGCTTGTCGTCGGATGTCTTCCGCGCCCATGTAAACGACACAGCGCAATCCGAACAACGCGCAGACCGTCGCTGTTGCGACACCGTGCTGACCCGCGCCGGTCTCGGCGATGACGCGATGCTTGCCCATTCGGCGTGCTAGCAACGCCTGTCCCACTGCGTTGTTGATTTTGTGCGCGCCCGTGTGTAAAAGATCCTCGCGCTTCAAATAGATTTGCGCTCCTCCGGCGTGGGCGGTTAGCCGCCGCGCGTGAAACAGTGGCGTTGGCCGGCCACAATAGTCGCGCAGCAGTTGGTTGAGTTCCTCCCAGAAATTCGAATCCTCTCTCGCGCGCATGAACTCGCGGGTCAGTTCGTCGAGTGGCGCTACCAGTGTTTCTGGAACGTATCGGCCACCAAAGTTGCCCCAATGACCTCGCTCGTCTGGTTCGCTTTTTGTAATCGACGATTTTTGCATTGGAGGTTACGGGAATGAGGGAACGGGCCTCGAAGAATTAGCTATTCGTACGGCAGTGATGAAATTTTCGAGCGCGCCATGGTCCTTTGCCCCTGGCACGGTCTCAACGCCGCTACAAACATCAACGGCGTGAGGCGCAACAATTGCGATAGCTTCACCGACATTTCGTTCGTTTAAGCCGCCTGAGAGAATGAGGAATCGCGCAAAGGAGCGAATTGTTCGGGCGGCCAGCCAATCACACTTGAGGCCGGTCCCGCCATGGAGGGTCGGATGGTGCGCGTCAAGAAGCACGTCGCAATCGCCAAACAAAGAAACTTCTTCCGGTCGGAACTCACGGTCCGTAGCGAATGCTCGGATAACTCGAAATTCGTGACCTAATGCGCTACATTTATCCGGTGACGGACACCCGTGTAATTGCACGCATCGAATACCTGTTGCCTGCGCAGTATTCCGAATTTCTTCGATGCTGGCGTCCACGAAAACTCCGACCGCACAAACGCCAGACGGTATCGCTTCGATAATTCGACGGGCGAGCTTGGGTTCAATATACCGTGGACTTTGCAGATAAAAGTTGAACCCGATCATGCTGGCCCCGAGTTCCGCGCACGTTGTGGCGTCTTTAATATTCGTGACACCACAAATCTTCACTTGCACCGGGGTCATGGCGGGGGAGCTCCTATTGAAACTTCCGTAGGTTGCCTGAGTTCAGCGCCGTCAACTAAATCGCGAAGAGCCGTTTCCAGATCAGACGCTCGCATCAACGCTTCGCCTATAAGAAAACCGCGAAATCCCAGCGATTGAAGATAGCGCAAGAACCTTGAGTCTTGCAGTCCGCTTTCGCTGACCATTATTCGATCGCGCGGGGCTTTGGCGATCAAACTCTCACTTGTGCCTAATGAAACGCGAAACGTTTTGAGATCGCGATTATTTACACCGATGATCTTCGCGCCCGCGTTCAGAGCGCGGTCCAGTTCTTTCGAGCTATGCACTTCGACAAGCGCGTCGAGTTTCAGTTCATCCTCGGCGAGCGAGCGAAGCTTCTTTAATGAAGCGTCGTCCAGTGCCGCCACAATCAACAACACGGCATCTGCTCCCGCGATGGCGGCTTCGAAAATTTGGATCGGATCGACGATAAAATCTTTGCGCAAAACAGGCAGGCTCGTGCTGGATCGCGCCGCGCAAAGGTCGACAATTGAACCACCAAAATATTCAGCATCGGTCAGAATAGAGATCGCGCAGGCGCCGCCGCGTTCGTAGTAGCGAACAACCTCATTTACCGTCAAGTCGTCGCGAAGAATTCCAGCGGAAGGCGATTTGCGTTTGAACTCTGCGATGATGTTTGGTCGTTGTGAGTTCGACTCCAGCGCGCGCCGCAACCGATGCGGATCAGCGTTCTTTCGAATCTCCAATGCGCGCTCGGGAAAGTCGCTTGAAGAAGGATCCGCTCGAAGTTGTGCTATGGCCTTTCGTTTTCGATCCAGGATTTGCGAGAAAATGTTTTTGATCATGGCCTTCAATTTGTTTCCCGGACCAAGGCATCCAGCTTCAATACCGCTTTACCACTATTGATGCTTTCGAAAGCCAGGCTCGCTGCAGATCGGAGGTTCGGCGCAATGCCTGCGAGATAGAGCGCGGCAGCGGCGTTTGCTATTATCAAATTCCGCACCAGCGCCGTTGTTTTCGTCTCCTCGCCTTCCAAAATCGCGCGGATAAGTTGTGCGTTCTCTTGCGGTCCCTTTCCACGGAATCCGTCGAATTGTCGACGTTCCAATCCGAAGTCTTCAGGCGACAGCGTAAATTTTTCCACTTCCCCAGTGGACGAAACGGCGGCGACATAGGTTTTGTCCGCAACCGTTATTTCGTCCAGACCATCAGCACCATGCACGACCCATGCTTTCTCAACGCCGAGATCAGCAAGGGCCCCCGCGACGCGTTCAAGTACGGAGAGTTGCGAGACGCCCAGGATCTGAAACGGTGCGCGCGCAGGATTTGTCAGGGGACCGAGCAAGTTGAATGTGGTATGGACGCCGAGCTCACGGCGTATATGCGCTACGCGAGCCGTAGTCGCGTGAAAAAGTGGCGCGAACATGAAACAGATTTCGTGCTCATTCAGGCAACGCTCGACGATCTCCGGTGGAGCGGCTGTGTTGACACCCAGTGCCTGGAGCACATCGGCGCTACCGCAACGCGATGTTGCCGCTCGTGAACCATGTTTCGCGACTGGCAGACCGGCACCTGCAATCACAAACGCGGCTGCGGTTGAAACGTTAAAAGTCTTTGCAGCGCTTGATCCAGTGCCCGCTGTATCGACGAAACGCGCGTGACGCGATCGTAATGGCAGCGCACGATTCCGCATTGCTTCGGCCATGCCCGTAATCTCGTCGACCGTTTCACCCTTTAAGGCCAGACACGTAAGCGCAGCCGCTATCTGCGCGTCTGTAGCACTCGAGTTCAGTAGACAGTCTAGAAAATTTGCGGCCTCAGCGCGGCTGAGATTTTCACCACGCATAAGGCGCAGTGTCAGTTCGCGCAGTTCGATATCGCCTCCCTTACTTGGATGACAGCCTGCCAGGCCGTCTTGGCAGGCTGTCAGCCTGTCAGCCGAGTCAAGCAAAGCTGCCCCACGTCCGTTATTTTCGCGCTTGCCTCTTCGGGGCGGCTTGATTCCGTTTGCCATCGAAAGCGCCTTTGCCATCGCACGTGCTTTGTTAACGGTTTCCTTGTATTCCGAATGCGGATTCGAGTCGGCGACGATCCCTGCGCCGGTTTGAAAATATGCCTTCCCATTTTTCAAAACCGCGCAGCGCAGCGCGAGGCAGGAATCGACGTTGCCGTCGAATCCAAAGTAGCCGATCGCGCCTGCGTAACAGCCACGTTTGGTCTTTTCCAATTCGGTGATAATTTGCATGGCGCGAATTTTCGGCGCTCCGGAAACAGTCCCCGCCGGAAACGTTGCTTTGAACAGATCAAAGCCGGTGCAGCCGGCGCGCAGGCGACCGGTGACATTTGAAACGATGTGCATGACGTGGCTGTAGCGCTCGATCTCCATGAATTCGTTCACGCGCACCGTGCCGAAGTCTGAAACCCGGCCGACATCGTTGCGCGCGAGATCGACGAGCATGACGTGTTCGGCGCGTTCCTTAGGATCGGCGAGGAGTTCGGCAGCGTTCATTTCATCCTGCGCGGCCGTGGCGCCGCGCGGTCGGGTTCCAGCGAGCGGCCGAATATCCACCGCATCGCCAGTCAATCGGACATGCATCTCGGGCGAGCTGCCAACAAGCGCAAATTCATGACCGAGATTGAGACAAAACATGTACGGCGAGGGATTGATGAAACGAATGCATCTGTAGAAATCGAGTGGGTCGCCGCTGAAGTCCGACTCGAACCGCTGTGACAAGACAACCTGGAAGACGTCGCCCGCCCGAATGTACTCTTTGGCTCGTTCTACCGCAGTCTCAAACTCGTCCGACTGAAAATTGCTGTGAACTGGTCGCGTGTCTGAATCTGACGATGGAACGAATGGAAGCTCGCCAGGTTTTGCAAGCTGCCGCGTGATCGTGTGAATCGAGTCAATCGCTTGTGCATAGACTTCTTCGAGCGGGCCGTCATCAATGAATGCATTCGTGACGATCTTCAAGATGCGTAGCCCATGGTCAAAGATAAGAAGGCCGCCTGTGATCATGAAGACCATCTCGGGCAATTGCAGTTCATCATGCCCTGCTGCCGGAACTTTGGGTTCGAAGAAATGGATCGCTTCGTAGCCGAGGTAACCGACAGCGCCACCACTGAATCGCGGCAGTTCTGGACGCGAGACCGGCTGATAACGCGCCATCAACTTCCGGAGTTCGTCTAATGGGTTACCCGTGATTTTGGTCCGTCGCTCTTTTCCTGATTCGGTGATTTGCAGCTCACGTCCGTAGCTTTTTATCACGATCCGCGGATTGACGCCGACAAAAGAGAAGCGCCCCGATACATCGTTTTTCTCGGTCGATTCGAATAGGAAACTGTAGCCGTTGTCGTCTAGCTTTTTGAATGCCGAAACAGGCGTTTCGTTATCGGCGATAAACTCTGCGAAAATCGGGATGACGTTACCGCGTCTCGCGAGTTCACAAAACTCGTCCATGCTCGTTGTGATCTGCGCTTTCATGGATTTGGCGGAAGTAAAAGGAAGCGCGACAGAATTTTCTTGCCGTTAGGAGTGAGAATCGATTCCGGATGAAATTGCACGCCGTAGACTGGGAGCTGGCGATGACGCAACGCCATGATTTCACCATCTTCGCTTTCCGCGATAATCTCGAGCGACCTTGGAAAGGAACTCCGCTCAACGACCAGCGAATGGTATCGGCCAGCTTCGAAAGGCGCAGGCAAAGTTGAAAGCAGTCCACTGCCGTCGTGTCTGATCTTAGACGACTTCCCATGCATAAGACTGGAAGCACGCACGATTTTCCCGCCATACGCTTCGGCGACGCATTGATGTCCAAGACAAACACCCAGGATTGCAACCTCTGCCCCAAACCGCAGGACGACATCTTTGCTGATTCCTGCTTCGCGTGGTGTGTAGGGGCCCGGCGAGATGCAGATATGCGTAGGCGCTAACGCAGCGATTTCATCAAGTGAGATTTCGTCGTTCCGCTTAACCAGAAGCTCGCACCCGAGCTCGCCAAAATATTGGGCCAGGTTGTAGGTGAAGGAGTCGTAGTTATCTATCAGGAGAACCATTGCTTTAACTCGTTAGGCGACTTTGGCTTCGATTCGATTCTGGTTAACGGTCGGCGTCGTAACGTCGCGGATCGCACGAACTTCTCTGACGAGCTGCGCATACTCCAAGGGTGTCAGAGCTTGCGCGCCATCGGAAAGAGCGAGTTCTGGATGGTTATGGACTTCCACCATGAGTCCGTCCGCTCCCACAGCCACGCCGGCCCGGGCGAGGGGAGTCACCATGTACGCGCTTCCCGTACCGTGCGACGGATCGACGATTACCGGCAAATGAGAAATCCTCCGGATCGCTGGCACTGAAGCGAGATCGAGCGTGTTCCGGGTATGCTGGGTGAAGGTCCGAACGCCGCGCTCGCACAAGATTACGTTGTAATTGCCCTCTGCCATGATGTACTCCGCCGCTAGCAACCATTCTTCGAGTGTTGCGGCCATCCCTCGCTTCAATAGGACAGGCAGTGGCGATCGACCAGCTCGCCTGAGGAGCGAAAAGTTCTGCATGTTACGGGCGCCGATTTGAATGACATCGCCATGCTTTTCGATCAGATCGATGTGAGGTTCTTCGAGCGCTTCAGTGACGATTTTTAGCCCAAAGGCTTTGCGAATTTCAGTCATGATCTGCCAGCCCTTCTCGCCCAGACCTTGAAACGCATAGGGAGACGTTCGGGGTTTCCACACGCCGCCGCGAAAAAAACGCGCGCTACTTTTTTGCACTGCTTCCGCGACCGCGAATGCCTGGTCGCGACTCTCGATCGCGCAGGGCCCAGCGATGATCGCGAGTGTGTTGCCGCCGATAGTTGCGTCCCCAACTCGCACGACTGTCTTCTCCGGACGCAGATCAAGTGTGATTAACTTATACGGTTTGGTAACCCGGATGACTTCGGCGACGCCTGGCAGATTTTCAAAGCGCCTCCCGTCAACAGCACCCTGGTTGCCGGTGATGCCAATGGCTGTTCGCGTGGCGCCCGGCATCGGATGAGGGCGCAGCCCGATCTCCTGAATCACATTTACCACTGCATCGATTTCCTGCGCAGCGGCGTGGGGTTTCATGACAATTAACATAGGGTTAGCCTTTGGTTATTTTCATTGGTGCAAACGCCAGATCTCTCGCTTGAGAGAAAGAGAGAAAATCAGCGTCCCGTTGAGAAACGGTCGCTTACTATCGCCAAGCTACGAGCGCCAAGACGAAGGCGAGTGGCCTTCGAAGATCTACAAGAATGTCGACGCTCATCGCCGAACAGAATAACGGCGATCTTGCAGATGTCGAGTTCGATTTCGTGCAGGTAACTTCTCTGTTACCAAATAGCAAAGAATACGCCGCCTGGCGATGCAGCCGTCTGTATCGCATCTCGCGATACGCGTGATACGGATGCTCGTGAAAAAATTGGCAGGCTTCTTGTTAATCTTTGCCGCCGGTTTTGTTGCCCGATCGATGTTTGCAATCGAAGTGACCGAGCCGGCGGGCGCCGCACATGGTTATCCAGAAGTGTGCGACATCAAGGGAAAGAAGCTCGCGGACGGAGAATTCAGGCAGTGGGTAGAGGATCATCATCTTAACGTCGTCATCACCTACAGATTCCCTGACGGTCAGCTGTTCGAAGAGAAAGCGCGCTTTCGGCAACAGCCGGAATTGATCCAGGAACAATGGTCGTGGAGAGAACTCAAAAATGAGAATCCGCAGCGCGAATTCACAGCAGATTTTCTGTCGGGAACAGCCAGCGCCCACATTCGCAAAGACAACAAGGATGTGTCCGAAAAGATCGAAATCGAGACCGGCCGTACGTTTGCCGGATTCGGATTCACGATCGCGTTAAGCAATCTGCGCAAACGGCTCCTTAGTGGTGAACAAATCGAACTTAAGGCAGTTGGTTTTTCACCATTTCCAACGCTCAAGCCGCAAGTTGTGACGGTAAAACTATCGTACGGCGGGCTTGACCGGATAAAGATGTCCGGACGTTCGCTCAAAGGCGATCGATTCATCGTTCACCCTGAAGTTCCTGCGATCGCCAAATTGTTTATCAGTGTGCCTGACACGAAAATTTGGCTGACAAACCCGATGCCAGCGGGCTTCCTTCGATGGGAAGGCCCAATTGTGTTGCCGACTGATCCGCTGATTCGTGTCGATCTGCTTTCGGGGGCGCAGAGTGGGGCAGCACAACCCATGAACGCTAGTGCGAACCAGTGAACTCTGCTCACAACGGCCAGGGTAACGCGCGATGCAGCGCTCCGCCGCGATTTTAATTTGACGTAACGAACGAAATCTTATGGCTGAAGAATCCGGCGAGTTAGAGGGTCCTGATTTCGAAAAGGGCTGCCACATGGATGAGCTACCCGATGGAAAAATGCTCTTGGGACACGCGTTTGGCGAAGCGGTTTTGGTGGCCAGGCGCGGTGAGGAGCTTTTTGCGATTGGCGCAACCTGCACACATTATGGTGGGCCGCTGGCCAAAGGACTGATGGTGGATTGCACGGTACGCTGTCCGTGGCATCATGCGCGTTTCGATCTTCGCACCGGCGAAGCGATTGCCGCGCCAGCTTTAAATAACGTTTCGTGTTACCGCGTCGAGAAGCGCGGCGATCGTTTTTTTGTGACCGGTAAGATCGATAAGAAGCCGGTCCACAAACCAAAAGCACCTCCGACCAGCGTCGTGATTGTGGGTGCCGGTGCGGCCGGTGGCGCCGCGGCGGAAATGTTGCGACGCGAAGGTTATGAAGGATCGGTCACCTTGATCGGAGCGGACGAATTTTTGCCTTACGATCGTCCAAATCTTTCCAAAGATTATCTCGCGGGCACCGCGCCGGAAGAATGGATTCCGCTCTGGCCGGCGAACTTCTATCGTGAACAAAAAATCGACACGCTCACAAAGACATCAGTCACGGCGATTGATGCAAAACGGAAACAGGTGACGCTTTCCAACGGGCGCTCGTTAGGCTACGATGCGTTGTTGCTGGCGACCGGCGCCACGCCTGTGCGGCTCGCGATTCCGGGCAACGATTTGCCGCACGTTTGTTACTTGCGAACCCTCGCCGATAGCCGCCGTATCATTGAGAAAGCAAAAGATGGGAAGCGCGCAGTTATAATCGGGGCAAGCTTCATCGGACTGGAAGTGGCGTGGTCCTTGCGGGAGCGCAAGCTCGAAGTCGCAGTAGTCGGAAAACATTCGCTGCCGCTCGAAAAAGTTCTAGGACGCGAATTGGGAAATCTGATCCGCGAAACCCACGAAGCACACGGCGTAAAATTTTATCTTGGTCGAACGCCTGCGGTGATTCAAGAGCGACAGGTACAGCTTGATGACGGAACAACTTTGGATTGCGACCTGGTAGTCGTCGGAATCGGCGTGCGGCCAAACACAACCTTTGCTGAACAAGCGGGCATCGCGACTGACAATGGTGTTTTGGTTAACGAATTCCTGGAGGCAAATGTGCCGGGAATTTTTGCCGCCGGCGATATCGCGCGCTGGCCCGATCCGCGTGCTGGCCGCATTCGCGTGGAGCATTGGGTCGTAGCGCAACGGCAGGGGCAAACAGCGGCACGCAACATTTTAGGCGCACAGGAAGCATTCAAACTGCCGCCGTTTTTCTGGAGCAATCATTACGATTTGCACATCCATTACGTCGGGCACGGCAGCGGTGACGATCGGGCAAGTGTCTCGGGAAACCTGAAAACAAAAGAGGCCTCTGTGATTTTCCGCGATGGCGACAAACTCACCGCTGTGGCGAGCGTCGGTCGGGACCTGGAGAATCTCAAAGCAGAAGTGGCGCTGGAACGCGGCAATGCATTCGACGCATCATGATTATCTGTGCCGGTTACGAACGCTAAATTGACGCTGTTTGAAACTCATGTCTGGATGATGAGATAGAGTAACAGCGCCGTGAAAATAAGCGGGATCAAGCAAACCATGAGCACCATGTTGTTGCGCGGTCCCAATTCGCTCGGCACTAGATTATCGGCGACGATGGTCTTCTCGATTTTTCGCAGATGCCGCAGCACGTAAACAAAAGCGCAGATCATTGCGATGAAAGCGATTCCGGCAACGATGCGGACAGATAACAGCGGATCTGTGGCCAGCAGTTCCATCGGTTAATGCGGAGTAGGGAAATCAGTCAGGAGTTTTTTAGCAAGCAAAAACGTGAGCAGTGCGAAAAACCTAGAGTCACACGAGCTCGGGATCCGAATGCACTTCACAAGCTGGTTCAAGTATAATTAGGTTGTGCAATATGAGCGATTCGAAAGTCTAGTTGTTCTTATTCTTTCTAATCAGCAATTATTTCGTGGCGTTTTTCGTCATCGGTCCAGCTGAAGCGTGGCAAACGTGCCGATCCTATTTTGGCGATTGATTGGGAAGGGATTGATTCAGCTTTGCTTGCGCTTTCATTATCTCGGCTTCCATCGCCGGCATGATGTCCGCCATATAGGCGCCGAACTTTTGCATCGCCGATTTCCCGACGGGCGAGCCATAAAAATCTGCCAGTGCCTTCAACTCTTCGGTGGTAAAATGCTTTACCATCGAGTCTATCATCGCTTTGGTTAGTGCCGCGATGTCGAGTTGCGAAGTCATCAACTTCTTGAATTGATCCCGTTGGTCCGGAGGAAGTAAGGCGATCTTTTTCTGGCAGATATTTGTGCCTGATTTGATCAGTAGTCAGCGAGACCAAGAAAACGAGGAGACTGTCCGACCGAGTGCAATATTCGGTACGAGTCGACTTGGAAATCGCCGCCGCTCGTTGATCTTAGATTGTGCGTGTTCTTGTTATTACAGGGGCGGGTGTTTCGGCTGAAAGCGGGATTCCAACCTTTCGCGGCAAGGACGGCTACTGGCGCAATCTGGATCCGATAAAATTGGCAACCCCAGAGGCGTTTGCGCGCGATCCGGAACTAGTCTGGCAGTGGTACCGCGAGCGGCGCCAGCGGATCCGCAATGCGCAACCAAATGGCGGACACGAGGCGATTGCCAAACTTGCGGAACGTGCGGATGAATTTTTGCTCGTTACACAGAACGTGGACGATCTGCATGCGCGCGCTGGCGTTGCGAAAGCGGAAGTGGTGCAAGTTCATGGAAACATTTTCGTTACCAAATGCTCGCGTTGCGATTTCAGCCAACACGATGGCGATCACGAGCATGAAGACGGCATTCCGAGATGTACGAGGTGCGATGCGCTCATGCGGCCGGGCGTGGTTTGGTTCGGAGAGCCTTTGCCCTTGCGTGAGACCCAGCGCGTTGAAAAATACTTGCAGCGCGATCCTTGCGGCGTTGTGATCGTCGCCGGGACGACGGCGACGTTCGGATACATCATTGATTGGGCGCTGCGTGCAAGTCGCCGCGGCGGGGACCTCATCGAAGTAAATCCGGAGGAAAAGCCGCTCTCTCGATTTGCGACACGATTACTGCGCGAGCGGTCCGCAATCGCTCTGCCGCGGCTTGTTAATGAACTGACAAGTTGACGACGTGCGCGCTAA
>JBKPLD010000117.1:0-8923 GCA_046731415.1 Verrucomicrobiota bacterium
ATCAATTTCGGCTCTTCGTTTTCGATCTGGATGTGCCCCCTTCTGCTGCGTAGCCCGAACTGGGGACCGCGCTATGCGTTTGGTCTTCCCGGCCTCCTGATGTTGGTCGCGACGATTATCTTCTGGCTAGGTCGCAAAAAGATGGTGCACATCCCGCCGTCGGGACTTGGGTTTCTGCGCGACCTCAAGAGTAAAGAAGGTCTCAGCGTGCTCGCGCGCGTTTGGACCATCTTCGCATTCACGATGATTTTTTGGGCGCTGTGGGACCAGAGCAGCGGCGGCGAATGGACCATCCAGTGTCAGAAAATGGATCTGCATTTTCTTGGGATGAATTTTCTTCCGGAACAAGTGAACGTCGTAAACGGGTTGTTCATCCTCGCGATGATTCCGCTGTTCAACTACTTGCTTTATCCGGCGATCAATAGCGTCTTCCCGCTCACATCTTTGCGTAAAATCGGTATCGGCTTATTCCTCACCGCATTCTCTTTCGTGGTGATCTGGGCGATTCAGCTCAATATTGATCACGGCGGACGCCCGAACGTTGGCTGGCAGTTCCTCGCCTACATCATCCTTTCCGCGGGCGAAGTGATGGTTTCGATCACGGGTCTTGAATTTGCCTACACGCAAGCGCCTAATCGGATGAAGAGCTTGCTCATGTCAATGTGGTTGCTTTCCGTAGCCTTAGGCAATCAACTGCCTTCGGTGATCAGCTTTCTGATTCCGAGGCTGAAGTCGATGGGCATGAACTTGGAAGGCGCGAATTACTTCCGCTTCTTTACCCTCCTCATGTTTGGCGCAGCGATTATCTACATTTTTGTCGCGCGCGTTTACAAGGAACGCACTTATCTGCAATCGCAGCTCACGCCAGATGAAGTCGCGACCGAGCCGGTCCTTGCCGCCGGAACGCCGAGCTAAGTTCGGATGAAAATTTCTCTCGCCGCTGCCTGCGTATTGTCGTTGTCGATCTTCGCCGCGTTTGGCAATCCAAAGGACGAGGAGTTTCAAAAAATTGCGCAAAACTACATCGAGCAATATCTGCGGGCGAATCCGGAAGATGCAACGGAGCTCGGCGACCATCGGTTCGATGGCCAACTGACTGATTACTCATCCGAAGCACGGGCGAAAGAACTCGCAACACTAAAAGAGGTCCGCGATAAGCTCAGCGCTATCGATGGCTCACAGCTCACAGGCGCGAACAGCATCGATTTTCGCATCCTCAGGGAGAATATCGATTACCAAATCTTCCGGGCTGAAGAGCTAAAGGAACCGGAGTGGAATCCACTCGTTTACATGCAGAGCTTGGCCAACAGCCTTTATTTGTTGGTCGCGCGCGATTTCGCGCCCCCGGAACAACGAATCCCAAATTTGCGCGCGCGGATGGAAGGACTTCCCCGCGTCATCGCCCAGGCAAAAGCTAATCTGCAACACCCGCCGCGCGTTCACACCGAAACGGCAATTGAGCAGACGCAGGGCGCAATCAATCTGGTGCGCGAAGGACTAGCCCCGCTGCTTGGTCGCGCGCCGGAAACGAAGAAAGACATGGCGCCACTGCAGGAAAAAACCGCGGCCGCGCTGGAGGATTATAAAAAATGGCTTCAGAACGATCTACTCCCCCGCTCCGATGGCAATTTTCGTCTCGGCGCGGAGAAGTTTCGAAAAAAGCTGCGTTTCGCTCTGTCCTCGGACTTGTCGATGGAAGAAATCATGAGGCGTGCGCAGGCCGACCTAAAACACACACAAACTGCCATCTACGAAACTGCGCTGCCCTTGTACAAAAAGTATTTTCCAAATGCAGACTCGGCGACACTAGCGGACAAACATAAGGTAACGGCGGCAGTCCTCGATAAACTTGCTGAAAAGCATCCCGACGACGCCACCGTTGTCGGATACGCGAAGGACGTTGTTGGGGAAGCAACGGATTTCGTCAGATCTCACAATCTCGTTACTATTCCGGACCGGCCGCTGGAGGTAATCGCAATGCCCGAATTCAAACGCGGTGTCGCTATTGCCTATTGCGATTCTCCCGGCCCACTCGACAAAACCGGAAAAACATTTTTCGCCGTTGCGCCGACACCGAAAGATTGGTCAAAGGAGCGGAAGGAATCGTTCTTTCGAGAATACAATAACTTTGAAATCCGCGATCTGACCGTGCACGAGGCGATGCCGGGGCATTATTTGCAGCTCGCGCACGCAAACGAATTCAGCGCACCTACCCTGATCCGTGCAATTTTTCGCAGTGGCCCATTCATCGAAGGGTGGGCGGTTTATTGTGAGCAAATGATGGCGGAACAGGGCTATGGCGGACCGGAAGTGAAAATGCAGCAGTTGAAAATGCGATTACGCGCCATCGCGAACGCCATTCTCGACCAAAGCATTCACGCCGGAAACATGAGCGAGCAGGAAGCGATGGACTTGATGACGAAAGAGACCTTCCAGCAGGAAGGTGAGGCCGTGGCGAAGTGGAAACGCGCGCGCCTGACCTCCGCTCAGCTCTCGACTTATTTCGTAGGCGCCATTGAGCATCTCGATTTGCGCGCGGCGGCGGAGAAGAAATCGGATTTCGATCTCAAGAAATACAACGACCAGGTAATTTCATACGGGAGCCCGCCGCTGAAATACGTTCGCGAACTGATGGGGCTGTAGAGTAGCGCGACCGTCTCGCTGGCAAGCCTATTCTCATGCGCAAGCGAGACGCATGCGCTACTATTAACAATGCCTAATCTCGCCACATGGATGCGCCCAAAAGATGAAAAATGGTTTCGGCCATTTTTTGCGAAGCATCCTGAAATCCATGTTTTCGACGCGCGGAAGGCCGATGTTCCGATGGATCAAATGGACGGACTGCTACTGACAGGTGGCTCCGATATTGCACCGGAATTCCTGCGCCAGCAAAATGTCGATCCGACCTTGATCGACAAAGACGACCTTGATCCCAAACGGGACCACTGGGAGTTCGAAGCGATTTCAAAGGCAGTCGTCCGCGGGCTGCCAATTCTCGCTATTTGCAGAGGTATTCAGGTCTTGAACGTCGCTCTGGGGGGAACGCTCCAGCTCGACATTCCGGGCCATAGACTGCCAGAACAAAAGGAGCAGGACATTCAACCATTACGTTACGACGGCAAAGCATTGCATCGATTCGAAAATGTAAACAGTTCACATCATCAGGCGATCGATCGCATCGCCGACGGCTTCGAAGTCGAAGCATGGTCAGCCGGTGACGACATCATCGAGCAAGTACGGCTGCGAGATTATCCATTCGCGTTGGCCGTCCAATATCATCCCGAGCGCGGAAACATTTACGATGCGTTGTTCGAAAATTTCTTCCACAAGGTGAAGTCATTCCAGGCTGAGTCTAAGAACCACGCGAAGCGGTCTTAAATCCTTCACAGAATAGTGGATCCCGAGCCGCCATTCCTTGCTATTCGCCATGATAAACACAACGCGCGGTGGCTGTTTCGTGGATGACGATCTCGCAAAGTCCCGGACATTGGGTTTCCAATTTTTTCCAGAACCATTCTGCCATATTTTCGATCGTTGGGTTCTCCAATCCTTCAATATCGTTGAGATACGCGTGGTCGAGCATCTTCAGTAACGGTTTCATTGCATCACTGATTTTCGCGTGATCGTAAACCCAACCGATCTTTGGATCGACATCGCCCTCAACTGAGACTTCTACTTTAAAACTGTGTCCGTGGACACGACGGCACTTATGACCCTCTGGCGCTTTGGGCAAAGTCTGAGCGGCCTCAAAGGTAAACTCTTTCGTTAGTCGCGCTCTCACGTTTACGAAAAGACCACCCGATTTCTTGCCTTGTCATCCCGAACGAAGTGAGGGATCTCACACTGGGTGAAGGAACCTACAACCGGAATCTGTGTATCGAACGCTTCGAGCAGGAGATCCTTCACCTTGCTCAGGATGACCACGCAAGCTAGCACAAAAGGTAGTGCAATCACGACACTGGGTTATGCCGAATGGCCTTCGTCGTAATCAGGGTTTGCATCGACCCCTCATCTGTTTTCACGGCCGCGACCAAGGTGTGAGACGTGGGTGTAAAAGTAAATGTATCTCGGCAGGACGTCTTCTTCTTCCCCTTCACAGTCTCTTCGTAATCATTCACAAACGAATCCCCTTCCCAATGTGCGGTGCCGCGCATCTCGCAGGGCTGTTTGGGATTGTTAAAGCAGACAAAAACGCGGTACAGACTTGCGTTGTTGTCCCACCAGATAACGAGCATGCCATCAAGTTTCCCAGCGGAGCCATCAGAATGGACTTCGTAGATCAATGTTGTCCCGCCAGCGGCTAGTCTGGCATGGACGACACCGTGGCGTGACCCGCCGGAGAAAAATTCTCCCCGCTCCATCGTCTCCGTCGTGCTCCAATCACCAACCAATGCTTTGGCGAGCTTCTGCATCTCAGGGACTGGCGCGCTCTGATTGGGTGGAATTTTGCTCTCTGCCGGCTGAGCCGCGGCACGAAGTGGAAACGGATTAACTAAGACAAGCACCATCAACACAACGGCCTTGAGCACTATCATGTAGTCGTTAGCGTTAAAAATTAGGGTTCCTTCAAACTCCCCGTTGTGTAGGACTCCAGATGAACTTGTGCATCTGAAGTTGAAATCGAACATTGAGCTTGTCGGCCAAAATCCATTCGACGATTTCGCGTGGATCGATCCGGCCGAATATCGGTGAAAACAGCACGGCATGACAGCGCGAAGAAAGATCGTAGCGCTGCGCTTTATCGCACGACCATTCGTAATCTTCGCGCGATCCCATCACAAATTTCACTTCGTCGCGTAAGCTGAGATGTTCGATGTTCGACCAAAGATTTTTGTCCATTTCACCGCTGCCTGGCGTTTTCAAATCCATGATCCGATGGACGCGCGGATCGACTTTCGAAATATCATGTGCGCCGCTGGTTTCGAGCAACACTGTGTAGTCCGCATCGCACAGCAGTGACATCAGCGGCAACACATTTTTCTGGAGTAACGGCTCTCCACCGGTGATCTCGACCAAAGGACACCGAAACCCTGCGATCGTATCTACAATTTCGTTCAGAGTTTGTTTTTTTCCCTCGTAAAAGGCGTACTCGGTATCGCAATAGTTGCAGCGCAAATTGCAGAATGTTAGCCGCACAAAGACACAGGGCTGTCCTACCCACGTGCTTTCACCCTGAACTGAGTGATAAATCTCGTTAATCGTCAGCGTTTTTTCGCCCTCGCCTGCCACGAGAACAACGTCTTACGCGACGAATTGCAAAGCAAGTAGGCCTGGTAGAACGCGACCGCCCGCCTTTGCCAAGCTACGGCGGGGAGGCCGGGGCGCGCCGCGGCTGTCCATCGAAATGAAACGCGTGACGCTCTCTGCTGCTACCGGTTATCTGCGACGGCTTGTCGGCCGTCTCGTTCCAATGCGACTTTGCCCTTAATTCCTTGTATGAGTGCCGCCTGTTCTTTGAGTTGCGCAGTGAGGAGATCAATCTGCTTTTGTTGCTCCTCGTTTTTCCGGTGCTCTTTGAGAAACTCGTTAAGTAACATCGCATCGACCTGATCGTAACGAACCCCGTACGGTTTTCCTTCTTTGTCTCGCACGACGAGGTCAGGATTTGCCTTTTCCACATCTTCCGCGACGAGCCGACCGCCAGCCAAACAGGAAATATAACAACGTAGACGCCTCGGTTGAATCGAATTAACGCTTTCATAGCCGCCAAGTGTGGGGCAGCAGTTCCCGTATGGCTAGGAAAAAGGGCCGAGCGAGCGGTTCTGTTGGCGGATAGCAATCGCGACTCTCCTTGACGCTCCCGCCGGCGTCCATAATCTGAAGTGAGGCGGCAAAGCCGCGCTTTTTTGGCAACGCGTAGTGGACAACGCGTTGCACCTTGGCTTTCGCCAAGTGTACAGTTTTTTAGCGTGAATCTTTTAGCAGCTTTTTATCGGTCATCGGTTGGAAAAAAAATGATCGTTGCGATCACGGGGATCATTCTGATCCTTTTCGTGATCGGACATTTGCTTGGAAATTTGCAGATTTTCATCGGCCCCGATTGGATTAACGGTTACTCGCAGCATCTGCGCGATCTCGGCCCGCTGCTTTGGTTGATCCGTCTTTTTCTACTGGCCACGGTCATCATTCACATCTACGTGACGATCCAATTGGCGATTGAAAACCGGCGTGCCCGACCCGAGCCCTACATCGACAAGAGTTACGTCAAAGCGACATTTGCCTCACGGCACATGGTGATGAGTGGACTAATCGTGCTGGCGTTTATCATCTTTCACCTCGCACATTTCACGGTACGCGTTACGGATCCGCGGTTTGGTTTACTTAAGGCTGATCCTCTGGGGCACTACGACATTTATTCCATGATGGTGTACGGATTTCAGAATTATTACGTGTCTGGGTTTTACATTCTTGGATTGTTTCTGCTCGCACTCCACTTAAGCCACGGATCATCCAGCTTTTTCCAGTCGCTTGGATTGAATGATAAGAAGCTCACGCCGCGCCTCGCTTCCGGCGGCCGCATTTTCGCGTGGCTCTTGTTCGTGGGTTACACGTCGATCCCCATCGCTGTCCTGCTCGGGTGGGTTAAACCAGCCCAACAGCTATGAGATGGAAAATGACGAAGCACGAATGTCGAATGTCGAATGAAGCACGAAACCCGAATGACGAAAAGCGCAATGATGATGATTCGTCATTTGCTCATTCCTCATTCCTTCGAGCTTCGTCATTCGGATTTCGTCATTGTGATGTTTGTTTCGGATTTCGGCATTCGAATTTCGAATTTCGTGAACAGCTATGATTGGAAAGTTTGACGCCAAGATTCCACCCGGTCCCCTCGCCCAGAAATGGCGAAACCATCGCGATCATTCACGGTTGGTCAGCCCAAACAATCGAAGAAAATTCAAAATCATCGTTGTAGGAAGCGGTCTGGCTGGTGGTTCGGCGGCAGCGACGCTGGGCGAACTCGGTTATAGAGTGAAATGCTTTTGCTTCCAGGATTCGCCGCGACGGGCGCATTCGATTGCAGCTCAAGGCGGAATCAACGCTGCGAAAAATTATCAGAACGATGGCGACAGCGTTTACCGATTGTTCTACGACACAATTAAAGGTGGTGATTTTCGTTCGCGCGAAGCGAATGTGTATCGCCTCGCCCAGATCAGCAATCACATCATCGACCAATGCGTCGCGCAAGGTGTGCCATTCGCCCGCGAATATGGCGGGCTGCTGGCCAACCGATCCTTTGGCGGCGCCCAGGTGTCGCGCACTTTCTACGCGCGGGGACAAACTGGTCAGCAGCTTTTGCTCGGTTGTTATCAAGCGCTTTGCCGTCAAATCACAGCCGGCACCGTGCAAATGTTTCCACAAACGGAAATGCTGGACCTCGTGATTGTCGACGGAGACGCAAAGGGAATCGTGACCCGGAACCTCTGTTCCGGAAAAATTGAAAGACACGCAGCGGACGCCGTCGTGCTTGCAACCGGTGGATATGGAAATGTTTTTTATCTCTCGACTAACGCACGCGGGTGCAATGTCACGGCCACCTATCGCGCCTACAAGAGAGGCGCGCTCTTTGCGAACCCAGCGTTCACGCAGATTCATCCCACGTGCATCCCGGTCAGTGGCGAATATCAATCGAAGCTCACTCTTATGTCCGAGTCTCTGCGAAACGATGGGCGTGTCTGGGTACCGAAACGTAAGGAAGATCGCGATAAGCCGCCGCGTGAAATTCCGGAGGCCGATCGTGATTATTATCTCGAGCGAAAATATCCGAGCTACGGCAATCTTTCGCCGCGCGATATTTCGTCGCGCGCGGCAAAGGAAGTTTGCGACGAAGGCCGTGGCGTTGGTCCAGGCGGTCGCGGCGTCTATCTCGATTTTGCCGACGCAATCAATCGACTTGGAGAACATACAATCCGCGAACGCTACGGGAATTTGTTTGAGGTTTACGAAAAGATCACCGGCGAAGACGCCTACAAAGTCCCGATGCGCATCTACCCGGCCGTTCATTACACGATGGGCGGTCTATGGGTCGATTACGATCTAATGAGCAATTTGCCCGGTTTGTTTGTAATCGGTGAAGCAAATTTTTCCGATCACGGCGCCAACCGACTTGGCGCCAGCGCTCTCATGCAAGGCTTGGCGGATGGTTACTTCGTTTTGCCGAACACGCTGCCGAACTATCTGGCGGGCCAGATGGGAACCCGGCCGTCGCCGGATTCTGAAGAGTTCCGGGCCGTAGACGAAAGTGTTCGCGCCAGGATTGAAAAACTTCTCAACGTCAATGGAACCCGTTCGGTCGATTCGTTCCATCGCGAGCTCGGCCTGCTTCTCTGGGAGAAATGCGGAATGTCGCGTCACGAAAAGGGATTGCGCGAAGCGCTAAAAAAAATCCCCGAACTGAGAGAACAATTCTGGCACGATGTACGAGTGCCGGGAGACGGCGATGACTTCAACCAATCGCTCGAACGCGCGGGACGCGTTGCCGATTTTCTGGAATTCGCCGAGCTGATGTGTATCGACGCACTGGAGCGCGACGAATCTGCCGGCGCGCATTTTCGCGAAGAGCATCAAACCGCGGAAGGCGAAGCACTACGCGACGACGAAAATCACGCGGCAGTCTTTGCCTGGGAATTTCCAGGCAATGGACAGCGACCGATATTGCATCGCGAACCGCTCAACTTTGAAACCGTGCATCTGACCCAAAGGAGCTATAAGTGAAGCTGAGAGTTGTTGGTTGAGAGTTGAGAGATGAAAAACAAAACCAGGAGGAAAATATGTTCAATTTCGAAAAGCTAGACGTCTGGCAAAAAGCGATTGAATTCGCCGATCTCATTTATGCAGATACTCGCAGCTTTCCGACCGAAGAAAGGTTCGGTCTGACGACTCAACTGCGCCGCGCCGCTGTCTCAATTTCGTCCAACATTGC
>JBKPLD010000118.1:0-12719 GCA_046731415.1 Verrucomicrobiota bacterium
TAAAAATCCTCGCGGACGGCGTTCAAGGCAAAGCTTCGCGAGAAGTGGTGATCAATCAGGTTGCCTCGTTCGTGCCGTTACAAAAAAACGCCGACGAGCGAACGCTTCTGGATTCGTTGCCGAATTGTTTGGAATCGCTGGAGCGAACCCCCCGGGCAGATCGCGATGACATTCGAGCTGTGCTTGAGAAAATCACGCACGGTCAGATGCTCGATTTGCATCGCTTCGATCCGCCAGCGGGCGGACTCGCGGTGGTGAATAATCCAGCACCAGTTCGCGCGCTCCAGACCGCTGCCGATCTGGATGAATACACATATCTGGTCGCAGGTTGTGTAGGCGAATTCTGGACGCGACTTTGCTTCCGACATCTCCGAGATTTTGCCAGTTTGACTCAGGATGAGATGCTTGCGCTTGGCCGGCGTTACGGCATGGCATTGCAGTTAATCAATGTTTTGCGTGATGCCGGGAGCGATCTGCGAGCCGGTCGTTGTTATTTTCCTGATGAAGAACTTGCCGCTGTTGGCATGAGTGCGCCACAGATTTTGTCCGAATCGGATCGTTTCGAATCGATTTATCAAAAATGGATGGAAAAAGCGCAGGACGGTCTGGCGTGCGGGATGCAGTATTCGCGCGCGATCCGGAATACACGAGTACGCGCCGCCACGGTCTTGCCAGCGTTAATCGGCGCGCGCACACTTACGCTTCTCAGTAGGACCGGCGCCAGTGTACTGAATCAAACGGTCAAAATTCCACGCCGAGAGGTGCGTCGCATGATTCTGTCGCTCGCAATTACGCTTGCATCGCGCGCAAAGATCGATGCAATTTTCGACAGAGCGAAACTGTAGCGGCGCCTCTATGACCGCCGAAATCGCAGGCCGAATGCTCTGTTCGTGGTTTGCGCCCTTAGAGCGCCGCTACCGCGTTACAAAAAGTAATTTCGCTGTTTCTCGCTAATCGGTTTTTCGAGTCGCTCGAGCACTTGCATCATGTCTTCCCAGACTTTCCTTTTTTCGAAAGGCGATTGGTTCCGTAACAGGTAAGCGGGATGATAAGTGATCATCAACGGGGTTCCGTTGTATGAATGCCAGCGCCCGCGTAATTCTCGCATCGTCCCGCGCGCGCCAAGCAAACCTTCGACAGCGACTGCGCCGAGCGCGACCAGGACCTTCGGCTCAATGATATCGATCTGCTCGATGAGATAAGGCCGACACATCTGCATTTCTGCCGGCGTCGGCGCGCGGTTCCCAAACGAGCCTGCCGGCATGTCCGGCCGGCATTTAAGGATGTTCGCGATGTAAACGTCTTCGCGCGCAAAGCCCATCGCTTTAATAATTTTCGTGAGCAACTGGCCCGCTCGGCCGACGAATGGTTCACCCTGCTGGTCCTCGTCTGCACCAGGCGCCTCTCCTATGAACATGATTTCCGCATTGGGATCGCCAACACCAAAGACAGTTTGGGTGCGTGAGCTGGCCAGATGTGGACATTTTGTGCAGCTGCAAACGCGGTTGCGAACCGACGCGAGAATCTGGGCCTTATTTGATGTAGCTTGAAATGCTTCGTGCCCTCTGGCCCGCGCGCGCGCTTCCCGCAGCTCCGGTGCTGCAGGTTGGAAACCAACTGCGGAATATGCGGATTGCAGTTCTGCCAGAGCGCTTCTCGACGCGTGCGGCGTGCGATCGGTTGTGTCCCGAATTTTCTCCAAAGCGGCAATCACAACTTCGAGCGCTGACTGCATCATTGTGACCGATCATCCAAAAATTTCGGCGTTGCCGCAATTTATTTGTGGTGGCGCGCACAAAATATTCGCTTTTGTGGATGAAAAAAGAAATGACCGGCATTCAGACGTGGACTTTAAACGTTGACAGATATCGGCCAATCTCTCGTTGCAGCCGCCGGCGCTGACTGCGGGGGAGCCGTGTGCGTGTCCGACGCTAAGGCTGCCGGGGTCAGCGACCCAGCTACAACCGAGCGTGCCACGTTACGCGCCACGCGCGCTTAGCCATTGCAGGGCGAAACGCGCGACTTCACGCGAATTCTTTAAATCGAGCTTGTCTTTGATGTGCGACCGATGGGTCTCCACCGTTTTAGGGCTGAGATGTAATAGCTTGGCAATTTGCCGCACGTCGTGGCCTTTGCCGATGAATTCCAAAATCTCAAGCTCGCGATCGCTTAGTCTCTCTACCGCGTCGGTCTCACCTTCATCCTGGCGATGTGCAAATTTTGTGATTACCTGCGCGGCCATCGCCGGACTGAGATAAGGCCGTCCGTTAAAGACTTCCCGAATAGCGTGGATCACGTTCGCCATAGCCTCGTGCTTCATAACGTAGCCTTCCGCTCCGGCACGTAACGCGCGCAATGCGTACAGCGATTCGTCGTGCATGGAAAGCACCAGAACAGGCAGCTTCGGGAACTCTGCGCGGATATTTTTGATAAGCTCGATTCCGTTGGCGCCCGGCAAGCTAAGATCGACAATCGCCATATCGGGATTCAGTTTTCGAATCACCTCCATCGCTTCAGAAGCATTGCCTGCTTCACCGCAGACGGCGAAGGTTCCATCGGAATGAATCATTTCTTCGAGCCCTTTTCGAAAGAGAGGATGGTCATCTACGATGATGATGCGTTTCGATTCCGGCAGATCACAGCGCGGATTGCCGTTAGTCGAACGCACAACCTTTGCCTGAACCGTAGCTGATTTGGTTCGGACCCGTCCACTCTCAGTCATAGTTTGCACCTGGCCTCACTTACAATTTCGCGGCTCGGCAGGTTATCAGATGCCGTGAAATCAGATGAGTGCTGCCAGTGCTTTCGCAACTCGCCCGTGGAATCGCCTTGCTATGGGAATTTCCTTCTTGCGCGTTCTCGCTGGGCGCATGCTATCCGACAAGTAACACGACACACAGGTGCCGCCTTGTTTTTGCGAGTCGATTTCCAAACGGCCGCCGACCAATTGAGCGCGGTAATGCATAATGTGAAGCCCAAGGCCATGCTTCAATTTCGGTTCGTTGTGAAATCCGACGCCGTCATCCATTACGCGCAAAACCATTCCATGCGGCGAGCGTTCCAGTTTGACCACGATTTCTCGGGCTTGCGCATGCTTGTTGGCGTTGATGACCGCTTCACGTGCGATGCGATAGAGGTGCGCAGCAGCAACGTCGCTTTCGATGAGGAAGGATGGACTGACTTCCAATCGAGAAGGTATCCTCCAGATTTCTCGATCAACTAAATCTCGCAACGCATCGACGAATCCGGCTGAATCAACGTCGAGCCGATGCAAGGCACGGGAAAGGTCGCGTGTATCGGACGCAGCGTCGTTTACCAATTGCGCGATTTTGTCAATGTCACTTACTTCGATGACGCGATGGTTCTTCAAGCGCATCGCGATGGAGCGGGCCATGAATGCGACGGCCGTAAGATGTTGGCAAAGCCCGTCGTGTAGTTCCTGGCCCAACCTCTGTTGCTCTCGGTCACTAATAGAAAGAATTTCTCCTTCCAGCCCCTTTCGGTGCTCGATCTCGCTTTTCAATTCGGCGTTCGCAGCGCGCAACGCCTGCGTGCGTTTCTCCACCAGTTGCTCCAATCGTTTGTTTGAGCTCCGCAATTCCGCTTCTGCGTTTTTTCGGGCTGTAATGTCGACAATCACCACGACGGTTGAATGCGTCTTGTCGTCTGTCCCGCGTACGGCACTGGCGCTGACGTCAGTCCACACAATAGAGCCGTCTTTGCGGACAAAACGCTTTTCTATTTCGAACGGTTTGCCGTCCTGGATCATGCGCCAAAAGAGACGCATCTTTTTTCTTACCTCATCGCGGTATGTCAGTTCCGCGATGTTCTTGCCGATCACCTCCGATTCCGGGTACCCGAGCATCTTACAGAGCGTCTGATTGGCAAAGACAATTTTACCGTTCTGGTCGCAACGTGCCATCCCGGCCGTCGCTTGTTCCACGGTGGCGCGCAAGCGCCCCTCAGACTCGCGCAAGGCTTCTTCATCGCGTTTGTGCTCAATCGCCTGCGCGAGTTGGGTGGCAATTGTGGTCGCCAGTTTCAGCTCGTCGTCTGTAAACCCGTGTGGTTTGTCATAATAGGTCATGAATTTGCCGATTAATTTTTGGCCGCTGACCAGCGGAATGAATGCAACCGCGCGAATGCCTTCGCTTCGAATGGTGGATTTCAGCGGCTTCGGAATATTGGCAGCATCGACATCATTAATACAAACGGGCTGGGGACTTTTCACAGTCGATTTCCATGGCGAATGGCCTTCTACCGCTTTGCGGTATGCCTCTGATAACCCGCGCCAGGCGGCAAAGCGCATTACCTTGTCTTCATCGAAAAGCAAAATCGATGCGCGGTGGCAGCCGAGGGCTGGAAGAATCGCGTCCAGCGCGGCGTCATAAATTTCGGCAACGTTGGTGGCGATAGTTTGCCATTGAGCAAATTGGTAGAGCATTCGCTGTTGTTGCTCTGCGCGTTTGCGCGCGGTGATATCACTATTGGTTTCGAGAATTGACGCCGGTCGTCCGCGGGCATCTCGGTCCAGGCTCCACCGCGAAAAGACGACAATACTTTTCCCGTCCTTTCGGGTATGAACCAATTCGCCCGACCAACGATTATTGCGCTCCAAATTTTTTCGAATGTTTTCGTAACTTTCCCGATGCGCCGTCCGCAGCAGCTCGTGCGTGATTTTTCCGAGCGCTTCTTTGGCCGAGAAGCCGTACATTTCCTCCGCACCGCGGTTCCAATAAACAATCCGGTCCTGATAATCGCGCACGATGATTGCGTCGTTGGTCAAATCGAGGAGCCGCGCCTGTTCGGCCAGGCGTCGCTCTGTTTGTTTTTGTTCGGTGATATCGCGAGCAATTTTCGAAACGCCGATAATTTGCCCTTTCCCATCTTTGATCGGCGAAATCGTCAACGAAACATCGATCAGCTTTCCATCCTTCCGGCGACGAACCGTTTCGTAGTGCTCCAATGATTTACCACGGCGAATTTTTCTCAGAATCTGTTCTTCTTCACTTTGCCGGTGTTTGGGAATCAGAGTCAGGACCGATTTGCCAATAATCTCCTTTGATTTGTATCCAAAGATGCGTTCGGCGCTCTGGTTCCAATCGGTGATGATTCCATTCAGAGTTTTTGCCGCAACCGCGTCGTGTGACGATTGAACCACCGCGGCCAGGCGCATGGCTGCCGCCTCTGCGTGTTTGCGCTCGGTGATATCAAAAAGGGAATTAATTGCGCCGATGATTTTACCGCGAGCGTTTGTCACAATCCGCGGAGCCGGGATTACGTATCTCCGCTCGCCATCCGGACGTTCGACGATAATTTCCAAATCTTCCGTTTTCAGTTTTTCGCCGCGCAACACCCGTGCCATCGGGCAGTCTTTGTGCGGCATGTAACGGCCGTCGGGATAATAGATTTTGTAGGAGCCGCAGAATCTCGGCTCTTCTCCATTTCGGCTGGGTTCGCGTCCCCACAATTCAACGGCGCGACGATTGTATTCTTGGATGATGCCGTCGGCACTGCACGTATAAATTGCTACCGGCACGAGATCGAACAAAATGCGATAGCGCTCCTGCGATTCACGAATCTTGTCTTGGGTCCGCTTGAGTTTCGGCGGGTCGACGATCGCCGTTTGATTGATGCCATCTGTATTCCTTCTCATCCTTCTGGTAAGATCGCCGGCCCTCGATCTGCGTGATGCCTTGAAGTGGCGTGTTTTGCGATCGGCTACCTTCATTTTGTTCATAAGTGACCGAACAAATTTACGAACCCTTTACCAACGATTCGAGATGTTACGACTCCCCGGTAGAAAGGCAAAGGCGAACATGCGAAATGGCGAAGCACGAATTACGAACGAATCAAAGGACTCTCACATAGCGGAGATCGGAATTGAAGCGGCGCATGTACCTCTGCGGCGGATTGGCAGCCTAACCTCAGGCTTCGTCAGTTTGTTCGCATTTTTCCTACCGCCTTTGGGCTTGCGAATCACGATACAATAGGTGAAGGGCGGCTTCTCCCTATGAGCAAATGCAGCCATATATCAGTGTGGCTGCTTTCATGTTTGCGCCTTTTTCCTCGCGGTAAAAGGGACGGACAATTAGCCGATCGGCAGAGCGTGTTGGGATGCCGTTTTGTTAAAGAATGATTATCGACCTCTGGCCGCAATGCGCTCCTCAATTAGGTCCCGCTCGACTTCCCAGTATCTCAGAGACGAAAGGAGAAGACTGTGCGTTGGTTCCAGGGAGATGTTTTCGTTATCGTTTGTAAATCCGTTCTGTAATGCCTTGTAACTCTTGGTCGCTCGTTGCGTTTCCTGTTTGGGCTTTGACGTTTTCCAGCGCTTCCGCCTCGATGGTCCAGTTTTCATCCGCTGTCCTCTGGTGATTACTTTCCTTTTCACTTGATTCGTCCCAGGATTTAACAACAGCCGCACACAATTGTTTCTACTTTTGCCTAACTCGTATTCTCTTTTCATACGGCTGGAGCTCTAGTGTGACGACGGGCCTTGGTTTTTGAGCGATCAGGCGGCTGACAGAGAGGATGCCCTCCGTCTTGCGCGACGGTTTTCAACCTCTTGAGCCGGCGGACGTAATCCAGCCAGATACTGCGCGTCGAACGCGCGCAAGGCTGCGGTCACAGTGGGCCCGATACCAACGATTCCTTCTTCCGCGTTGGGGCCAAGTAGCGCCACCCAAAGTTCGCCGCGAGCGAATAATCGCGGCTGACGCACAGCTGATGGGCTCCCGGGATGAGCCTCGCAATAAAGCTCCATTTGTTCCGTCGCAGCCACTTCATCTGTGAAGTGGCGCTTATGCCAAATCTGGCCGTTATTTTTTTTCATTCGCGTGTAGAACGCACGCCTCAGGCACGCCGGATGTGTGTTTTTTTACAGTACCCCGGGGATATAAGGTTTTGACCGATAGGCGAATCCACCACAGGCCTGATTGTGTTGGATTTGAGCATCAACGTATATGTCTTCACGTGGCATTATCTCCTCCAGTTGCATTGTCGGACGCAGACAAGCTCAATGTCCTGCGGCGTCTGGATCAATTCCGGCAGTGGCAGTCGGTGGATGACAAACGTTTCTGTCTCGTTTGCGGCAAAATCATTACTGGCCGGCAAATCCAGGTAGAAGGCGGAACGCGCGGGAGTGGACAACAACGGCTAGTTTGTCCGACGGATCAATGTAACTCAATTCCGATGGATTGGGTGCTACCCACGGACGAAACTCTGGCGGTGGCCGAAACCATGATGTCTGACGAGCGCAACGTTGCTCCTCACATGGCGAGAGATCGAGGCGAAGAACACGGCTTGACATCGCGACTGAAGAAATTGGCGACGCATTTCAAGCTGGTTTTCTAACGCCTTTGGTCTCTCCGACTACCGCAGGTCCGCGTCTGGATGGACTCGCACTGTTTTTGTTCTCCTCGATAAACAAGATCTGCTAGGAGTCATTTCCACCAAAGCCGGCGTTCATCGTCCCGCACTCAGTCACGCGCAGGTGCTGTCAGAGGGTAACTTTGGCCTCTAACGAGAGAGCTCGCGTAAGGTTTTGTCCGATTACTCAATCCTCCGGCGTCCCGATTGTTTGTTTTGGCGCAAGGCGCAGAGTCATTGTTGCGTTATGACTGCTAATATTAAACTCGACGATCGCCTCTCGATCCTTCGTGCGGAAGATCGATTCAGGAGATGGAATTCGCTCGATGATCATCGGATTTGCAGTGTTTGTGAGCGAAAATTCAAAGGCAGGCAGATCGAGATTCGCCGTTTCCCTGGCGGCAGATATAAACTGTATTGCCCCACGCTTGGATGCTCTTCAGGACCGCGCCAATGGTTTTATCCGCGAGCGCCAATCGCTTCGGAGATGGCCGAGCGGGATTGGTGGCGAGCCAGCAAACAACCGACAGGCAGCCGGGCAGAGTCAACCCCGCAGACATACGCTCATCGAGTATGATTGGATCTAATCTTGATCAACCGGGAGCATTCTCAGTGCCGGATGAGGCACTGATGAAAGCGGTTTCACGCCGTCGGTATGATGCGCTTGCTGAATTGTATGACCGGCATGGCAAAAGGCTGCGCGCAACAATCGACGGAGTTGTTCACGAAGAAGCCGAGGCTGACGATGTGTTGCAAGAGATCTTTATTCAGATTTGGGAAGAGGCAGGTCGTTATTCGCCTAGAGCGGGTAAGCCGCTCGGATGGATGGTTACCATCGCCCGCCGACGTGCCATCGACCGCTTGCGCCGCCGTCAGGCCTATTCGCGCGTGCGAGAGCGTTATCAAAAGCGGCTAACCGACGAGGCGCCAAATCTGCCGCGCCAGGCAGACGAGGTTTTCATGCTAAACGATTTGCGTCACTTTCTAAAGAAGTGCATGCGAGTCCTGCCGCGACTTCAACGGGAGGCACTGGAGCTCGCTTTCTTCAACGGACTCAGTCATAGGGAAATTGCCGCCGCGACTCATGCTCCGCTGGGAACAGTGAAGACGCGGCTGGAGCTTGGCCTGCAAAAACTCACTCATGCCCTGAGGCCGCTGCGTCATAAGGTATAACACGGTAGGGCGCGACCGAAGCCTGCTCGCCGTGGCGAAGGGGCCGCGCCTATACGGCCACATCGGCGGCGCGGCAATCAGCAGTAAGAATCAGAATGACGAAGAGAATAAAGCGCATTTGTTCCACGTGATTCTCGCCCGAATCTTCGTGTGTCCGCATCGATTTATGTAGCGCAAGACAACTGATGTCCACTCTCCATACGAATCTCTATCACTATGACGAAACTACAGTTCAAAGGCGGTTGGAACGAAGCGAAAGGCAAACTGAAACAAAAATATGCTCAGTTGACCGATGACGATCTCCAATTTGCCGAGGGAAAAGACGAGGAGTTGCTCGGGCGGCTTCAACAAAAGCTCGGTAAAACGAAGGAAGACTTGCGAAAAGAGCTCGAAGAGCTCTAAAGCCAACGCCAAATCGGCTTAGTGTTGGTAGTAGGGCTCATCACGCGGCGCGCCGCAAACACGCGAGTTACAATTTCGGAAGTTGTGATATATTCCGACAATGCAAACGCCTGAAATCACCGCTTATTTGAAGACCTCTTGTGGTTGGAGCGCCGGAGTCCGCGCCGTGCTGGCCAAATACAACCTTCCCTATACCGAGAAGGATATTATTCAGAACCCCGCGTTTCGCTGGGAAATGGAAACGAAGAGCGGGCAGCCGCTTTCGCCCTGCGTAGAAGTTAACGGGCATATGCTCGCGGACGTCAGTGGCGAAGAAGTCGAGCGGTACTTGATCGACAACAAGATCGTCGAGGCCAGCGACGCGGCGACAGCCGTGCCAACCAATGCAGCCTGCGCAACCGAGCAGCACGAGGGCGCAGTAAAGCTGAATCTTTAATTGGTTAGAGGATCACAACGTTAAATGGGTTAAATCGTTGAACCGCTGAGAGGTTAAAGAGTCAGAAAGGTTAAACCGCTTTTAACCTTGTAACTTTTGTAACTTTTTTAACCTTTCAGCAATGCAATTCTTCGCTCGTTTCCGATCGAGGAAAAAAGGCGGGAGCCGTCTTTTCCGGTACGGGTGGAAAGTCACGCTGCTTATTCTGTTAGCAGGCGCCGGTTTCGCGGTTTTCCTCTTTTACGGCACCTGGGCGCAAACGTTCGACATGAAGAACGTCGGCGTAATGCCGGAGCGAAACACCGTTTATGATGTCGATGGAAAAATTTATAGCCGACTGGCTGGCGCGAATCGGCTAAAGGTCTCGCTCAGCGAAGTCTCGCCCTATTTCATTACTGCGGTGCTCGCGCGGGAGGATGCTCGTTTTTACGATCATAAGGGGATTGATTGGCGCGGGATCATGCGCGCTTTGGTTCGCGATATTGCAAGTGGGTCAGCCAAAGAAGGCGCGAGCAGTATTACCCAGCAGCTCGCCCGAAATAGTCTTCCGCTCGGTGGTCGGACTTTAAGCCGGAAATTGTTGGAGGCGATGGTGGCTCTCCGGATAGAACGTCAGTTTACTAAACAGCAAATCCTTGAGCTGTACGTAAACCGGATCTATTTCGGGAACGGTTGTTACGGAGTGGAGACCGCCTCGCAAGCCTACTTCGGCGAAAGCGCGTCGAAGTTGAATCTTTCCGAAGCAGCGCTCCTCGCCGGCTTGATTAGGAGCCCGAACCGATTTTCTCCGCTTAAGAACCCGGAAGGCGCCAGAATTCAACGCAACGCTGTTCTGGATCGCATGGTAGCGTTGAAAAAACTTTCCCAGCCGGATGCCGAAGCCGCCAAACGCGCAAAGGTCGTCGCGCACCCGCGGCGGATGCCTTTCATCCAGGAAAATTACGCGATGGACGCGGTGCAACGCGATTTGAATTTGCTGCTAACGCAGGACCAAATCGATAACGGTGGTCTTTTGATCTACACCACGCTCGATCCGGCGGTACAGAATGCCGCTCAAGACGCGCTGGAGGTGCAGCTCACCAAAATCGAACATCAGTCCAATTTTCACCATCCCGTAAAGGCGGGCTATCATCCACCTGAGAATGGAGAAGGGGATTCGGCCATGCCTTATTTGGAAGGCGCGGTGGTTGTAATTGATAATGCCAGTGGTGGAATTCGCGCGCTCGTTGGCGGTCGTGATTATGCGCAAAGCAAATTCAACCGCGCCTTGGCCCCTGCGAACCGGCAGGTTGGCTCCGCATTCAAACCGTTCGTTTACACGATCGCCTTCAGTCATGGCTTGTTGCCGGGCGCTGCGATCAGCGACGGTCCGATTCGCCCCGGCGAAATCGACGGGGCTGGGACCTGGTCCCCGGGGAATTCCGATGGGACTTACGGCGGAATCTTTCCCTGCTCTTATGGTCTGATTCATTCACGCAACACCATGAGCGTGCGCGTTGGGCAATTCGCCGGGCTCGACGCCGTGCAAAAAGTGGCCAATACGCTTGGCATTTCCCAGAACGCTCCGAACGGTCCGGCCATTTATATCGGCTCGTTTGAGACAGATTTGAAAGACTTGACCGCGGCTTACTCCATTTTTCCCAACACTGGGGTTCGTAAGCAGTCTTACATTATCGAGCGAATTGACGATGCGAACCACAAACCGATTTACCGCGCCGCGCATATCACTGTGCCGGCGCTCGATCCAGGCGCGGCCTGGATGACTTCGCAATTAATGGAAGAGGTTTTAACGCGCGGAACTGCTGCTAACTCACGTTCCCTGGGATTCAGATTGCCGGCAGCCGGTAAGACCGGGACGACGAATGATTACAAGGACGCATGGTTTCTGGGTTACACAAGTACGCTGACGTGCGGTGTGTGGGTCGGATTCGATCAACCGACCACAATCATTTCACGCGGCTACGGCGCGGCTTTGGCGCTACCAGTCTGGACGCAAGTCATGAACAAAGCATCACAGCATTACCCAGCCGAGCCGTTGCAGCCGACGATGCCGATTCAACATGCAACGGTTTGTTCCCTTTCGAACCAACTCGCCACGACGGGCTGCACGTCGGCCGGAACAGCGTACGATATCGATTTGCCCGCTGATAAGGTGCCGACAGGCGCCTGCCAGGTCCATGGCGGCGAGCAATGGCCGTTTGCTCAGCGGTTCCAGGGTCTGCCACAAAAAGCAGCGACTTTTCCCGGTCGTTTGTTCAAATCGTTCCGGAGATTTTTCGGCGGGCGATGAGGCAATCGGCGTAGAACACACAAACCAAATGGTGTGATGAATCAATTTGTACGAGGTCCTTCGCTTTGCACGGAATGATTACCCTTGTTGAACTTCTCCCAATCGTTCCAGGTGTCGATATCGATCGCGCCCTCGGGAAACGCGAGTTGCGCGACACGCTCGCGGTTTCGCAGAATAATTGATTTCGCGCCGGTTTCGTCACCGAGTGAGAGCAAATCCCTAAAAAGAAAACGATCAAAAAGCGCAGGAACACCCACAGTATCCGCATAGCTGGAGACGACGATTTCCTTCTTTGTTGCCATGTGCGTTGCGATCATGCGTTTGATGACACCCGCGTTCACCGCTGGCTGATCGCAGACCAGCAGCAGAATGGCTTCGAGATCGGCCGCGCGATCAATCAAAGCCTGTACACCGCAGCGAATGGAGCCACCGATGCCGCGCTGCCAGTGTGCGTTTTGAACTTCGATCGCGTTCGTGTGCGCTAACTCATGGCGAATCTTTTCGCTGTTGCTTCCGGTTACGACGACCACTGGCGAACAACCAGCCTCGTACGCGGCATCAGCAACGTTGCGAACGAGTGTTTTACCGCGATGCGGCAGCAGTTGCTTTGGCTGGCCAAACCGCGACGAGTCGCCTGCTGCCAGGATGACCGCAGCTATTTGGATTTTGGGGTGCGATGACATGTCACCGCTTTGAAAGTGCCGACGCGGCGGGGCATTCCATAGCTGTGTGGATCGATATTTTATGCTCGCGTAGCGATTCGCCGGAAGCGGTGACAAATACACGCTGAATTTCAGAGATGATTGAGAGCGCAATTTCCTCGGGTGTTTCCGCGCCAAGGTCGAGACCGGCTGGAGCGAAGAAGGCGGCGTTGACGGCGATTCCAAAGTCCAGGAGATCGTTCATCAATTGGTCCCGCCGTTTGCGCGGCCCAATCAAACCGACGTAACGCAAATTCAGTGGCAGCAATGTTTGGAGCGCAGCAAAGTCGCGTCCGTAATTGTGCGATTTTACAATTGCGGCGGTCCAGCGGTCAGGGGTGAGTGC
>JBKPLD010000119.1:0-7422 GCA_046731415.1 Verrucomicrobiota bacterium
TCCATTGGCACATTCCAATTCTGGCGAGCAGGTCATTTTTCGTGGAAATTATTCTGGCCGTTCGCAGTGCTTTCTATTCCAGCGGCATATGTCGGCGGCTATCTTCAGCCCTCCACTTCTGTTCTAAGAATTTTGATAGGCGTTGTCTTGCTTTTTTCCGCCGCACGGTTGGTGTTCCGCCGAAGCGACCCGCCGCAAGCGGACCCTCCTTCGCGGCCAGTGGCGATCAGTACAGGAGCAGGACTTGGATTTCTTTCCGGTCTCACTGGAACCGGGGGCGGAATATTTCTCACGCCCCTACTGCTGTTTTGCCAATGGGCGCACATTCGTCAGGCTGCAGCTGTTTCGGCGTTGTTCATTTGGGTAAACTCGATTTCCGGGCTGGTTGGCTACTTTACAAAAGTTCATTCAATTCCCTCGCTGGGTCTCGTCCTCGCAGCAGCTGCTATCATTGGCGGCGCTGTAGGCTCGCATTTGGGCAGCAGGCGTTTCCCTGTCCGTATGATATCGCTCTTTTTGGCCACAGTCCTTCTTATCGCCGGGATAAAATTGATTTTTACGAGGTAGAGGCGGCGCGCTGAAGCTGTAGCCATGGCCCACGGGCGGTCACTCCTAAGTAAATGCTGAAGACCGGCCATAGGCCGGTGGCTACAGAAGCTCCAGTTTTGGCGCGGTTTCAGGTGACCAGGGATTGATCTGGTAATCTGATGCGACGATCCGATCGGCGTATTCGCGCAAAAGCTGGCAGAACGCAGCCACATCCAGTCCATGATGTCGCGGAGCAAACGACGCCAAGTTCTTCTCAGCAAGGCGAAACAGACGCGCCGCGGGACACAAGCGCCTGCCGTGCTTCGCATGCAGCGGGTGTTCGAAGCGTTTCTGGAGATGAACGAACGCCCCAGCCGCCTGAATCAATCCTTTGAAATAATCGGCATCGGATGATTTGGTCTTGAGCCAAAGCTGCTCGAGCACGTCATGCGCCTCATAATAATGTTTCTCATTCCAGCAACGGAAAAACGCGCGATAGAATGGATGCTTCGCAATGTCTCTCTGGTCTGGATCGACATCTTCGACAATCGTCTCGGCTATGAACTGCGAAATCCTCTCGCCTTTGTTCATGAAGGGTTTAATTTGCTTCTAGTGTTGTGCAACCAGTATGGCTTGCCAATCATCGCAAGGAGTTTTGGCGAATTTCAAGAAGCCAGCGAAGCGCTGCCCCGAAAGCTTTGGCTGGCCGAGCGAGCGATGCGGAAATTCGCCCAAAGAACTGCGGCCCGGAGGGTTGAGTTGAAAGTAGCCCAGCGCCTTCGTTGCGTCTCGGTTACAGGTCGCAAAGGACATGCTCCCTCGTACCGCCTTGGCGGCGGGCCATTTTGAGCTCGACGATTGGCAAGGCATACCGATTACACAACACTAGCTCAGATAATGAGCAAACCAGCACGCAACAGCCCAAGAGAAAACAGCTTGTGGAGTGCGCGGACATCTCCGCGCTTTCAAAGCGGTTCCGCAGCCGCGGGATTGCCGCACTCCTAAAATGACTTCGATCGCCCTTTTTGGTCTTTTGACCGCCATTGCGGTCTTGATTTTCTGTTCCGCCCTCTTCTCCGGAGTCGAGACAGCGCTCTTCTCACTCAAGCCGCATCAATTGCGTCGTCTGGAAACCAATCACGCGAGCCTCACCAGATTCGTGCAGCTTTTCCGGGAAAATCCGCGGCGCGTCCTGAATGTCCTGCTCCTGGCCGACGGACTGATAAACGTGCTTCTGGTTGTGTTATGCCTTTTTTTTCTGTGGGAGACTTCATTAGCGGGACGCGTTCCGCAGTGGCTCGCGGGATTTGCGATCTTCGCAATTGTCGTTCTGCTTTGTGATCTAATCCCAAAACTTCTCGCGCTTTCGGTGCCTTATCGACTCTCAACGATTGGCGCGTTCGCCTTGCAAATATCGATGCCGCTTCTCGATCGCATTGGGCGCGGGCTACAGAGCGTGAGCGCTCGCGTAGCTGATCTTTTCACCGCCTCGCGGCCAAGCCCTCGACCTCATTTGAGTGACGAGGAATTGGGAACACTTCTTGAGATGAGTGAAGAGGAAGGCGCGTTATATGAAGGCGAAGTCGAAATGATTCAGGAAATCATCAAGCTCGGAGACAAAACGGCAAAGGACTGCATGACGCCGCGCGTTGATAGTTTCATGCTGCCGGATGATTTAACGAATGACGAAGCAATTACGCGACTGAAGCAAAATCGCTATCGGCGCGTCCCCGTTTATGCAGACACACCGGATCAAATTCTCGGAATCATCGATGTGAAACTGTTCCTGCTCGATCCGTCCGAGCATTACACTGAGGCGCTAATCGCGCCCTCTTTCGTCTCCGAGACGATGGGCGCGTTGGAGCTGCTCAAGCTTTTTTTGACTCGTCCGCAGGGAATGGGAGTGGTTGTTGACGAATTTGGCGGCACCGAAGGGATTATCACGATGGAGGATATCGTGGAAGAAATCCTTTCCGATGTCGTGCCGCGGGACGACGTCGCTCTTTATATCGAGCCGCTCGGGAACGGTAGATTTCTTGTCAGCGGCGATGCGCGCCTCGACGATTTAAGCGAATACCTCGGGTTTCAAATCGACGCGGAAGGGATCGACACCATCGGCGGATTTGTCTTCACGCGGCTCGGTTTCTTCCCCGCTTCCGGCACAAAACTGGAGATCCCGGGCCTTGCAATTACGGTGCGTCGCGCAACGCGCAAAAGAATCGAGGAAATCCTGCTGGAGAAAGTAACTCCGAAAGCTTTTGGAGCAGCAGCATGATAATCGGTTTAAGTATTTTTTGTTGCTGGATTGTTTCGTTTTTCTTCAATGGAATTGAAACCGGACTGCTCTCGATTGATCCGGTTCGATTGCGCCAAAATGTGAAGCGCCGTGTGCCGGCAGCAGTGCGATTGAATCGCTTGCTGAAACATCCGGAGCGATTGCTGGTGACCGTTCTGCTGTTCACGAATGCGGCGGACATACTGGGTCTCTTCCTGCTGACGCGAGAGTTAGTTCGCTCATGGGGCTACGCCGGTTACTTTATCTCGCTGGCAATCGCGCTTCCGGTCTATTTGTTTCTGCTCTCAGTTCTCCCGAAATCGCTTTTCCGGCGATTTCCATTTCGTGCGCTTGCTCAGCTTGCCGGCATACTTGAATTGACCTCGCTGCTGTTCTGGCCGTTCCTTGAGCTTGGGGCTCGCCTGGGAAAACTGCTCATGCCGAATCGCGCCGCCAGACGCGCTCGTCTTTTTGCCGGACGCGAGGATTTGAAACAAATCACTGCGCAAAGCGAACTCGAGGGCTCGCTGACCCCAACCGAACGAGCGATGATTCATAACGTGGTGGATTTCCGCACCGTCAAGGTGCGCGAAGTCATGCTGTCGTGGGCAAATGTCGTCGCGTTGCCGCCGAACGCATCAACCCAGGCAGCAGTCGAGCTCAGCGCCTCTTCAGGGCTTGATCGGCTGCCCGTAATCACACCCGGAGGGCAACCTTCTGGATTGATTAACGTCCTCGAAATCTTGCTCGATCAGAATGGAAGCAAACCGCTTCACGATTATGTACGACGCATCGTAACGACTACTGAGGACGAGTCCGCTTATCGGGTTGTGCAGCAATTGCGCGCCGCCCGCCTCGGGCTCGCAGCTGTTCTGGACCGAAAGAAAAGTTTTTCTGGAATCGTGACTATCGAGGATTTGATTCGGCGGCTCGTTTCTTCAAGCGAGAAGTAGCCCAGTAATTCAAGGAGAGGCGGTCTCCAGTCCGCCTTTGCAGAAATATTCGCAAGCGGGTCCCGCTTGCCGCAGTTTTGAGCGGCGGACGGGAGACCGCCGCTCGTTGAGATCATTCCGATAGCGCGGTTCCATGTTCACCGTTAAGGATTCGCGCGGCAGCAAGGAGCGCGACGTGCGAAAATGCCTGGGGAAAATTTCCGAGCTGTTGTTTCGCGCGCGGATCGTACTCCTCGGAGAGAAGCCCCAGATCGTTTCGCACATCGAGTAACCGCTCGAACAATTCGCGCGCTTCCTTCTTTCGGTCCAGAAGATGCCAGCAAGCGACCAGCCAGAAAGAACACGGGAGAAAAACGCCTTCATGCCCGGGCAACCCATCTACTCCGCATTCTTGTGGTCGATAACGCAGGACGAAACCATCTTCCATCAACTCGCGTTCGATGGCCTCGACGGTATTGCGAACACGTTCGTCGGTTGGAGGCAGAAAGCCGATGAGCGGCATTGTAAGCAGGCTCGCATCCAGCGCATCGGAGCCGTAATACTGAGTGAACGCCTTTTTCTTTGAGTTGTAACCGCGCTCGCAAACCTCCGCGTGAATTTGTTCTCTAACCTTTCGCCAACGGGGATGATGTTCCCCCGCCGCGCATCCGCATTCTTCAACAAGCTTCACGGCGCAATCGAACGCCACCCAGGCCATCATTTTCGAGTGCGTGAAATTTTTTCGTCCGCCGCGTACTTCCCAAATTCCTTCATCTGGCTTTTGCCAGTTTGATTCCAGGAATTTCATCAAATGCACCATCAACGCCCAATCAGGCTCCTCCATTTTGATTCCCGCGCGATCGGCTTCGAACATTGTCGCCAGCACCTCGCCGTACACATCGAGCTGAAATTGCTTCGAAGCTGCATTGCCGATGCGAACCGGTGCAGACTTTTCGTAACCTGAGAGCCAGGGAATTTCGGCTTCGTCAAGGCGGCGTTCGCCGCGAACGCCGTACATGATTTGCATTTGAGCAGGGCTGCCGGCGACAGCTCGCAGCAGCCACTCGCGCCAGCCCTTGGCTTCCTCGCGATAACCGGCGCGTAGCAGCGAGAGCAAAGCGAACGTTGCATCTCTTAGCCAGCAATAGCGATAGTCCCAGTTGCGCGGTCCACCGATTTGTTCGGGTAATGACGTCGTCGCGGCGGCAACCAGGCCGCCCGTGGGCGCGTAGGTCAATCCCTTGAGGACAATCAGCGAGCGCATCACTGCGTCGCGCCATTTCCCCTGGCCTTGAAACTGATTTGACCATGCTCGCCAATATTTTTCGGTGTCGCGCAGAGCGTGCTCGTAATGGATTGGCCTTGGCGGATCCTTGTGCGAAGCAAACCATGTGAGCACAAACGGAATTTGTTGACCTTCACTAACCGTGAACTCGGCAACAGTGGTTAAATCCTCGCCACGTGTTTCAATTGGTGTTCGCAAGATCAAACCATCTGGTCCGGCGATCGCTTCCAAGCCGTCATGCCGTTGACGAACCCATGGCACGATCAGCCCGTAATCAAACCGGATGATCAGTTCCATCTGCATCGATACTTTGCCGCGCACCCCTTCCACGATCCGAACGATGTCCGGATTCTCGCCACGCGGTGGCATGAAATCGATCAGGCGCACAGCGCCGCTTTTGGTTTCGATTTCTGTTTCGAGAATAAGCGAGTCGCCACGGTAACGGCGACGTGTCGCTTCAACATTTTCCTCTGGAAAAAATCGCCAGTGTCCGTTTCTTATATCGCCAAGGAGTGATGCGAAGCACGCCGGAGAATCGAACCGCGGAAGACAAAGCCAGTCAACGCATCCGTCCCGACTTACCAGCGCGCCGGTTTGCGTATCACTGAGGAACGCGTAGTCCTCGATCTTTGTCCTTTCCTTCGCCAATGATTCTTCCTCTTTCTCTTGCTCTTACTCTTGCTCGATTTGTCCCGACTCGGCGAGTTTCACGATTCCATCACGTGTTAGCCTAAACACAGACCATTCGTCCATTGGTTTCGCGCCGATCGCGCGATAAAACTTGATCGCAGGTTCGTTCCAATTCAGCACGGCCCATTCCATCCGGCCGCAGTCACGTTCCCTTGCAATTTTCGCAAGCTCGACCAGCAATGCGCGTCCGTAACCTTTGCCGCGCTTTTCCGGTTTTACGAACAGGTCTTCGAGGTAAAGCCCCGGTCGCCCGAGCCAAGTGGAAAAGTTAAAAAAGTATACAGCGAACCCGACAGGCAATTGTCCTTCAAACGCGAGAAGCACTTCGGCAGCTGGCTGTTTCCCAAATAATACATCGACGAGTTGTTCCTCTGTCGCTTTCACCTCGTCTGGCGCGCGCTCGTACGTCGCCAAGTCCCGAATTAATTGCAGAATAACCGGCACATCCTCTATGCGCGCTGGACGAATTCCGAAATCATTGGGCGTCGTCATTGTGCTGCTGATTCTCCACCACACGCGGATGGACGCAACTGGGTCAAGCTTCTACCGTCATCCTTAACCTTCTTTCAAAGAGAAGCAGAAAATTTCGACAATCCTTTTACGGCCAGCTAGCATGGGCGCCTCCACTCCCAGATTATGAAAACACAAATAGCGCCTTCCATTAAGGCGCACCTAATTCGAGGCGCGTTTTATCTGCTTTTGCTAGTTGGCGTGTCTACGATCCCATTTGCGTTGGGCCAGAAGCTGGCCCGTGGGCAGAGCACTCTGACGTTCGCTGAGCGTGTAGCTTACCAGCGAGCGATTGAAGAAGTCTACTGGCGTCACCGAATTTGGCCAAAAGAGAATTTGAAGCCAAAGCCGCCACTCGATGCAGTGATTTCGCACGCGCAGCTGGAAGAGAAGGTACAAGATTATCTGCGCAAATCGGAGCTGGTCACAGCGCAACGCGGTGTGCCGATCACTGCAGTGGAACTTCAAGCGGAAATTGATCGAATGGCCAATCACAGCAAACAGCGCGATGTGTTGCGCGAACTGTTTGAAGCACTCGGCAACGACCCCCTAGTTATAGCAGAGTGTTTGGGCAGGCCAGTGCTCGCGGAGCGAACGCTAGCGACGAATGCATCACTTAAGGAGCAGTTACAGACCGAACGAAGCAGAGCAGGAAAGCAAACCACGAAGGCAGTGGGCGCGCCAGACAGTAGCTATGTGCTTCCCCAGGGCCGATCTCCTTTTGGCTTCGTATTCAACTATCTGAACACCGGTGGGAAATACAATCCCAATGCAAATAGCTGGACGTCAACGAGCACTACCAACGCCCGGATAGGAGAGCGGTCCACACAGCCGTGTGGACCGGCAGCGAAATGATCGTGTGGGGCGGACAAGATGTAAATTCCCTCCCGCTAAACACTGGCGGCAGATACAATCCTGCTACCGACAGCTGGTCAGTGACTAGCACCGCCAACACGCCCGCTGGCAGATGGTCTCACACAGCAGTCTGGACCAGCACTGAGATGATCGTCTGGGGCGGGTATTTTTATGATGGCAGCAATCATTATTTGAATACCGGCGGCAAATATAACCCGACCACCGACAGTTGGACAGCTACAAGCAGCACCGATGCGCCCTCTGGCCGATTATTACACACGGCGGTCTCGACCGGTAGCGAGATGATTGTCTGGGGCGGGTACGACGGCAGTAACAGCTTGAACACC
>JBKPLD010000120.1:0-15777 GCA_046731415.1 Verrucomicrobiota bacterium
ATCAAGCGTGGGGCGTTAGTGCCTCTTTTTCTTCGCTGATTTTTTCTTTGCTGCTTTTTTCTTCTTCGCCATCGACTAATTCCCCCCTTTCATCCGCAACACGCGCGGAACTCTGTGAAGAGTTGGGAATGACTTCACTTAAACGAGTTCAGTTAATCGTCACATTTTTTTTGTCAAACATTTTTGTTGCGAAATTCGAAAATATTTTTAGGAGCTCGCGCGCGATAATTTTTTTTTGTGCGCGCGAAATTTTCTTTTTTTCGCCGTTTCGAAACAAAATCGTCACTTCATTCACGTCGCTCTCCATTCCTGAATCCGGGCCGCTTACATCGTTCGCGACGATGATGTCGCAATTTTTTTCGCGCAGCTTTTTCGCGGCGTTTTCTTCCACGTGATTTGTTTCAGCAGCGAAACCGATGAGGACAAATTGTCGGTCCTGCTTCTCGCCTAACGAATTTAGAATGTCGCGGGCGGGAACCAATTCGAGCGAAAACTTCTCGCCGCGCTTTTTGATCTTTGTCGATGAAACGTTTGCTGGTTTGTAATCCGCCACGGCCGCGCACAAGACGCAGATGTCGCACTGGTTCGCCTCCCCGTGGACCGCATCGAACATTTCGTCGCTGGTCGAAACAGAAATTAACTTTGCGTTCTGTGGCGGTTCGAGGTTCACCGCTCCCGATATCAGCGTGACATCGTGCCCTTCAGCGAGCGCCGCTCCGGCGATGGCATAGCCCATTTTTCCGGATGAGCGATTCGAAATGTAGCGAACTGGATCGATCGGCTCACGCGTGGGCCCAGCCGTGATAACGAATCTCACGCGATCAAATTATCCTGGCGCGCAAGCAGAAACTCAGCGCGGAACGCGATGTCGTTCACTTTCCAAAGTCTGCCCACGCCTTCGTAACCGCACGCAAGCATTCCTTCTTCCGGTCCGATAAATTCAACGCCGCGCGCTTTCAATTTTTCCACGTTCTCCGCCGTAGCAGGATGCTCCCACATTTTTCCATTCATGGCTGGCGCGAGCAGAATCGGGGCGCGCGTTGCAAGCGCAATGGCCGCCAGCGGATGATGAGCCAGTCCATGCGCGAGCTCAGCAATGATGTGCGCTGTCGCCGGCGCGATCAGCAACAGGCTCGCGCGATCGGCGAGCTCGATGTGCCCGGGCCGCCAACTCTCCTTTTCGTCGAAGAAACTGGTGATCACAGGATTTTTTGAAAGTGTCTGCAAAGTGAGCGGAGAAATAAATTCAGTCGCGTCCTGGGTCATAACGACAAAAACTTCGTGGCCCTGTTTAACCAGCAAACTCGCGAGCTCAGCCGACTTGTACGCAGCGATGGATCCCGTTACGCCGAGCACGACCGATTTCGTCCCCGGCCGAATGCGCACAACTTTTCGCGCGCTGGTTTTATCGCGTTTTCTTTTGGAGTCTCTGCCTTCTGCAATCATTTATCGATCAAACGCCGGCTCAAATAAGTTTCCGCCTCCATGATTTGTCGGAACCTCTGCAAATCTTCCTCCACCGATCCACTGATAATAGTATAACGATAATCGCGCCAATTTTCCATTTCCCGAGCAGCGGTGGCCAGGCGTGAGTCGATTTGCTCCGCGGTTTCCGTTCCGCGTTTCAGCAGACGTTTGCGCAATTCCTGGAGATCGGGAGGCATGATGAACACGTCGGCCAAAGCATCGCGGATAAGTGGATCGCCGCAGTTGCGAATAAGAGCAGCGCCTTGCGTATCGATGTCGATCAAAACATCCTTTCCACTTTTCAAATTTGTCGCGACCGGGTCGCGTAACGTGCCGTAACGGTCTCCGTGCACCTGCGCGTGCTCAAGAAAATCTCCTTTGTCGATTCGCTCGCGAAAGTTTGCATCGGAGAGAAATTGATAATCCTGGCCGTCGATTTCATCGGCGCGTCGGGCTCGGGTCGTGCAGGAGACGGAATAAAAAAGATTCGGTGTTTGACGAATCCTTTCCGCGAGTGTGGTCTTGCCCGCGCCCGATGGAGCAGAAATCAGAAAGAGAATCCCGGAGCGGCTAAATTTCATCAGCTTGTCATCGTGAGGGAAGCGAAGAATCCAGCTACTTCGACCCGTTCCGTAGTCAAGTTAGCGTCACAAATGTTCGTTGTCGTTGCAGTCAAACCAACATCCGCAATCAATCAATTGAAGTAGCTGGATGTTTCGCTTCGCTCAACATGACAAACAGAAGGGGCGCTTCAATGGATTGCCATCAGTTATGCGATTTCATGCTGACGTTCCACGCACGATTTCATTACTCCAGATTTTGGGATTGCTCGCGAATCTTTTCCAGTTCCGCCTTGCAGGCGATGACACGCTGGGAGATTTTCGAATCATTTGCTTTTGCGCCGAGCGTGTTGAGTTCGCGAAACATTTCCTGCGTAATGAATTCCAGTGTGCGCCCGACCGGTTCTTTGCTGCGCAGATGATGCGCAAATTGGGCGAGATGACTTTCCAGGCGGACTAGTTCCTCCGACACATCTGCGCGATCGGCAAAAAAGGAGATCTCTTTCAACAAACGTTCATCGTCACTGGCAATCGGCAGGCCAGCTTTCTGGATCCGGTCGAGAAGGACAGCGCGATACCTCTTGACTACATCGGGATGAAATGCGCGGATTTCCTTGAGTTTTTTTCGAATTGCTTTCAAGCGATGAATCAAATCCTTGGCCAGGTGTTTTCCCTCGCGTTCGCGCATTTTGATTAAATCGGCGAGGGCGCCCCGCAGAGCGCGATCGATGGCCGGCCACGCTTCTTCCGCATCGAGCGCCTGTTCGGGAAAACGCAGTACCCCCGGGGCCTGCAGAATTGTGCTAATCGTGATTTCTCCCGGGGCGTTCAACTCCTTTTGCAATGCGAGCATCGCTTCGTGATAAGAGCGGGCCAACTCCGTATCGAGCGCGAGGTTGCGGGCGCCATTGGGCCCGCTGTGAAGAGCGATTGTGGCATTGGTTCGGCCGCGCGAGATGTTTTCATTGATCGTCTGGCGAATGCGCGGTTCAAGCTCTCCGAGGTCGCGTGGCAAATTGATCACAATATCGCTCTGCTTTCGGTTCACCGAATTGAGTTCGACGCTGAATTTTTTGCCGGCATGGACCACTTCAGCGCGGCCATATCCAGTCATGCTTCTCATAGCTGATGCAAAAGGTTATCGCAGAGAACCGTTCAACGTTCAATGCAAAGCAGCGGAAGCGAGGCAAGGGGGGCGGCATTGAAAAGCAGTCGGGCAGCCATTATGCACGCGTGTGAATCACTGGCAGCGCGAGCTGGTTGCAGGCGCGATCTTCGCGGTCACCTACGTTCTGATCAGCGGCCGCCAACTCAAGATTGTGCCGTTGAATCGCCCGGCTGCCGCGTTGTTAGGCGCCGTGCTGATGATTGCCACCGGTGTGATGACCCCCGAGCGCGCATACCGTGCCATCAATTACGACACGCTGGTGTTGCTGCTGGGCATGATGCTCATCTCAGCCTATCTTTATCTCGCGCATTTTTTCGAATGGGCCGCGGGACGCGTTCTTAATTTGTCGCGAACGCCCGCACGCCTTCTGCTATACGTCACACTGATCTCCGGAATTCTCTCAGCGTTGTTGGTTAACGATACGATTTGCTTGATGCTGACTCCGCTGGTCGTGGCGGTTATCAGACGCGGTAAACTGCCGCTGCTGCCGTACCTCGTCGCGCTCGCGACGAGCGCAAACATCGGCAGCGCGGCCACGCTGGTTGGGAACCCGCAAAACATGATCATTGGACATTCCTCGCATATCTCGTTCCCCGAATTTTCGCGGTCGCTCCTCCCGGCGGCGGTCATCGGTCTGGCGATCAATTTTTTTATTTTGCGTTTTGGTTTTCGGAAAATATTGCCGACGATCGCAATAGATCGTGCCGATCATCGAGTCCCAAAACTCGATCATGGCTTGTTCGCCCTTGTTTGTGTTGTGTTGGTTTCGATCTTTGCCGGTTTCCTGGCCGGCCTAAATCTGGCATGGACAGCGATGACCGGCGCGGCACTGGTGATGGTGCTTGCCCGGCGCGACACGCATGACGTGCTGAAGCTCGTCGATTGGCATCTCCTTCTTTTCTTTGCCGCGCTGTTCGTGGTGGTCGATGGCTTAAGCGATACCGGTCTCCCAGAGGCGATTTACTGGCGGTTGCAACCGATCTTCGGATTGAGCGCGCCGTCGCAAGCTTGGAACCTTGCCTGGTTTTCGATAGTGGGATCGAACATTTTCTCAAATGTGCCGTTCGTGTTAGTGGCCGGAAATTGGATCGCGCGATTCGCGGAGCCGGCTTTGATGTGGAAGGTGCTTGCGCTTGCAACGACCTTTGCCGGCAATCTTACCATTGTCGGTTCGGTGGCAAACATGATTGTGGTGGAATCGGCTCGCGATCATATCCAAGTCGGTTTTTGGGATTACGCGCGCTTTGGCATTCCGATCACCATTTTGACGACCGTCGCCGGCGTGGCTGTGCTTCTTGTTTTGCGATAACAAAGCTTCCACTGCACGGCGATGAGGTGACGGCATTGCGATGTGGTCAATGGACCCAAACCACCGTTGCTTTGGCTCGATTCTCTTCGGTGTCAGGCGATAAACAGCAAGGGTGATCCGGTGATGCGTAAAGGGAAAGGTCGAAACGTGTATTGCGCGGGTCGCAAACCTTGACGGCTTTAAGCCGTCGAGTTTGTGCGGCGGCAAAATCCACATGCCACGCCAGCGTGCAGAGGATTGTTCGAGCAGAACTCTGCCGTTATTAACCACAAATCCATGTCTTTCGATGAGTCGCTTTGTTCGCGGTTTGGATTTCTTGATCGGCAACTGTTCCGGATTTTCCGTGCAGCAGAATTTCCTCACCGGGCAGACGTGGCATTTCGGTTTATCCGGCAGGCAAACGAGCGCGCCCAGATCGATAAGCGCGGAATTGAAACGCGCAGCATTGCGTTTGGGAACAAGTCGCGCGGCATTTTCCCACAGTTTTTCGCGGCCGATCCTGGAATCGATCGGGGCGCGCATGTCGAACAACCGTGCGAGCACACGCGAACTGTTCGCTTCGACGATTGGGACCGGTTGATTGAAAGCAAAAGACGCGATCGCGTTTGCCGTGTAACGGCCAACGCCGGGCAGCTTGCGAATCGCAACGGTGTTGCGGGGAAAGACGCCTCGACGTCGAGCGTGCACGATTTTCGCTGTGGCGTGGAGATTTCTGGCGCGATTGTAATAGCCAAGACCCTGCCAGGCGTGGAGGACCGCGTTTTGCGAGGCGCGTGCAACTGAAGCAAAATTTGGAAATCGGCGAAGCCATTTATTATAATAAGGAATCACTGTCGCGACCTGTGTTTGCTGGAGCATGAACTCCGAGACGAGAATGGCGTAAGGATCGCGGGTTTTGCGCCATGGGAGATGACGGCCATGAAGCGCGAACCAGATCGCAAGAGACCGACGAAAAACAGAAACGTTTTCGAGCGAGGTCACAATTTTTGGCGGAGAACGTCCAACGCTCAACGCCGAACGTCCAACGCGGAATTCCGAGTTGAGCATTGGAGGCCTGCTGCGCGGTAGGCTTGCCGAAGGCGGGTTGAGCGTTGAGCGTTGGGCGTTGAATTCCTACACCCATCCGCTCACGCAGGAACAGGTCACAACACTGCGGGCGTTGCTCGAAGAACTCGGCTTCGAGTTCGCGCCGAAGGAGTGGACGATCTTTTTCGCTCAGAAAAACAAGTTGAGTGTCGCCGTGTACGAGAAAGGGCCAAAGGTGCTTGCGCAGGGAAAGGGAGTAAAAGAATTCGTGCAGTTTGAGCTGGAGCCGAAGATTCTCGGCGAAGCCAAGCTCGGTTACGAAGAAGTGCATGCGCCGGAAATGTTTCAGCCGCACTTTGGTGTAGATGAAAGCGGCAAGGGGGATTTCTTCGGCCCGCTGGTGATCGCCGGCGTGTACGTTGACCGGGGGATTGCCCGCAAACTTCTTGACGCGGGCGTGGTGGACAGCAAACGCATCGGCTCGGACGCGCGGATCCGCCTGTTAGCGGACACGATCCGGAAAAGTTCGCTGGATCTCTTGGAAACGGTTTTGATTGGACCGCCGAAGTACAACGAACTTTACGAAAAGTTTGGCAATCTAAACAAACTCCTTGGTTGGGGACACGCGCGTGTGATTGAAAATCTACTGGCGAAAAAGCCGGATTGTCCAAGAGCATTGTCGGACCAATTTGCGGACGCCCGCGTCGTGGAGCAGGCCTTATTGCGACATAGCAGAAAGATCATCATCGAGCAGCGACCAAGGGCTGAATCGGACATAGCGGTGGCGGCGGCATCAATATTGGCGCGTGAGGCATTCATCAATTGGCTGGAGCGCAAAGGGAAGGAAGTTGGTTTGCGGTTGGAACGCGGAGTGTCGGCGGGCGTGAAGGAAAGTGCCAAAAAGCTGGTGGAGATGAAGGGGGAAGGCGCATTGCGCACAGTAGCGAAAGTGCACTTCCGCACTGCGCACGAAACCGCGCCGGACTATTATCCCGCCCCGCCTCCCCGTCAGAGCTGGACAGGCAAACGATTGCCCGAACGTGGGCCGGTCGAAGGCGGTTAGAGCGTCAAATCTTCGACACCAATAGAGCATCGTGAAGAACAGACGTGGACGGCCGCTCCAAATCGTTTGGCGTTCTGATCGAAGACGTTACCTATTTAAAAAATCGCGTTTTTGTGCTTCATTGAGCCACCACAAGGGCAACAAGGAACGATTAGTACAATGATATGGCCAAGTTAACCAAGCGCGACATCGTGGTCGCCATTAGTAACCAAACCGGTATGGTCCAGCATCAAGTCTTCGACGTTGTCCAGCGGACGCTTGATAAGATTACCGACAGTCTCGCCAGCAACATCCCGGTTGAATTGCGTAATTTTGGCGTTTTCCAGCCGCGCCTGACAAAGCCGCGAGTAGGTCGAAACCCAAATCAGCCTGGCAGCAGTTTTGTCATTCCACCGCGCGCGACAGTGAAATTCAAAGCTGGCAAGATAATGCGTCAGCGCGTCGAGAAGCTTTCACGGGAATTAAAAGAAGCGGCAGAGCACAGGACCGGCACGGAGACAGGCGCGCCGAACGGCGGACAGGGATAACGAACTGCTGAGGGCTTAAAGTTCAGAGGCTCTACGAGAGCAGATTCTGAATTGTCCTTTCCAAGCGCTCAAAATTGATCGGCTTGGTGAGATGCTCGGAGAACCCTGCCGCTCTCGCCTGGTTGACGTCTTGTTCTGTTCCGAAACCACTAAGGGCGATTCCGGGCAAATTTTTGTTGAGACGCACCTCCCGCATCAATTCATAACCGCTGCGGTCCGGCAATCCGATGTCGCTGATAAGCAAATCGAAATCCTGGTTGCGCACTTTCTCCACGGCTTGGTCAGCGGAATGCGCTATCGTAATTTCGTAACCGCGGCGTTCCAGCATTCTTTTCATTCCGATGCAAGTGTCGTGATGATCGTCGACTAGGAGAACGCGCCGATGCCTTGCGACAGCCAAATCTCGTTCCGGGCCTATCGGTTGATCCTTTCTCTCGCCGTCGGTGCCGGCTGGCGTTACCACAGTGTTTAGTTCCAGTGAAAAGGTGGCACCCTGATCCTTGCCTGGGCTTTCGACGCGGATTTTTCCGCCATGAGCATCGATCAGCGCCTTTGAAATCGCCAGGCCAAGGCCGAGCCCGCCAAAACGTCGTGTGATCTCGGTCTGTCCCTGTTCGAACGCATTAAAGATCTTGTCGATCTTTTCCGGCTCGATACCGATGCCTGTGTCGATGACCCGAACCTCAATTTTGTCCGGCGCCGGGTTTAGCGTTTCAATAGTGATTTCGCCTTTTTCCGGCGTAAATTTCACGCTGTTCTTGATCAAATTCCATAAGACTTGCTGCAGTCGCGCCGGATCACCTTCCACGTGGGTTTGAGTAGCCCGAAGATGAAATTTCGCTTCGAGATTTTTAGCAGCGATTTCCTCCCGGCATATTTCGTAGGCGCGCTGCAGGAGTTGGTGCACGCAGATAGTTTCAAAGCTTAATTGCAACTTACCCTTCGCGATTCGCGTTACGTCGAGTAAATCGTCAATCAGCCGTGCTTCCAACTCGACGTTGCGCCGGACGACCTCGAGCGCTTCCCTGACGGGCTTGGAATCTGGCAGCTCGGCTTCCAGCTCGCCTACCATCGCAATGACCGGCGAGAGCGGACTTCGCAGCTCATGTGACAGGAGTGCCAGGAATTGGTCTTTCGCAGCATTGGCTCCAATTAGTTCCTGCCGCAGCGTGACATCCCGTGTCTTGTCTTCAACGAGGTAGAGAACGCCTTGAATGGTTTCCTGTGAGCCTTGCAGCCGGAGCAAATTGATATTCAAAAAATGCGTCATACCCGCCTTATCCCTTAACGGCTGTTCAATGAGCTGAAATGGTGTTCCAAAATTAAGCACTTTTTCAATCGCCCCGGGTGGGGCGATCTTCACATCGTCGTATGTAGTTTCGGTAATGTCGCGACCGGCTGGTACGTCGCCGAAACGTTCCGCCATCTGGGCAAACGCATAATTGGCGTGGAGAAAACGACGGGAAGCTGGATCAATGAAAGCGATACCGCTGGGCATGTTCGCCAGCATTTTCTCGTTGAAGATCACTTCGCGCTCGAGCCGCTGCTTGGATTCCAGTTGGCGCTGGTAATACACGCTACCCAGCCACGCGAACACCGCGGTGAGTACGATTAGCCAGGCTGCCAATACAGTCATTCGCCCCAAAAGATCGTGAACCGGTTTGTAGGCCAGTGTTCTCGGCTGCTCCACTACGGCGACCCAACCGCTGGATTCAATCGGGCTGAAAGAGTAAAGATTACCGCGCCGTTCGAAGTGTCCGCTTTTGCTTTGGCTGATCTCTTTGATCAATTCTTCGTTTGCCTTCGGCGCGGGGGTCACGGGATTTGGTTTGAAATCGCTGGCAAAAAGCGCGACCCCGTTTTGGTCGAGCACCTCAAAAACAAGCCGATCTGAAAACTCAATCGTGGACAACCGCCGGCCAATTCTTTCCACCAGGACTGAAACTCCGACATAACCCAGGATGGTCCGGTCTGGCGCGCGCACCGCGCCAACGATATCGGTGACGAGCCTGTTGTCCGACAGCCTGGGATGAATTGCTGAGACAAAGGTTGCATCCGCCGCCGCCGCTTTATCGCGCCAGTACTCGGATCCGAAATCCTTTCCGATCATCTCTGGAGCCGTGGGAATCGATGCGATAAGTTCGCCGTTCGCCGAGGTAATAAACATTCCATCGATCTCCGGATGGGAATAAAACGCCGAGTTGAGCCATTGTTGAGCAAGCTGCAAATTCGGCGCGCTTAGATTTTTCACCAACTCGGGCAATGTTTGATAATATTCGATGACGCTGCTGCTGCGGTTTAGGTCGTGGGCGACCAGATGCCCCACCAATTGAATTAGAGTTTGCCGATCGCGCAGGATTCTGAATTCCAGCGTGTCCCGCAGGATCGTGTAGGAAACAATCAGCGTCAGGATCGAAGGAATCCATCCTGCCAGGAGAATAGGAAATATGATCTTGAAGCGTTCGAAACGGTCGCTCCTACGTTTCGTCATTGTGTCTCCCAACTGATGCCGGCCGGTTGCGGAAATTGGCCCATCACGGTTACTCTGCTCGCCGCTTCAGGCAAGCGTCAATGTCTCGACCGAAAGGCGGACCGGAATGATCAACCCAGCCCTATCCACCACAAAAAGGTCGCCACCCGTTGGATCAATTGAACACTTTGCCAGACCACTCGCGCCTTCAATTACGAAAATCGAGGGGAGTGCGTTGTGTACAAACACAATGCGGCGACGATTTTCAGAGGCGAAAATACGATTTTTGAATTGACGCACATGGTGAAAGCGGCATCATGTCGGCCTTACCCCGAAAAACTTTTGGGGCTGTAGAACTCCCATGCAAGGAAGCCTCGGACACATTATCTGGTCGATTTGTTATCTCGGCGTGCTGATCGGACTGTCCGCTTACGGCGTCCATCGCTATTTCATCATCTATCTGTACCTGAAAAATCGAAAGCGGCCGCCCGTCCCGGCGCGGCATTTTGAAAAACTGCCAAAGGTGACGATGCAGCTTCCGATCTTTAATGAAGTGTACGTTGCCGAGCGTTTGCTTCGCTCTGTGAGTGAAGTGGATTATCCGCGAGAGCTGCTGCAAATCCAGGTCCTGGACGATTCAACCGATGAAACCCGGGAGATCACCGCCTCGTGCGCAGAGGAATTGCGACAGCGCGGCTTTAATGTTCAACGGATTCACCGTGTCGATCGCACGGGGTTCAAAGCCGGAGCCCTGGCAATAGGACTGGACGCTGCGGAAGGCGAATTCGTCTGTATCCTGGACGCCGATTTTGTTCCGCAGAAGGATTTGCTGAAGCGAACTATCCATTACTTCACGGACCCGAAAGTGGGAATGATCCAGACCCGCTGGGGACATTTGAATCGCGGCTATTCATTGCTCACCCGGATGCAGGCGATTTTTTTGGATGGACACCTTTTGCTTGAGCAAACCGCGCGGAGCCGCAGTGGCAGGTTTTTCAATTTCAATGGAACGGCTGGGCTCTGGCGGCGCTCCTGCATCGAGCAAAGCGGCGGCTGGCAATACGATACGCTGTGCGAAGATCTCGATCTCAGCTATCGTGCCCAACTCGCGGGCTGGAAATTCATTTATCTTTCAGACGTTGTGACTCCAGCGGAGCTGCCAGTGGACATGAACGGCTTCAAATCTCAGCAACATCGCTGGACCAAAGGGTCGGTTCAGACTTGTAAAAAGTTACTGCCCACGATCTGGCGCAGCCGCCTTCCCTTCCCGATCAAGCTCGAAGCAACCGGGCATTTGATGTCCAACTTCGCCTACCTGCTGCTTGCTTGTCTATGTGTGCTTTTGCACCCCTCGACTGGGGGGCCGCAGGGTGGATGGCTGCGTACATTGCTCATTGATATTCCGATCTTTCTCGCAGCATCGGCATCGGTGGCGGTTTTTTATATTTGTGCTCAACGTGAGCTGCACCCGCGGACATGGATGAAAGAGCTTCTTTTTCTGCCGTGCTTGCTTGCGTTGGGAATTGGTCTTTCGCTCAACAACGCTCGAGCAGTCCTGGAAGCGCTGATCAACCACAAATCCGACTTCACGCGCACACCCAAGTATGGCATCGAACGCAAGTCGCAGCCGTGGCGCGCCTGCAAATATCGGCCCCTTCAATCAACTCTTCCACTAGCGGAACTGGCTTTCGCAATCTATTTCACGTACTTCGTGATATTCGCGATCGTGCATGGCCAGTTTTTCTCAGTGCCGTTCTTGCTGATGTTCCAAGGCGGTTTCCTTTACGTCTGCGTCTCTTCATTGGGCAGTAGCTTGTCAAAAATCAATTTTAGCCGATCAGGAGCTGGCAATGCAATTCCCGCGTGACAAATTCAAATTGTCGAGTAAGAAGTTGCGCATGCTTCGGCCCCTCGCAGTAATTTTTAGTTTGATTTCAGTTACATCTGCGTTCGCGATCACCCCGCTCGATACATCCAGCCAGCTCATCATCAGCGTGCGCGATCAGAAGCTGATGCTCGTGCAGAACGGCGGCAAAGTAGCGACGTACCCCGTGTCCACCTCCATGTTCGGCCTTGGCGATGCATGGGGCCGAATGACAACTCCCCTGGGTTATCTCGCCGTCGAGAAAAAAATAGGCGATAACGCGCCCACTGGCGCCGTCTTCCACAATCGGCGATTCACTGGGGAAATTCTGCAGCCCAATGCTCCCGGACGTGACCCGATCACCACGCGTATTATTTGGCTACGTGGGCTGGAAGCGCAAAACGCGCATGCTTTTAAGCGTTGTATTTACATCCATGGAACGCCGGAGGAGAAGAAGATCGGCCGGCCGGCCAGTTACGGCTGCATACGTATGAAGTCGAGCGACGTTGCCGCGCTTTATGATCGCGTTCCCCTCGGCACACTCGTGCAGATTACGCCGGAACGCTTGCCGAAAGCAGTAAAGACACCGCGATCGCAACCAGCTAACACTTTCGTAACCGCAAGCGCCAAACCTCAGAACCAGGAGCAGACAGTTTCTGCTCAATCTTCCAGCGCTACGCTCTCGGTCGACCAAATGAGATTGGGTGGGTCACTTGCCGCCCAGCGACAAAAAGCGAAGCTTGAATTGAACAAACGCTTGTAACGCTCGGCGTTTGGACAGAAAGCCTTCGCGGTTGACAATCGCGATGCGCTTGCGAGCGTGCAGATCCACAATTTTTTGATTCACAATGGCCAATACGAGATCTGCCGCGAAACGCGCTCGCCAAACAATGAAACGATCGGTCCGCAATCGCAGCGTGGTGACGCGTCTGCGAACAATGCAAAAAACCGTGCGCTCCGCGCAAACACCGAGTCCCGAGCAAATCCGCGCACTAGTCTCTGCCATCGATAAAGCCGCCAAGCGCGGGATCATCCACGAAAATGCTGCGATTCGCCGCAAGGCGCGGCTCAATAAAGCGCTGGCGGTGGCGAAATAGCGCCGGTCCAAGCGAAGCCGATTGATTCTGCGGCTTTACCTTTGGATCGTTGCTTGGGCCCTCGATTCCGCTTTACTGCGCGCAGGATCGCGGCCGTTCCAAATGCCCGTTGCATATGTCGTCGTCCGGATAGATTCTGTGGAATGATTCCTGCGCTTCTTCTCATCATCGCCGCGGTACTATTTCGCGTCGTTACCGGCTTCTTCGGAGACTCACATTCCATTGGGTGGCTGAACTTCGCGCCGATCGCTGCCATTGCGCTCTGCGCGGCTGCTTACTTCCCGCGGAAGTACAAATTCACCGTTCCTATGATAGCACTGCTGCTTTCGGACCTTGTGTTGAACGCCCACTACGGCTTTTCACTCGTTAGTCCCTTCGTGCTCTCGCACTACGTTGGCTTCGCCATTGTCGGCTGCCTTGGGTTGCTTCTGCAACGCCGCGCCTCTTGGAAAACTCTACTGCCCGCGTCGGTAGCTGCGTCGCTCATCTTTTACGTCGTCACCGACGCTGTTTCGTGGATTTACGACCCCGGTTACGCGAAGAACTTTGCCGGACTGATTCAATCGCTGACGGTTGGCTTGCCTGAATACAGCGCAACGCCGAGCTGGATGTTCTTCCGCAATTCACTCATCAGCGATTTGGTTTTCACTTTTCTATTTGTTGTTTGCATGAACGTGGGGCGAAGCAAGGCGAGATTGCGGGCGCGCGCCGAGCGGTTGCGTCCTGTCGTCGCCGGGTAATCGATGATGCAGCCAGTGGAGCAGCGCGACGAAGTCGAGATGCTCTCGCTGATGCTGTTGATTCGGCGTTTCGAGGAACGCGCCAGTCAGCAGTATCAAGCGCAGAAGATCGGTGGTTTTTGTCATCTTTATATCGGACAGGAGGCAGTCGTAACCGGCGCCATTGCTGCCGTGCGTGATGACGACTACGTCATTACCGCTTACCGCGATCACGCTCACGCACTTGCTCGCGGCACAAGCGCGGATGCATGCATGGCGGAGCTTTTTGGAAAGGAAACTGGCTGTTCGCGCGGCCTGGGCGGCTCGATGCATTTCTTCGACCGCAAAAATCACATGTATGGAGGACATGCCATTGTCGCGGCTCACATTCCGCTCGCGGTGGGATTGGCTTTTGCCATCAAGTACCGTGGCGAAGACCGGGTGACGCTTTGCTTCTTTGGTGATGGAGCGATCAATCAGGGCGCTTTCCATGAAGCGTTGAACCTCGCCGCTCTTTATAAATTGCCGATCGTTTTCATTTGTGAAAACAACCTCTTTGCGATGGGCACTTCTGTGAAGCGATCGACTTCGCTCAGACAAATCGTCGATCGCGCGGAAGGTTACGACATTCCCGGCGAAATTGTCGATGGAATGAACTTTCGCGAGGTACGCGACAAGGTCGCCGAGATTGTAGATTCCATCCGGAAAGAACCACATCCGGCCTTCCTGGAGATGCGCACTTATCGTTATCGCGGCCACTCGATGTCGGACCCGGCCAGTTACCGAACGAAACAGGAACTCGAGAAATATCGGCTCGATGATCCGATCACCCGTTTGCGCGCGCAGCTCACACGCGAGGAAAAATTGAGCAACGAACAATTCGATCTGCTCGACAAACGAGCGAAAGAAACAGTGCTGGCTGCCGTAAAATTCGCTGAGAAGAGTCCTCAGCCGCCACTCGATACGCTTTACGATTACACATACGCTGATGGAGCCGTAGCGGGGCCGGTAGAACAGGGGCGATGAGAGAAATCACGTATCGTCAGGCGCTAAACGAAGCGCTCGCGGAGGAACTGGAGCGCGATCCCAACGTTTTTCTGATGGGCGAGGAAGTAGCGGAATACCAGGGCGCTTACAAGGTCAGCCACGGGTTGCTTCAGCGCTTTGGGCCACGAAGGATCATAGATACCCCAATCAGCGAGAACGGATTTGCGGGCCTGGGAGTCGGCGCCGCCATGGTCGGCCTGCGACCGATCATTGAGTTTATGACATTCAGTTTTTCGCTGGTGGCATTCGATCAGGTCGTAAACAACGCCCCCAACATGTTCACCATGTCGGGTGGACAATTTAACGTCCCCATCACGTTCCGAGGGCCGAACGGGCCGGCACATCAGCTCGGCGCTACTCATTCACATGCCACGGAGAACTTTTATGCCAGCGTGCCGGGCTTGAAAGTTTGCACGCCGGCCACGCCGCGCGACGCAAAAGGATTGCTCAAAACAGCGGTGCGCGACAATAACCCGGTGCTCGTTCTGGAAGCCGAGCTGCTTTACAGCTCCAAAGGAATGGTTGAACCGCCAGACGAAGAGCTGCTCATCCCGCTCGGGAAAGCCGAGGTGAAACGCGAGGGCAGCGATGTGTCGATTATCTGTTATGCGCAAACTGTCCCGCTGGCGCTCACGATTGCCGCTCAATTGGAGGAAGAAGATATTTCCGCAGAGATCCTCGATCTACGTTCGATTAAGCCACTCGATGAGAAGGCAATTTTCGATTCGGTCACGAAAACGCATCGCGTGGTGATCGTCGAACAAGATCATCCATTCTGCGGTGTGGGCGCAGAGGTTTGCTACAGGATCCAGAAAAATGTTTTTGATGCCCTCGACGCGCCTATCATTCGCGTATCACAAGAAGATGTACCGATGCCCTACAATGAACGTCTCGAGAAAGCGGTGCTTCCAAACGCGGACAAACTTCTTAAGGCTGTAAAGCAGGTTTGCTACGCATGAAGACAGTTAAAAGAGTTATACAGGTTGCAAAGTTAAAGAGGGCGACCGTGTAATCATGTAGCGTTCATAATCTCTTCAACTTTTCTGCCATGCCTGAAATTCAAATGCCGAAACTGAGCGACACAATGACGGAGGGCACTCTCGTCGCGTGGAAGAAAAACAAGGGCGATCAAGTTTCGGCCGGCGAAGTGCTCGCCGAGATTGAGACTGATAAGGCGACAATGGAATGGGAATCGCCTGAGGATGGAACGCTCACTGAGATTTATGTGGAGGAAGGCGGCAAGGTAAACGTCGGCGACAAGATTGCGTTCATCGGTGGCGAAGGCGAGGAACAGCCGAAAGAAGAGGAGAAGGAAAAAGAAGAAAAGCCGCAAGCCAAAGACGAAGAAAAGGTCGAGAAGAAGCCGAAGGAAACAGAGGAAGCTAAGGCGGAAGAAAAACCGGAGGAGGCGAAGGCCGGGGATAGAGCGGAAAAGAAAAAAGAAGAAAAAGAGGCGCCGA
>JBKPLD010000121.1:0-14900 GCA_046731415.1 Verrucomicrobiota bacterium
GACACGGAAAACGCCTACTGTGGCGTCCCGCTTCCGCAGCGTCAGCTGCGCCGGAAATCTTCCCCGAAGAATTTCGGGGACTACAGCCCTGAAGGAGCCTTTTTATTTTATGATTCACATGCAGGATGTAATGGCGAAGCCAATGCCGGACTTCCGCGAGGGAAGCATCGTCAAGGGACGCATTTTGGAAGTTCGCCCGCGGGAAGTATTGGTCGACGTGGGATACAAATCCGAGGGAGTTATTCCCCTAGCAGAATTTGATGATGTCGAGGCTCTGGAAGTAGGAGACGAAGTGGACGTGCTTCTTGAACGCTTGGAAAACGACGAAGGCATGGTTGTTCTCTCGAAGGAGAAAGCCGCTTACCGTCAAAATTGGAACAAAATCGTCGGTGTTTTCCAGGGCGACGGCCTGATCAAAGGCAAGGTGAAATCGGTTGTGAAAGGCGGCCTGATGGTCAACATCGGCGTTGAAGCATTTTTGCCCGCCTCCCAGATCGACGTTGTTCCACCGAAAGATTTGCAACAATTCGTTGGTAACACCTACGACTTCAAAATCGTTAAGCTCAATGACGATCGCAAAAACGTCGTCCTCAGCCGACGCGAGGTGATCGAGCAAGAGCGTAGCGAGAAGCGGCAAAAATTCATGGAAGGCGTGAACGTGGGCGACCGCGTGGTTGGCACGGTGAAGAACATCACCGACTTCGGCGCGTTCATCGATCTCGATGGCATGGATGGCTTGCTGCACGTCACGGACATGACATGGGGCCGCCTCGGACATCCCAGCGAGCTATTGAAGGTCGGCCAGCAGTTGGAAGTGGTCGTGCTCGATATCAACAAGGAAAAAGAGCGCGTGTCGCTTGGGCTCAAGCAGACCCAGAAAAATCCGTGGGACCAGATCGAGGAGCGTTTCCCTGCCGGCCAGCGTATCAAAGGTAAGATCACCAATCTTGTCCCTTACGGCGCGTTTGTTGAAATCGAAGAGGGCGTGGAAGGACTAATTCACGTCTCCGAACTTTCGTGGACGAAACGGATCATGCGTCCCTCCGACATCCTCAGTGTGGGCCAGGAAGTGGAAGCGGTAGTCCTCGGCGTGAATAAGGAAGAACAGAAAATTTCACTTGGCCTTCGCCAGCTCGAACCGAATCCGTGGGATGAAATCGAGAAGAAATTCACCATTGGTAGTCAGGTGAAAGGCAAGATTCGCAACATGACCGCCTATGGCGCGTTCGTGGAACTCGAGGAAGGCATCGATGGGATGATTCACGTGTCCGATTTGAGTTGGACGCGCAAAATCAATCACCCTAGCGAAGTCTTTAAGAAAGGTGATGAAGTCGACGCCGTCGTGATCGACATCGACAAAGTAAACCAGCGAATCAGCCTCGGGATCAAACAGCTTACCGAAGACCCTTGGAAGACGATCGATGAGAAATACAAGATCGGTGATCTGGTGACAGGGAAAGTCACCAAGCTCGCCAGCTTCGGCGCGTTCGTGCAATTGCAGGACGATATCGATGGTCTCGTTCACATCTCGCAATTGAGCGAAGACCACGTGGCGAAAGTGAAAGATGTTCTGAAAGTCGGCCAGGAAGTCGAAGCGCGCGTGATCAAAGTGGACAAACTTGAGCGGCGCATTGGATTATCCATCAAGGCTGCAAATTACACTGAGGAACAACTGCGCAAGGAAGCCGAAGCGCTCGACATACTCCGTCCAGGGGAAGACATGGTCGGCCTCGAAAAAGCTTTCGCCGCCGCCGAGCAGGAAGAGTATCGCCCCAGCGAATCGAAAAAGGCCGAAAAGGAATCAAGGCAGCCCAAGCGCGAGGCGAAAAAGGATTCCAAGAAGAAATAACGCGCCTGGCAAGTCCCCCGCGCAGATGACGAGGGGTCTCCCAGTCGTAGTGGAAGTGGTAGTACCGCCCACGGCGGTCGCAAATAACGATTACAGCGCCTTCTTGTGTTTGTGAGGCTGCAGAGGTCTTAGAGAGAGAGAGGTCCCTCGCTTCGGTCGGAATGACAAGCCGTCGTGCCAAAGAAGCTTTATGCGCCGAGTCGGGGTTGCTAGCCTCTTGCACCATGCGGCGCGAATTACAAATAATTGCTATGGTCGCGTTAGTCTTCGCGATGTGCGGCTGTGGAAATTCCAGCATCACCGGCAAGTGGCGCATGGTTGGAGGATCGAACACAACACTCTGGGAATTCTCGCCAAATGGCGCAGTTCTGGTCGGAGACGTTCGCGGCAGGTACAAATTCGGCGATCAGAACCGGATCAAAATCGAAACACCATTCGCCACGACAGTTTATCAGCTGAAAATCTCCGGCGACCGAATGACGCTGCAAGAACCCGGCGGTTCCAAGCTTGAGTTTGCGAGGATAAGAGAAACGCCTCGCTGATCTGCGGTTTCGTAGCTTCGCGATTGTGACTATCAGCTTTTCCGGCGGCCCGTCTTCTTGCTTGTTGCGCTCGCCGCCGACTTGCTGGTGCTGATCGCCGGTGTGTGATGAAGAGCCAGCGCGCGACCGAGCTCTTTTTCGTCCGTCAGATCGAGGCGCAATGGAGTAATTGAAACCCAGTTGTGCTCGATCGCCCATCGATCGGTTCCTTCCTCGGCTCCCTGCAGCGGGATGACGGTGAACCAGAAGATTGGGCGGCCCATTGGATCCTTGCTGGGAGCAACTTTGCCGTCGTAATGCCGGACAGACTGGCGAGTCCAGCGAATACCTCGTGGTTTCTCGGGGAAATTCACGTTCACCAGAGGCATCGTTTTTTCTTCCAGCAGCATGTCGATCACCTTTGCAACGTAAGGATCAAGCTTGGCGAAGTCTGGTTCCTGGTTTTCGCTCACCGCTGTACTGAACGCAATGGCACGCACTCCGAGCAGTGCGGCTTGTTTTGCAGCTGCCAGCGTGCCGGAATGCCAGCAGGAGTTGCCGAGGTTCAAACCGAGATTGATTCCCGAGAGAACGAGATCGACATGCTGCCAATGATGGGTTCCGAGAGCAACGCAATCAGCCGGGGTACCGTTCACGCTATAGGCTTCGAAATCGCCCAGGCGAGTGCGTTTGTACCGGAGGGGCCGTGATGCAGTAATGGCGTGACTCATCGAAGATTGCTCGACGTCGGGTGCGACGATGCGCACTTCGCCAAAACGCGACGCGACTTTCGCGAGGGCAATGATGCCCGGACTGTAAATTCCATCGTCGTTCGAAATCAGGATTCGCATCTTCTTTTCTATGAAACGTGTGTCGGGTTGTTTTTGGCCGAACCATCCAGTATTTACGATTACAAAAACCAGATGCGAATCACGTTGATGCACAATCCCAAGGCCGGTGACGCGAGGCATGGCAAAAAGCAACTGATGTTGGAATTGGCTAAAGCGGGCCATCACGCCACTTATCAATCCACCAAGGAACACGGCTTCAAAAAAGCTTTCAAATTACCTGCTGACCTGGTGATTGCCGCCGGCGGCGACGGAACCGTTGGAAAAGTGGCCTTGCGGCTCATCGATAGCGGGATTCCGCTGGCCGTTCTTCCTCTCGGCACAGCCAATAATCTCGCGCGGGCTCTGGGATTCGTCACTTCCGCCGATGAGATCATCGCGAGGCTTGAAGGCGGAAAGAAACAAGTCTTTGACGTTGGACTCGCGACTGGTCCGTGGGGCGAACGATATATTTTTGAAGGTGCAGGCGGGGGATTACTCGCAGATTACGTCAACGCCGCAAAGAAAGAAGAGAAAAATAATGGGAAGGATGAAAAGCTTTCCAAAGAACAGGAGATGGCTCGCCATGGGGCGCTCTTACGCCGGATGCTTCATGATTATCCGGTCCGTCAATGGAAAATTGAGATCGACGGAAAAGATGTTTCTAGTCGCTATATTCTTTGGGAAGCGATGAACATTCGTTCGGTCGGTCCCGCGCTCCATCTCGCACCACGCGCGGCAACCAGGGATGGGCGATTCGATTTTGTTTGCGCTCGCGAAGCCGATCGCGCGCTCTTAATGGAACATTTCGACGCGCGCGTGGCCGGAAAGAAGAGCAAGTCTCCGCTTCCTACGCGAAGATTCCGTGAATTACGAATCGCCTGGAAGGGATCGGCAATCCATTTGGATGATAAAGTCTGGGGGAGCGATGAGGACGACGAGAAATCGACCGGTGAAATCAAAATCACGGTCAAACCGTCGGCGCTAATCATTCTGCAACCGGCTGCGACGATTACAATGTAGGTCGCGAATCAGAATTCGGCGCTGCCGGGCGTGCGCGCAAACGGGATCACGTCGCGGATGTTCGGCACTCCGGTGATGAACATGAGCATTCGCTCGAAGCCGAGTCCAAAACCAGAGTGTGGAACTGTACCGTAACGCCGCAGATCGAGATACCATTTATAATCGGAGAGATCCATTTTGTGCCGGCGCATGTTTGTCTCCAGCATCTCGAGCCTTTCTTCACGCTGACTGCCACCGACGATTTCGCCGATTCCCGGTACGAGCAGATCCATTGCGGTGACTGTCTTTCCGTCATCGTTCAGACGCATATAAAACGGTTTGATTTCCTTTGGATAGTTGAACACCGTGATCGGACACTGAAAATGTTTCTCCGTGAGCCAGCGCTCATGTTCCGATTGCAGATTCAGTCCGTAATCAATTGGGAACTCGAATTTCTCGCCGCTCTTTTTTAGCAACTCCACAGCTTCAGCATAGGTAATCCGCTGAAATGGGCGGTCGACGACGAAATTGAGTCGCGCGAGCAACTCTTTGTCCACGAACTTGCCGAAAAGTTCCATCTCATCGGGGCAATGTTCTCGCGCGTCTGCGACCAGATACTTAACAAACTCCTCAGCAAGATTCATGTTGCCCTTCAGATCGCAAAACGCCATTTCCGGCTCGATCATCCAAAACTCGCTAGCGTGCCTGGACGTGTTGGAGTTCTCAGCGCGAAAAGTGGGCCCGAAGGTGTAAACCTTGGACAGAGCGAGAGCGAACGCCTCTGCTTCGAGTTGCCCGCTGACCGTCAGGTAAGTTCGCCGTGCGAAAAAGTCTTTCGCGTAATCGATTTCGCCTTTGGCGTTTCGCGGAATGTTCTCTGCGTCCAGCGTTGTGACGCGAAACAATTCTCCCGCCCCCTCGCAGTCGCTTCCAGTGATGATTGGCGTATGGACATAAACAAACCCGCGATCTTGAAAAAACTGATGAACGGCAAACGCGAGCCTGCTCCGCACACGAAAGACGCTGCTGAAGAGATTTGAGCGGGGCCGGAGATGAGCAATTTCCCGTAGAAATTCCGGTGTGTGCCCCTTCTTTTGCAACGGATAGGAATCATCGGCAGCGCCCACGATCTCGATTTTGTCCGCGACTAACTCCCATTTTTGTCCTTTACCCTCCGACGGGACCAACGCGCCGCTCACCCTGATAGACGCGCCAGTCATAAGCCGTTGCACTGTGGGATAATTCGGCAGCGTGTCCTTCGCAATGACTTGAAGATTGCGCAGGCTGGAGCCGTCGTTCAGCTCGATGAATGAAAAATCTTTCGAATCGCGTCGCGTCCGCACCCAGCCTTGTACTTGAATCGAATCAATGGGGACATCGCTTCGTAGCGCGTCTTTGATCGTAGATACGGATCTCACGTCAGCAAATTGCCGGAGGATCGCAGTTCGACAAGCGAAACGCCGCTGTTTATTCCAAGGCGTAAAGGAATCCGTCCCCGCTGCCAAAGTAAACCACGCCATTCACGACCAGAGGCGAGGAGTAAATTCCCCCGATGCGGATCTGCTGATTGTTTGCCACAATCGGCGCTTCACGCCAGCTGGAGTGGTAAAGCCAGGGGTCATTGAACTTGCGGTCCCCAGTGAGCACCCATCCATCGTTTCGTTTCGCCGTGTCGATTTGAAAATCCCACAGCAGCTCGCCCGTTTTCGCGTCGCGTGCTTCCAGCGTTCCGTTTAGCACGCCAATGAATACGACATCGTCAACGATCGCGGGCGATGAAAACATGTAGGCTTTCGTCTGTTGGCGGATCACAGACTTGCCACTGTTTGCATCGACAACGTGATACAAACTCGAGTCAGACGTGGCGAAGAACACCTTTTCATCAACAACCGCAGGCGACGTGATCACCCAGCTCAGATCATTAAAGAATCGCCATTTCTCTTTCCCGGTAATGGCGTCGAGTGCGTAAAGATTGGAGTCACGACAGCCCGTGTAAACCACACCATTCGCGACCGTCGGGGACGATTGGAACCCCACCTGATTGTGAATGAGTGGGTCTTCGCCTCCATGAAAACGCCACTTTTCCTTGCCCGTCGCTGCGTCGAGTGCGTAAAAATAACTATCCCAGCTTCCGAAGAACAAAACGCCATCAGCTAGCGCCGGCGACGCGTGAACGACGTCCCCAGTTTTGAATTTCCAACGCAGATCGCCAGATTGCGAATCCAAGGCGTAAAGATTTCCATCCCCGCTTCCAAAATAAACGACGCCATTGGCCACGACCGGGCTCGAGAGAAACACATCAAACGGATCGGCGATCGTCTGGTTTTTCGGTTGCCACCCATGTATTCCTTTCGCCTCAAACCGGCGCTCGCCCTCAGTCGTAAACTTCCATTTTAACGCGCCAGTCTGCGCATTGAGCGCGTATAACTTTCCATCGTAACTACCGGTGTAAAGCGTACCATCTGCAATCGCCGGTGTGGCTGGAACGGGCCCATTCGTTGTTCGTTTCCAAATTTGACGACCGGTTTGAGCATCAACTGCATACACGTTGCCATCGTCACCGCCGAAATAGATCACGTTGTCTTTGAACACCGGTGACGACATCACCCGATCGCCAGTCGGAAATTTCCATTTCACACGATGAAACTGCCGCGGCGCAGGCCCGGCATACCGGCCGGAGTGCATCGCGTCGCCGCGAAACATCGATTGCGCATTAATCGCTCCGGTGGCGCAAAGACTCACGAATAGAACGCTGATCTGCGAGAAATTCATAGCTGCTGGGCGCGCTGCAAAACCAACGGCGTTTCGACCGCGCCCTGTCGAATTGATCCGCCAAGCTTTCCGTCCCTCAATCGTCCCTCGAAGCTGAAGCCGATGTCGTGCGAATCAACCGTGACCAGATCGCCTTCCTGCGTCACGAGGTCGACCGGTAAATTGTTTGTTTTTCGCCCAACAATCACGAATTCTGCTATCGCGCCGTCTGGTCCGCGATTTGTAAATTTGATGGATACATGCCGTGTATATCCAAGCATCTGATAGTCGCCTTTCCATTCCCCTTCGAGTTCCTTCGCGACTGGCGTGTTCCGCGGCGGATGCTCGACTTGTGGAGGTCCCGTGTTCTGCAGCGTTGTTGGTGCGCGGTTGCCGGCCTGCTCAAAGTTGCCGGTCATCCTGCCGTTTCCATCGAGCTGCAATTTCAATTGAATCCCAATTGGGCCTTTAACCCAGAAACTGACATCGGGCGGTTTCGCTGCGATTTTCGTAACCGGAGCGCCTTTCAGGCCCAAACCGGGAATAATGATTGAGCCGACCCAAACGCCATTCTCCTGCGCAAGATCGACAATCACGTAAAGTTGGTCGCCGGGAATCTGCGCACTGCCTTCCCAACGCCCGCTGATTACGTCTGCTCCACGACATGGCGATGCCACGGCGAAAGCGACGAGCGCGATAAATCGAAGTAGAGCGCCAGGCGCAGTCATCAGCTTAGCGGCAGCCAACTCCCCGATGGCGGCGGCAGTTTGACGCCGTTGAGCGAGAGGTACGTGTATTCCTGCAAGAGACGTTCGTAATCGTCCAGCAGTCTCATGGCATCGTTTGGCTTCAGGCGGTCGGTTTTGATCGCGTCGTCGACCTGGGCTTTGAGGAGCCGCATCAGCTCGACTTTGTCCCACTGTGTCATGGAAAGGACTTCGCCGATGGTACTGCCGCCAATCACTTCTTCAATGTACCAGCCCGATTCCTCGTCCGGATCAAGGAAAACGTGGACCTCGGTCACGCGCCCAAACAAATTGTGCAGGTCGCCCATGATGTCCTGATACGCGCCAACCATGAAGACGCCGAGGTAATACATCTCCCCTGGAACGATGCGATGCAGCGGGATCGTCTCGCGCACATCCTGCAAATCGGTGAATTTAGAGACTTTTCCGTCGGAATCGCACGTGATATCGACAATCATTCCGTGGCGATCAGGAGGCACATTCAGCCGATGGATCGGCATGATCGGAAATAGTTGGCCGAGTGCCCAGTGATCTAGAAGCGATTGGAAAACCGAAAAATTGCAAATGTACTGGTCGCCCAAAGTGGTTTCGAGCTGCTTGACTTCCTCGGGAATGAACCGCAAGCCGCGATGCATGTTCACGATCTGCTGCGCGAGCTGCCAGTAAATCGTGTCGATCTTTGCCTTTGATTCGAGATCAAGCAGACCCAGCTCGAAATTCTGTTGCGCTTCCTCTTTGATCTGCTGGATGTCGTGCAGGCTCTCAAGGCGATTGCCACGCTTGAGCCGTTGCTTCACATCAAGAATGTCGCCCACCAGTTTGTGATCTTTCTCGCTCGCGGTGACGCGTAACTTCGGAGCGGTTTTCTCGATGGAACTAAACGCTTCCATCACCAGCACGGAATGGTGCGCAACGATCGCGCGGCCGCCTTCGCTCACGATCGCCGGATGCGGGACGCCTTCCGAATCGCAAACTTCCATGATATTCCAAACGACGTCGTTGGCGTACTCCTGCAGCGAATAATTTGCCGAACTGTCGAAATCGCTGCGTGAACCATCATAATCGACACCAAGCCCGCCACCGACGTCCAGATATCCGAGCTCATGCCCGAGCTTCGCAATCTTTGCATAGTAGCGGGCCGCTTCGCGCACTGCGCGTTTGATGGTTGAAATATCCGGTACTTGCGAACCTACGTGGAAGTGGATGAGTTTGAGACAATGCGCCAGGCCTGCGGCCTTCAGCATTTCGCTTGCGGCAATGAGACCCGTGGTATCGAGACCGAACTTCGCGTTCTCGCCGGCACTCGGGGCCCATTTCCCTGCGCCTTTGCTGTAAAGACGCACGCGAATGCCAATGTGTGGTTCCACGCCGACTTCCTTTGCTGCGCGGATCGTTTGTTCGAGCTCTTCGAGTTTCTCAGCAACGATGACCACCTTCTTGTCAAGCTTGCAGCCGAGCAGAGCAATCCGGATAAACGCCGCATCTTTGTAACCGTTGCAAATTATGAGGCTCTCGGGATCCTGGTGCATCGCCAGCGCGGCGACCAGTTCCGGTTTGCTTCCAGCTTCGAGGCCAAAATGAAATTGCTGGCCGGCATCGATAATTTCTTCAATGACCTCGCGCAACTGATTGACCTTGATCGGGAAAACCCCGCGATATTCGTTCTTGTATTCAAACTCTGTCATCGCCGCTTGAAACGCGCGGTTTACCGCTTCGACACGGTGCCGAAGCAAATCCTGAAATCGGATCACGAGCGGAAAACTCAGGCCGCGGTTGCGCGCTTCATTTACGACTTCCAGAATGTCGATGGTGCCGCCGTTTTCCTGCAGAGGCCGAGCCACCACGTTGCCCGTTGGATTGACGGTGAAATATCCTCCGCCCCAGCCATCGACATTGTAGGTGGCGATCGCTGCGTCAACGTCCCACTCGTTTTTCATTTAATCAGACCGCGCGACGACTGAATCCCGCAAAACGCATATTCAATCAGCGCGTTCAACATGCAAGCCTGTAGAATCAAAATCTTCATTCGATTCATGCGTCCCTTGTTTCCGCATGAGAGAAAGGTAACGCAGGCGGTGCACACCGCTTGTTTTTCGTTTTCCTGCGGATACCGTTCGCTTGTGAACAAAACGGTGATCGAGGTGCAGGTTCGGGCAGTTTTACCGACAAGCGGCGGATGCGCGGTCTTTCTCGGTAACAACGACAAGGTGTTCATCATCTACGTCGATCAAACAGTGGGCAGCGCGATCACGATGTTCATGCGGCAGATCACCAAGGAGCGTCCCCTCACCCACGATTTGATGGCACATTTACTGACGGCCCTGGGCGCAAAAGTCGACCGGATCATCATTAACGATTTGAAAAATGCCACTTACTACGCGCGAGCGATTATTCGGGTGCAAAACGAATTGCATCAGAAAAAAATCATCGAGCTCGACGGACGGCCGAGCGATTGCATCGCAATGGCCACTCAGCAAAAGGCACCCATTTATGTCAGTCAGGACGTCTGGGATGAAGTGGACGACATGAGTGATGTCTTGCGCAAGATGGAAGAGGAAGGGCTAAAGCCCGATCCCGAAGCGGAAGAGTAGCGCGATCGGCCAGCGCACTGGTCAGTCGTTGAGCGTGAAAACGCTAAAGCGCTGTCATTCCGAGGGAAGCGAGGAACCTCACGAAACCACCATCGGCACGCGAACTGCCTTCGGCGCTCACCGCGTCCAGAGTGACTCGAGAGATCCTTCGCGTTCGCTCAGGATGAGAGCGCTCGTCCCTTCAAGGCTTAAACGGTTTAACGCTTAGCCGAGCAGATCGCCGTAGCGTTTGTCCGCCAATTCGAGGCAGCGCGCCAGAATTTCGGGAGCAGTATCAAGCTTCAGTGTTTCTTCGACTAGCTCCTGGCATTCGGGAATCGCCAGACTTTGCACCGCGCGTTTGACTCGCGGGACCAGCGTTGCGCTCGCGCTGAGCTCGTCCATGCCGAGACCAAGCAAAAGCGGGACGAGCGCAACATCTCCGGCCATTTCTCCGCAAACTCCTACCCAGATATTATTGGCATGCGCAGCCTGGGCGACCATTTTCAGCAAACGCAGAACTGCCGGATGGGTCGGCTCGTAAAGGTGCGCGAGCTTCTCGTTCACTCGATCGACTGCCAGCGCATACTGAATCAGGTCGTTTGTTCCAATACTGAAAAAATCTACCTCAGGTGCGAGCGTGTTAGCGCAGATTGCGGCACTCGGAATTTCGATCATCGCGCCAACCTCGATCTTTTCAGCCACAGGAACGCCTGACTGGCGCAGGTCCTCTTTACATTCTGCGAGCACGGCCTTGGCACTCCGCAACTCCTCCAGCCCGGAGATCATAGGGAACATGATTTTTAGGTTACCGACCACGCTGGCACGGAGAATCGCGCGTAATTGCGTTTTGAAGATGTCTATGTTCTCAAGACAAAGGCGGATGGCGCGCCAGCCAAGGAAAGGATTTAACTCATCAGTAATATCGACGGTGCCCGGAGCCAGCTTGTCGCCGCCAAGGTCAAATGTTCGGATAATTAGCGGGTCCGGCCGGACGCGCTCCGCCACTTTTCGGTACGTTTCGAATTGTTCATGCTCGGTTGGCAACGTACTGCGATTCAAATAAAGAAATTCCGTGCGATAGAGTCCGATGCCCTCGGCACCATTGGCCGCCACCGCATCTACGTCCTCCGGGAGTTCGATATTTGCGGAGAGCACAATGTGACGGCCATCCCGCGTCGTCGACGTCGTCGTGCGCAGTTCTTTCAGTCGAGCCGTGACTCTGGCTCTCCGTGATTCGATCTCGGCATATTGGGCGATCGTTTCTGGTGCCGGGTTGATCACCAGCAGGCCGTCGCTTCCATCAAGGAGCACGGGTTGGCCGGTCTCGAGTCTTATGGTGATATCATGCAGCCCGACTACTGCCGGGATATTGAGCGAACGCGCAAGAATCGCCGCATGCGAGGTGCGACTGCCCAGATCCGTTGCAATCCCAAGCACTTTCGTCCGGTTGATACTGGCGGTATCCGAAGGAGTGAGATTGTGCGCGATAAGGATGTGCGGCTCGCTCAGAGCAAGAAATGTCTTGGGAGCTTTGCCCTGCAAGTTGCGAACCACGCGCTTCGTCACGTCCTGAATATCCAGCGCACGCTCTCGCAGGTACGGATCGTCGATCTTGTTCAGAGTCTCGGCGTAACGGGTGGCGACTTCCTGAAAAACCCACTCGACATTGCAGAGATCGGTTTCCAGCTTTCGCAGCACTTCGTCGATCAGAGTGCGGTCCTCGACCACGAGCAGATGCGCATCGAAAATGGCTGCATCTTTTGCACCAATTGATTCGGCAATGCGCTGCTGCATTTCCAGAATCTGCATGCGCGTCTGGATAAGTGCGGTTTCGAAGCGCCCGATTTCGTCCGGGATCTGGGAAGGCGCGATGCGATAACGCACAACATCATCCAGGTCATCGCGCACGACATGAACCTTGCCACAGGCCATTCCCGGAGAGACGCCCGCTCCTTCAAACCGGATTTCCTGATGCGCGCTTTCGCTCATGCACCTGCCAGAGTAAAGCAGATGTCAAACAATGCGAATTCCGCAGAGCGACTCGCAAAAGTCGGGTGGGCCAGTCAACGAAGGCTCGATCAATCCTCGTTAAAACCCGCCTTGATCAGTGCCTCAAGTTCTTCAATCGCCTTGTCGGCGTCGGGGCCTTCACACCGGATATGCAGCTTCGATCCCTGCCCGGCAGCGAGCATCATCAGACCCATGATGCTCTTGCCGTTGACCTCTTCTCCTTCCTTCGACACCCAGATCTCCGAGCGGTAACGACTCGCTATTCGCACGAACATGGCCGCCGGTCGTGCGTGGAGTCCAAGCCGATTCGTGATCGAGATATCTTTCTCAATCTTCCGATCACGCTCCGCGCGGCCCGCTTTCCTATACAACAGACCCATTACACTGCCCCTTTCTCTGGCGCACCGTAGGCCGCCGCGGCGACCGAAGACGGGCGTTCCATCAAACGGAGCAGTCTGGCGTTAAAGTCCACTGCACTGTTTTGCCCCAGGCCTTTTAATTTCTCGTCCATCGCCGCGACTTCAATCAAGCGCGCCATGTCGCGGCCGGGCCGCACCGGGATGGTCACATGCGGCACCTGAAGTCCAAGGATTTCATAAAATTCCCGGTCCAAACCAATCCGATCGACCTCGTCCACTTCGTGCCAGTCCTTGAGGGTAACTACGAGGTCGAGGCGCTTCTCAATTCGAATGCTGCCGATACCGAAAACTTTGGCTACATCGATAATGCCGATACCGCGCACTTCCATGTGATTGCGCGTCAATTCAGGAGCGGTCGCCATCAGTTCGCGCCCTTCCAGCGAAGTGATTCGTGTTACGTCGTCGGCCACCAGACTGTATCCGCGCTCGATCAGTCCCAGGACACATTCGCTTTTGCCAATCCCACTCGCGCCGCGAATCAAAACGCCCACACCAAGGATGTCTACCATGCTTCCGAACTCGGTCACCGTGGGAGAAAAATCCATTTCCAGCGCAATCGTCGCCGCATTAATGAACTTCATAGTAATCATCGGGGTGCGAAACACCGCGATTTTTGCTTCTGCTGTAACAGAGAGCAACTCCGGCGCAAGATGAAAGCCGCGCGAGATCACCAGACACGGGATCTTGCGCTCGCATAATTTTCGAAATCGCATGATGCGTAGTTTCGAAGGCAAGCTTTTGATATACGAATACTCGGCGGCTCCGAGCACTTGGACGCGCTTCTCGGCGAAATAAGTATAGAAACCTGAGAGCGCAAGCCCGGGACGATTGATGGTCGGCTCGCGAATTTTCCGATGAAACCCGACCCGCGGTCCCTCCAGCTTCATGTGCAACTTTTCGGCGTGCGAATTGTAAAAGGTCTCAACCGTAACAACCGGGACACTTTTCTGCTGATCGCTTGGAGATGTGATCGTCTGGGTCCCGCGTTGTTCCGCCATGAGGATTAACTTCTACGTGAATGACGCGCAATTTCCAATATGCATCATATGACATACCGACGGCTGCGTGCTTGAACAGACGAAAATCCAGACGAACCGCTGGATCACTTCTTTCCCTGATGTTGATAACGGATCACTTTGGCCCTTTCCAGCGTGACCAGGCCGCCGCCCATCATTTCATCGAGCACCGGCAGGAATGCATCGATCTTTTCCTCGGTGTCCACGATTTCGATCACAATTGGAAGGTCCATGGACAAGCGAAGGATTTTCGCAGTGTGCAAGTGACTTGATTTTCCAAAACCCATCGGTCCCCGCAGCACAGTTGCGCCTGCCAGTTGTAGTTCGCGTGCTTTCAACACAATCGCTTCGTAAAGCGGCCGATGCTGGTAACGGTCACTTTCTCCAATAAAAATCCGCAGGAGAACGGCGTCTTCAGGAAGGTGCATAAGTTGTTTTTATTTTGGCAACATCGAGAGAGCAAGGGCGCGTCCCAGCCATACGGCAATCAGGCAGAATACAACTGAGAGCAGTGTATTGAGGCCGGCCTTGAACCAGTCTCCAGCTCGAACGAGATCGAGTGTTTGTAAACTGAACGATGAAAACGTTGTGTAACCGCCGCATACGCCGATCATGAGGAATTGACGAAGCCGCGGTGACACAAGAAGCACCCCTTCAGCATCTGTATAAGCGGCGAGGAATCCGATGACGAAGGACCCAGTCACGTTTACGACGAGGGTACCAAGTGGGAAAACCTCCCCGCCCCGCTCTGCAACAAATCCCGATAGCCAGAATCGCGCTGCGGTGCCAAGCGCGCCACCAAGCATCACCAAGATATATTCAAGCATTAAAAAACTCCTTCGGTTGGAAGGAGTCATTAGCTCGCGCGGTTTTCCCGATTCTTAGCAGGGAAGGCAAACTCCATTGCCTTGGCTTGAACTGTACCAAATCCCGATATCGGATCAATCAAAAGCTACGCGATTTCGAATTCGATTCTTTCGTCATTGGTCACTCTGATTCGTCATTTTGATCACATTTTGAAGCGTTCGCCGAGATAAAGCTGACGGCTGATAGGGTCGTTGATGAGAAAATCCTTTGAGCCTTCGCTTTCAACGCGACCATCGTAAATCAAATAGGCGCGATCCACGATGGAAAGCGTCTCGCGTACGTTGTGGTCAGTGATCATGATCGCAAGCCCCGACTTGCG
>JBKPLD010000122.1:0-16228 GCA_046731415.1 Verrucomicrobiota bacterium
ATGGCGTTGCGATTTTTTAACACTTACTCGCGCAAGATTGAAGAGTTCGATCCGCGCGATCCAATGGTGCGGCCGATCAGTATCTACACTTGCGGACCAACTGTTTATAGCCGGGCGCACATCGGAAATTTTCGCGCTTACATCTTTGAAGATTTACTTCAGCGTCACCTGGAACTGCGAGGTTACAAGATCCATCGCGTGATGAACATCACCGACGTCGATGACAAGACGATCCGCGGCGCGCGTGAGGCCAAAGTGCCGCTGGCAAAGTTCACCGAGCAATTCAAAAAGGCGTTTTTTGAAGATGCCGAAACGTTGCGCATTAAACACGCTGATGAATACCCCGGTGCCACCGAGCAGCGTTACGTCGACCGGATGATCGCGATGATTGGCGAGCTCATCGCACGCGGCTTGGCTTATCAGGCGGACGACAAATCAGTTTATTTTCGCATCAACAAATTTCCGAACTACGGCAAGCTCGCGCACTTCGACCTGACGCAACTGCAATCCACAGGGCGAGTGAAGCACGACGAATACGACAAGGAACACATCGGCGATTTCGCGCTTTGGAAAGCGTGGGACGAAGAGGACGGCGATGTGAAATGGGACTCGCCATGGGGACCGGGCCGCCCTGGCTGGCATATCGAATGCAGCGCGATGTCTATGGCGTTGTTAGGCGATCAAATCGATATCCATTGTGGTGGCGTCGATAACATTTTCCCGCATCACGAAGCGGAGATCGCCCAGAGCGAAGGCGTGACCGGAAAGAAATTCGTTCAGTACTGGCTGCATTGTGCGCATCTGCTGGTCGACGGTCAGAAAATGGCAAAGTCGTTAGGCAACTTCTACACTGTGCCGGATGTTCTGGCGAAACGTTACACCGGCCGCGAACTTCGTTACGCGCTGTTGCGTGTGCATTATCGAGTGCCGCTCAATTTTACCTGGGAGGGAATGAAAGAGGCGCGGGAGTCGTTAGGCCGAATTGATGAATGGCTCGCGCGATTGCGGGAATGTAGCGCGAGCGTCTCGCTTGCGAGAACAAACGATGGGCAAGCTGGAAGCGTGCCCTACATTTTCGAGAACGCGCTGGATGATGATCTGAACATTTCCGCCGCGCTCGGATTTTTGTTCGAATCGATTCGCGAAACGAACCGCGCGATGGACGAAAACAAACTCGACGCCGCCCGGGCAACGGCATGGCTGGATTGGTGGAAACGGATCAACACCGTCCTCAATCTCGAAGCTGAGATCGGACTCGCGGTTCCAGCGGAAGTGACGCAGTTGGCGAATGAGCGCGAGAACGCAAGGCGCGAAAAAAATTGGAAACAAAGCGACGAACTGCGCGATCGAATTTCCGCGCTGGGCTGGGAAGTGCGCGACACGAAGGACGGACAAAAGCTTACACGAGTGGGGTCTGGGTAGCGCACGTGTCTCGCGTGCTGGCGAGCGCTTCCTCGAGATCGCGGACTTTCCTTTGATTTTCACCACGGCTCGCGTCCATATCCAAAAAAAGATTGTTTCGGCGCGACGCCGAAATCAGCACGCCACAGGCGAGCGCTCCCCAGAATTTTCGCTCGCAACCCGAGCAGCGATTCGACATCTTGAGTCCCGAAATGTTTGGGCCCGCTGAATTTCTCAACCTCGAACGCACGGCTCACTCCAAACTGTTCGAAAACCAGAGCTACGTTTGGGACGCGCTTAAACAAATCGCTAGCTACCTGCAATTTCGTCTCAAGCCTGCAATTCTGGGCGAGCTCATGGGAAAACCGTTTATTAGTAACCACGTTTTTATTGGCAGAGGGACCATCGTCGAACAGGGCGCAGTTTTGAAAGGTCCGGCGTGGATTGGCGAAAACTGCCACATCCGCAGCGGCTGCTACGTGCGGGAAAACGTCATCGTGGGCGACGGCGTCGTGATGGGAAACTCCTGCGAATTCAAAAATTCCATCCTGTTCGATGACGTGCAGGTCCCGCACTTCAATTACGTGGGTGATTCGATCATTGGTCATCACGCCCATTTGGGCGCAGGCGCGATTCTCTCGAACGTAAAGCTCGATCATGGTGAAATCGCGGTCATAACACCGGATGGCAACATTCCGACAGGGCTCAGAAAATTCGGCGCAATCGTTGGCGACCGCTCGGAACTCGGCTGCAACGCAGTGATCAATCCCGGTTCGATCATCGGCCGTGATTGCATGATTTATCCAAGCGTGAATTTTCGCGGTGTCCTCCCACACGGCAGCGTGGTCAAGCTGCGGCAGGAACTGCAGGTCGTTGAACAACGCGCAGGTTAGGCGGGAACCAGCAGATCAATGGCGGATGGGGGGGGATTCGAACCCCCGGTGCCTTTCGGCACACACGCTTTCCAGGCGTGCACAATAGACCGCTCTGTCACCCATCCTTCTGTTCTTCCGCTTCCTCTGGATCTTAGTCTTTGTCTGGCTTGAGACAATCAGAACAGAGTGAGAACTAACAGGGAGCGGAAGAGGAAGAGCAATTACAGTTGCAAGCGGCGGAACAATTCGTCGAGCGGCAATTGCATGCCAATGTAAAATTCGCCGAAGTCCGCATACTCGGCGCTGACCGGATCGAAACGCATTTTGTAAACGATCGCTTTGATCTGAAATGTGTCGCGCGCAAACAGCGTCACGCCCCATTCCGCGTCGTCGAGACCAGTCGAACCTGTGATCAGCTGTTTCACTCTGCCCGCGAACTCGCGTCCGACCGTGGCGTGTCCCTTCATCAGTTTGCGGCGCTCATCGTATGGCAGCGCATACCAATTCCGCTGCTCACCACGGCGTTTGCTCATGTTATAAAAGCAAACGATCGGCCAATCCGGAAGCACGGGATAAACGCGCTCCTGCCGATAATGTTTCATGCGCTCGCGAAATGCCGCCAGGGCTTGATCGAGCTTTCCGGGATCGTTTCGCACATTGGACTCAAGCGTCTGTACGAATTCGTCCTCGCTTGTGATGTATTCGCTTTCCTCTGTAAGCGACAAATAACTGTAGACCGGGGTCAGCACGTCCGCGCCTAACGAGGCCGAAAGGCGTTTCTCGATCTTATTGGCATTATGCAGATCGGGCGTGATTAACATGAAGCCGACGTCGGCTTTTGGCGTGACCATGCCAAGCGTTAGCAATTGCGTCGACTCCATCGCGCGAACTTCCTGCACAAGCGATGATAGATTTGTCTTTGCTGCGTTTTGTTCGTCACGGTTGAACAATTGCCATTGGCCGTACTCGATCCGGTAAAATAAATGCAGGCAATGCCAGCCTTCCTCGGGAACCAACGCAGCGCTTTTATCAGTCATCGGGCTTAGTTTCATATCCAGCGGTATCCGGTCAAGGGTGTAGCGACGTTTGTGTCAAACGCCGAGCTGGCAGGCGCTCGCCGCGGCGAGCGCCTCTACAACCTATCGCGCGGTTGTTGTCACCTTTGGCAAATGCGCCATGCAATACTCTTCACCATCGCGAGCCACCCGGAAATCGAGGTTCGGATCGCTCAATTCGGTCGCGCCGCATACTGCGCATTTGTGAAGTGGTTCGGCTTCGCTGCGAGAACTCCGCTCATAGCGCTTTCTTCGGGCCGAGACTTCGCCGCGGTGACGAGCATCATGAATAATTTCCGGTCCGAAAAAGATCACATAATTGGCCAGAGCAGCCAGCAACGCCATACGATAGGAATTCGTGCCGATAACAAAGCCGAACAATAGGAAGGCTGCTGAAACCCAGGCGATCCATTTGATTTTTGCCGGCAAAACAAAAAACAGGTAGATCACCTGATCGGGGTAGAACCGGGCGAAAGCGAAGAACAACGACGCGTACAACATCGAATTCGAAAAACGCGCTCCGAAGAAAAACGCGGCCACTGTTGTGCCGACCATTCCAACGACGAAATACAGCGTTAGGCGAAATGCGCCCCACGCCTGTTCGAGGCCTTCACCGATAAACCAGAGAAACCACAGCAGAAGGAAGACCCATAGGAAGCCGTCGGTTTGTGGAAGAAAAATATACGTGACCAGTCGCCATATTTCGCCATGGCGAATCCGCGCAGGGTCGAGGTCAAGTACAGAGCCAAAACCCGGGTTCAACCGAACCAGCAAAAAGACGAGCGCGGTAAGACCGACCACGATGCGCATCAGTCCCGGAATGCCAAGAAAACCGAGGCGGCGTTCGAGTTTGTCGAGCCAAGTCATCGCTCGGCGACAGTAGCGCAACAATCCCTCACCTCAATCCTCTCCCTTTTCGAAAGGGAGAAGCGGACCCTCTATCGCCTTCTGCGATCTGAAAGTGCAAAGAACATGATTTCTCACCTCCTCCTCGATCGAGGAGAGGATTAACGTGAGAAGTCGAAATCCGAGCCGCGGTTGATTATTGGGGGTGCTTGCGCAAGGAATCGTGCAGTCTAGTTTGCTCGCGTGAGCGAGACCGAGCCAAGAAAAACGCCACTTTACGAGGAACACGTCCGGCTCGGCGCGAGAATGGTACCTTTCGCCGGATGGATCATGCCGGTGCAATACACTAGCATCGTCGAGGAACATCAAGCTGTGCGAAATAATGTCGGCATCTTCGATATTTCGCACATGGGCCAATTGATCGTCGAGGGCGCCGGCGCGCGCGAGCGCCTTAATACCATGCTCACAAATAACGTCGGGAAACTCGATGTTGGAACGGGTCAATACACCTTTCTGCTGAACCGGCGCGGCGGTATCATCGATGACCTCATCGTTTACCGGATTGGCGAAGAGAAATTTCTCCTGGTCGTAAACGCCGCGCGCGCGGACGAAGATTTCGCCTGGCTACAAAGCAATCTTCCGGCTGTAGAGGCGGCTGGGTCAGCCGCAAGTGCGGTTCAGCTCAGCAATCGTAGCGCGAATTTTGGCGGAGTCGCCATTCAAGGTCCGCGGATCGCCGAGTTGTTTCACGCGCTGTTCGGCACCGATATCGATCTTCCGTCGCGAAATTCGATTGCCGATTTTCCATTCAATCGATCAACTGTTTCCGTCGCCCGCACCGGTTACACTGGCGAGGACGGAATTGAAGTATTCTTTCGCTCCGAGGATGCGGTGAAGTTTTGGAACGCCGCGCTCGAAAAGGGCAAACCGCTTGGAATTAAGCCGTGCGGTCTCGGTGCGCGCGACACGTTGCGCTTGGAAATGTGCTACCCGCTGAACGGCTCCGATTTGTCGCCAGAGCGAAATCCGATCGAGGCAGGACTCGGGTTCTTCGTCGATCTGACAAAATCAAACTTCATCGGACGCGACGTTTTGCTCGAAACAAAAGAAAAAGGACCGCGGGAGAAGCTCATGCCCTTTCGAATGAAAGAGAAAGGGCCGCCTCCGCGACCGCATTATGCAGTATTCGAGAACGGAGAACGCATCGGCGAAGTCACCAGCGGCACGCTTTCTCCGAGCTTGAACTGGGGCGTCGGAATGGCGTATGTCCCGACTGCGCGCGCAAAGATAGGTGCTCAGATCGATATCGAAATTCGAGGACAAAAATTTCCAGCTACCATAGAAAAGAAACCGCTTTACAAAAAATCATGAATGTCCCTGACGACCTGCTGTACACCGAGTCACACGAATGGATCAAACGCGAAGGCGACAATGTCCGTGTCGGTATCACCGATCACGCCCAATCTGAATTGACCGACGTCGTCTACGTCGAGCTGCCGAAGATGGATCGCCAGGCAAACGCGAAAGAGGCAATTGCCGTCGTCGAATCCGTGAAAGCGGCAAGCGATATCTATGCACCGGTGAAAGGAACGATTGTCGAAATAAATAAGGCGCTCGAAGCCGACGCGGGTCTGATCAACCGCGAACCCTACGGGCAGGGCTGGATTTTCGTCCTCAAACTCGACAACGCCGACGATCTCAAACAATTGAAAGACGCGGAAGCTTACAAAAAGCAGATTAGTTAAATTCCCGGGCGATGAGAGCGCTCGTGCCGCTCGGGGCGCGCAGCGACACCGGAGCCCATGGCCTTTTGCTCATCGTGAATGGAATCTGCTGCGATGAAGATCAAATACTTCAAATCAGCGAACGATTTTCGCAGATGGCTGGAGAAGAATCATGCGATGATCCAGGAATTATGGGTCGGTTATTACAAGAAGAGCTCAAAACAACCGAGCATGACCTGGCCAGAATCGGTGGATGAAGCGCTCTGTTTTGGATGGATCGATGGAATTCGCAAGAGCGTCGACGATTTGCGTTACACTATTCGATTTACGCCAAGAAGAAGGGGAAGCATCTGGAGCGCGGTCAACATCAGGCGTGCCCAGGAATTGAGCGGTAAAGGTTTGATGAAACCGTCCGGCATGGCCGCCTTTGAGGCGCGCAAGGAATACCGCTCGGGCATTTATTCCTACGAACAAAGGGCCGCTAATCTCGATGGACCTTATGAAAAAAGACTGAGCCAAAACAAAGCCGCCTGGGATTTCTTTTACGCTCAACCACCCTCATATCGAAAAGCGATCGGATGGTGGATCGTGAGTGCAAAGCAGGAAGCGACCCGGCAGAAGCGATTGCAAAAGCTGATCGAAGAGTCGGCGAACAAGAAACGCCTGCTTTAGGAACGGTCGAACAAGCTCAGCTTTTCTTAATGGCAAAACCGATATAACCCCAGCGGCCCCATTCGTAATGAGCTGTCCGCTGCGCATCGCGGCGTCCGGTTTTTTTTTCGTGCGCGTAAGTGTTGGCTACGAATTGGGAAAACGCAGCGTTCATCTGCACGTCATGCGACACCAGCAATCCGCCGTCGCGTAGCCGCGGCCAAAATTGGCGAAACTCCCAGAGCATATGCCGGTAACTATGCGAGCTGTCGTGCAAGAACATGTCGATGGATGAAGGGAGCTCGCTGCGCTTGAGAAAATCTTCGAGTCTGCCGCGCATCGGTACGAATCCGCCCGAGGCGGGACGCAATTCCTCCGGAATCAAAGCGCCTTGCTCGCATTCCTGGCTCAATTCAACGCTGTATAGTTTGGCGGTGGTGAGCTTTTCATCAGCCAGCGCTTTCAAGATAAACGCCGACGACATTCCAATATAACCGCCGGACTCGACGATCACTGTTGGTCTGAGCCAACGCGTCAATCCATAGAGCATTGCGCAATCGATCGCACCCATCGCTCCTTCGCTACCGTATGTGTCACGGCGTCGAATCATCTCAGCGGTAAATTCGCTCGTCCGGATTTCAGCGGCGAAACGTGCGACCGCATCCCACATGGCATAAAAAGGTGTCGAACTCGCCCGAATGTGATTTGGCTTGTTCGTTGGCTCCTGCCACGGCCAGTGAAGTGCGCACATTGTGATGAAGTCAAAAACATTCGCCGGGCTTTCAACCAATGCGAATAAATTCGTGGCGCGGATAATTGTCTGCGACAACACTGGCAGACAGGAGTGCCTGCTCATTGTGAATCCCCCTTTTCTCATGGCTAAGCTGTGCTTAATTCCTACGTTTTCCCCATGAGCAGCAAACTGAAGCCGCGGGAGGCAGAGCCTAACTTTGAGGGCGCGATGGATCGGCTCGAAAAAATTGTCGAGCAAATGGAGACCGGCAAACTCCCGCTCGAAGATCTCATCGTGCGCTATGAAGAAGGAATGAACCTGGTAAAAGTTTGCCAGGAACGACTTGCCAGGGCCGAGCAAAAGATCGAAATCATAGCTCGCAACAGCGCAGGAAAAGCGATAGTTAAGGATTTCGAGCCTACACCCGAGCGGGCTGCTCCGACCGAAGTGGTCGATGAATCCGAAAGCACAAATGATGAAATCAAGCTCTTTTGAGTTGGCTCGGACCTCCGAGGCGACTACATCTCCAAAACGTCTACTCGACGGCATCCAATCGCCCGCGGACATTAAAGCGCTCCGCGAACAGGACCTGCCCCAGCTCGCACAGGAGGTGCGGGAAGAACTGATTAGAGTCCTTTCCCAGACGGGAGGACATCTGGGCCCAAATCTCGGTGTTGTCGAACTGACCATTGCGTTGCATCGGGTCTTTAACACGCCGCACGACCGATTCGTCATGGACGTCAGTCATCAAGGGTACGTCCACAAAATGTTTACCGGACGCCTCGATCGTTTTAACACGATGCGCCAATTCGGTGGACTAAACGGTTTCCTTTTGCGCACCGAAAGTGAACACGATTGCTACGGCGCGGGTCATGCGGGGACCGCTCTATCAGCTGCGCTCGGCATGGCGGTTGGCCGCGATCTCCGGGGTGGGGACGAAAACATCGTCGTGGTGGCAGGCGATGCTGCATTGACGTGCGGGATCAGCTACGAAGCGCTCAATAATGTCAAAGCGCACACGAAGCGTTTCCTAGTCGTGCTGAACGACAATGAGTGGTCGATTGCAAAAAATGTCGGGGCGATTGCAAACTATCTAAACAGCATCGTGACGAATCCGACTTACGCGCATTTGCACGACAAGGCGCGCGATTTCATCAAAGCGATTCTTGGAAAAACGGGCGTGCAGCTCGCACACAAAGTTGAGGAAAGCGTCAAAGGCTTGCTCGTGCCGAGTGTCATTTTCGAGGAACTCGGCTTACGATATTATGGACCAATTGATGGACACGATATTCCTTTGCTCATCCGCACTTTTGAGTTTTTGAAAACTCAGGACGAGCCCGTCCTGTTGCACATTCTCACGCAAAAAGGCAAAGGATACGAGCCGGCGCTCAAGCAACCGGACAAGTTTCACGGCCTCGGCAAATACAAAATTGAAAGCGGCGAGACCGCACCGACCCCTACACCGACTTATTCGGAGATTTTCGGCAAGACGCTAGCGAAATTCGCGGAAACGAATCAGAAGCTAGTCGCCATCACAGCGGCGATGCCAAGCGGGACTGGTCTCTCTCATTTCGCCAAGGCCCATCCCGGCCGCTACTTCGACGTTGGAATCGCAGAAGAGCACGCCACGCTTTTCGCATGTGGTCTGGCAGCACAGGGATTACAACCGTTCCTTGCGATTTACTCCACGTTTTTCCAGCGCGCCTATGACATGGCGATTCACGACATCGCCATCCAGAACTTGAATGTGAAGTTGTGCATGGACCGTGCCGGATTAAGCGGCGACGACGGTCCAACGCACCACGGCCTCTTTGATATCGGTTACCTGCGGCACGTCCCGAACTGGGTGCACATGCAACCGAAGGATGAGGACGAATTCGTCGATATGCTCTGGACAATGGCGCACTACAACTCGGGTCCGATTGCGGTTCGTTATCCGAGAGGCTCGGGGACAGGCGCAAAAGTGAAACCGGAGCCGAAGCTTCTCGAGATCGGTAAGGCGGAGGTCGTGCAGCACGGCCGCGACGTGGCGATTTTCGGGCTTGGCAATATGTTTGAAGTGGCTGAGGAAGCGGCTCGCAAGCTCGAGGAAAAAGGAATTTCAGTCGCGCTCATCAATCCGCGCTGGATCAAGCCGATGGACACCGGCACTCTCGAATTCTTTGCGCGCAGCGTCGAAGTCGCGTGCACGATTGAAGATCATGTTTTGCACAATGGTTTTGGGTGCGCGGTGATGGAGCATCTGCATTCGCAAATGATCAATACGCCGGTGGTGCGCATCGGTTGGCCCGATCAATTCATCGAGCACGGCGCTGTCCCAATCCTGCGCAAGAAACATGGCATTACCGCTGACGCATTGGTCGAAAAAGTTCTGCCGCTGCTGCAGAAGAAGTCGAAGCTTAAGCCTTCTGTGGCTTGAATTGACCGTCGGCGTCAGCACCGTCACGGAACGAACTTTAAAAGCGAACGGCACCTTAGCTCATTCATTAATGGGGCGACGTGTCTTATAGTCGGACGCACGACCACCTTCAGCAGACCTGTTGCATCTGGGGCTCTCGGCTCTCAGTTGGATGTGCTGGGAACCTAAGAGCGGGCCTCACAAAACCGGATAACACGCAAAGTGGTCAGGTTGAAATTCGCTAAGTGGATCTGGTGTCATTGCCAAATCGGCGTTTTAGCAAAGAGCAATTCAATTAAGGAGGCAATAAACATCATGAAACCAAAACAGATATTTAACAGCATTCTGGCAGTTCTATTCCTGCTCCCATTAATGGCAACGTTCGCTCAGCGAGCACGAAACTCGGGCTCTATCGAAGTGGTCACCAACTTTGATTATCCTGGCACCGGAAATTCGACTCTGCCGCAAAAGATTAACGAAAGAGGTGACGTCGTTGGCGAGTTCATCGATTCGAACGGAGTGGTGCGCGGTTTTGTCCGGTTCAGCGATGGTAGCTTTAGCGACCCGATCGTTGATCCTAACGATACCGTCGGTTTTACCGAAGGGCGTGGCATTAATAACGCACGCACGGTCGTCGGTGATTACGCTGCCAGCGATGGTACCATTCACTCGTTTCTCCTGTCGGGCAGCACCTTCACAGAATACGATGTTCCCGGCGCGGTCCAGACCAATCTGCTTAGTATAAACGAACCTGGCGATCTTACCGGCGGGTTCGACCCTGACGGCAGCGGAGTTTTCCAGGGGTTCATTGACCGTCGTGGAACCATAACGTCGTGGAGCGTGCCGGGAGCTATCTCGACGTTTGCTTACGAGATCACTAATTCAAAAAAGTTGGTGGTGGGATATTATATCGACAGCGCAGGAACTCTTCACGGGTACTACCGTGATGCTAACGGCGCGCTGCACTTCCCGATCGATCCGTCGGGCTCGGTTGGGACAGTGCTGTTTGGACTTAACAATAGGGACTGGGTTGTGGGCAGATATGCGGACAGCGCAGGCGTCACTCATGGGCTCTTCTTTGTCCCGCCAGACAACTTCTTCACTTTCGACTATCCCGGTTCGACCTTTACATCGCTTAACGGAATTAGTTCGCAGGGGTTTATCTGTGGTCGTTACGTCGATGCTTCGGGAATAGCCCACGGATTCATAGCTCGTGTCAGAGGGACGCCACCGACAAAAGAAGCGGGGATGGAAATCAAGACGTTCGATTCCCGGGCGCCGATCGCTCCACTCGACCCGTCGCCTTCGGCGTGGGGAGGCGCAATGCCGGCGCGCTGAGTTGAGCATCGCGAGGCTCTGCGCGGTTGGAACTTGTGACGATGCGCCCTGGACGCCTCGCCGGCGCGCTGCGTAGTTCGAGCGCACGATCGCGTTGAAATGGAAAAGGGCGCCTTCGTTTCCGAAAGCGCCCTTCATATTTTCGATGGCGATAAGCCGAATTCTGTCCGGTCGCCGGGGCGCCCGGGATGATCATTTATCTCACTCCGCTTTCGCGGGATGTCCGACGACGTCTCAGCGATCATAGACCGCCGCTACAACATCGTGATGCGACGATACCCGAGGATCTTCATCGGGCCGGCTGCCCTTCCTCTGTTTTGTCTTGCACCGCATGGGGTTTTTCCTGCCTCGCGAATTACTTCGCAAGCGGTGAGCTCTTACCTCGCCTTTTCACCCTTGCCTGCACTTAAAGAACCGGCGGTATCTTTTCTGTGACACTCTCCGTCATCGCAGTTTTTCAACTGTGATGCCCGCGTGTTTTACGCGGCATGCCGCCGTATGGTGTTCGGACTTTCCTCCAGTGAACCCAAAGGTTCACCAGCGATCATCTGCCATCGGCTGATAGTTTATCACAATTGCTTACGAAGAAAAGAGGATCTCCGATTACGCGAATGAAACGGATGCAAATCAAAACGGGGCTGCCACGGTCATGAAGAAGATCGCGATCATCACGAGTGCGATAAGTAGTTTGCCCATCATTGCGCCGAGATTTCCCAGCAAACTTCCCCAACCCGCACGACCGGCGTCGATCATTCGTTTGCCGGCGATGAATTCACCGGCGACTGCGCCAATTACCGGACCTATGAATAATCCAGCGATCCCAAAGAAGATACCGATCAGGGCTCCCAGGAGCGCGCCGAACATTCCCCCCTTTGTCGCTCCGAAGTATCGCGCACCGAAGTAGCCACTAAGAAAATCCAGCGCGTACGACGCCACGGTCAACATCGTAAGGAGGGCGATCGTTCGCCAGCCGATGCTTTTCTCCGGGCCAAGCATCATTCTGTGAAGGAGCGCGCCGACAAGAATGATAATTGTCCCCGGAAACACCGGTAGCACCGTGCCAATCAAGCCGATTGCGAACAGGGTAACAGCGACGAACCACCAGAATAATTCCATCGTGGCGTTGAAGTGTTAAAGCGTAGAAACGTTCGGTATCATTGTCATTGTGAGCGAAGCGAAGAACCTCGGATCATTTGTTCCGGCGGTGCAGAGATGGAAATCACAGATGTTTCGCTTCGCTCAACATGACAGCAATATCAGCAATATTTATGCGAGAAATCGAGGTCTGGCAGATCCGGTCCAAGGGTCCCATCTGATTTAACGCTCAATGAAGGCTTTGACCCGCCGATCTCGATTCCTATAGTGAAAGTTTCCCCTGTTGAACTGAAACTGGAGGATCCATTTATGCCAATTGCTGTCGGAACTAAAGCGCCAAATTTCACTCTGCCCACTAGGGTCCCAGCTGGGCCGAAGCAAATCCAGCTGAGCGATAATTTCGGACACAAGAACACGCTTTTGCTCTTCTTCCCGATGGCGTTTACCGGGACGTGCACAACAGAAATGTGTGAAGTCAGCGCAGGCCTGAATGCGTACGTCGGGTTGAACGCCGCGGTTTATGGAATCAGCGGCGACAATCCTTTTGCCCAAGCGGCCTGGGCCCAAAAAGAGAACATCATCGTGCCACTCCTAAGCGATTACGAACATAAGGTCGCTAGGGATTACGATGTGATGTACGATTCGTTCCTCCCGCAAATGAATCTCGGCATGGGAGGCGTGCCGAAGCGATCTGCGTTTATCATAGATAAGAATGGTGTGATCCAGTACGCAGAGAGTAACGATGACGCGAGACAGCTGCCAAATTTCGACAAGATCAAAGCAAAACTTGAAGAACTGAAATGATGCGCGCGCCCAAATATTGTCATCCCGATCGGAGTGAGGGACCTCACCATCGGAGCTTGGATTACTCTAAGTAACTTGCGTGATCTTATGAATCTCTGCGCGGTCCTTCGCTTCACTCAGGATGACGGATTTAGAAATGAATGACGTATTTAAGACGCTGAAAAAATTTGATGCCGGCAAAGGCCGCGAGGCATTTTTCTGTTCGCTTCCGGCTCTGGAGGAACAGGGCGTTGGGAAAATATCGCGGTTGCCGGTCAGCATCCGGATTGTTCTCGAATCCGTGTTGCGCAATTGCGACGGCCAAAAAGTCCGGCGCAAAGATGTCGAAGCGCTGTCGAACTGGAACGCGAAATCGCCGGCGAACGAGGAAATTCCATTCGTCGTCGCGCGCATTGTCTTGCAGGATTTCACCGGCGTGCCCCTGGTGGTCGACCTCGCGGCGATGCGCAGCGCGGTGAAACGACTTGGTCGCGACCCGAAAATCATCGAACCGCTTGTGCCGGTCGATTTGGTTGTCGACCACTCTGTGCAAGTGGATTTTTTTGGTTCGGCGCGCGCGCTGGAACTGAACCTGGATATGGAATTCAAGCGCAACCGAGAGCGCTACCAATTTTTAAAATGGGGACAGCAGGCGTTCAAAACCTTCCAGCTCATCCCGCCTGGAATCGGCATCGTGCACCAGGTGAACCTCGAATACCTCGCGAAAGGCGTTCTCTCCGCTGAAAGAACAATCAACGATCAACCATCAACTATCTACTTTCCCGACACACTCGTGGGCACTGATTCGCACACCACTATGATCAACGGTTTGGGTGTTGTTGGCTGGGGCGTTGGTGGAATTGAAGCGGAAGCCGGCATGCTCGGTCAGCCGGTTTACTTTCTCACGCCGGAGGTGGTGGGAGTGCATATGAGCGGCCAATTGCGGGAAGGCGTCACGGCGACCGATCTCGTTTTGCACATCACCCAATTGCTTCGGGCGCAAAAAGTGGTCGGCAAATTTGTGGAGTTTTACGGTGAAGGCGCTGCGTCGCTACCGGTTCCAGATCGTGCAACCATTGGAAACATGTCGCCAGAGTACGGTGCCACGATGGGATATTTCCCGGTTGATCAGGAGTCCGTCGATTACCTGCGCGCCACAGGCCGCAGCGAAGCGCAATGTCTTGCGTTCGAAAATTATTTCAGGGCCCAGGAAATGTTCGGGATGCCGCTTAGAGGCGAGATCGATTACAGCATCGATATCGATCTGGATTTGGCGGAGGTACAGCCGAGCGTCGCCGGCCCCAAACGTCCGCAGGACAGGATCAACCTGCCGGATCTTGAAAAAACGTTTCGGGAGTTGCTCGAAAAACCGGTGAGCGATGGCGGGTACGGCAAACAGAACGTAAATCTTCGTGAAAAACATCTCGTGGAATTGAATGGAAGCGCGCCTCGCAACGGCGCGATGTTTTCGACCGATAAGAAGGAAGACCAGGGAATCAGTCCGGGCGACGAGCTGAACAAAATTGAGATGGTGGCAAACCGGCCAACGCCCGATCCCGGCAAGGAAATTGAAGCTGAGTCCCGCGACGTATTTATGCACGGGCGCACTCACGTCGGCCACGGTAGCGTTCTCATCGCGGCAATCACGAGTTGCACGAACACGAGCAATCCGAGCGTTATGATCGCAGCCGGGTTGCTGGCGAAGAAAGCGGTTGAGCGTGGTTTGCGTGTTGACCCCGGTGTCAAAACGTCGTTGGCACCAGGTTCACGCGTTGTCTCCGACTATCTCCACAAGACCGGTCTGCAGAAATACCTCGATCAACTCGGATTTAATCTGGTCGGTTACGGTTGCACCACCTGCATCGGGAACTCCGGACCGCTGCATCCGAACATCGAGAAGGCGATCCACAAACATGATCTTATTGCCGCCTCAGTCCTTTCGGGAAACCGCAACTTCGAAGCGCGCGTCCATCAGCATATCAAAGCAAACTTTCTGATGTCGCCACCGCTGGTCGTCGCGTTCGCGCTGGCTGGGCGGGTGCACATCAATCTTTCACGCGAGCCCTTGGGGAAAGATGAAAATGGAGAGAAAATCTTTCTGCGTGATTTGTGGCCGAGTCTCAGTGAAATCCGGCACGCCATGCAAGCCGCGCTGGCACCAGATACCTTCCGCAAACTGTACCGCGATTTTGCGGATCAAAATCCAAAGTGGAACGACATCCCTTCAAGTACCGGCGACATTTACCAATGGGACGAAAAGAGCGATTACATTCACGAGCCGCCTTTCTTCGAGAATTTCTCGATGAACCCCGGCCACATTGAAGAAATTCGTGGCGCTCGGGCGCTTGGTATTTTCGGCGACTCAGTGACGACCGATCACATTTCTCCCGCGGGAGCAATCAAGGAGAGTTCGCCGGCCGGAAAGTATTTAGTGTCGCGCGGAATTGCGTCCCGCGATTTCAACAGTTACGGCAGCCGACGCGGCAACGATCTGGTGATGACGCGCGGGACATTCGCCAATGTGAGGATCAAAAATTTGATGGTGCCGGGGATTGAAGGCGGCGTAACCAAATATTTTGGTCCGAGCCGGACTGACAGCAACGGTGCAGGCGAAGAGATGTCGATCTTCGATGCGGCAACGAAATATGCGGAGACAAACACACCGCTCGTTATTCTCGCCGGGCACGAGTACGGGACTGGCTCATCGCGAGACTGGGCGGCGAAGGGGACGCGTTTGTTAGGCGTGAAAGCGGTTGTGGCAGCAAGCTTCGAGCGCATTCACCGTTCCAATCTCCTCGGCATGGGCGTCTTGCCTCTGCAATTTCCTGACGGAACAACAGCGCAATCGCTCGGGCTCGACGGCTCCGAGGTCTTTTCGATCAAGGGTCTGTCTGACACAATTAAGCCCGGCCAAACTGTAACGCTCCAGATTGAAGGCAAAGGTCAGCAAAAGCGCTCCGTGCCTCTGAAGGTTCGTATCGATACGCCAATCGAAATCGATTACTATCGGCACGGCGGGATTCTGCCATTTGTGTTGAGGCAATTGCTATCGAGATAACAATATCTCGCGTCTTTGCACCGTAATGGGCGAACCGTCGGCGATGAATGCCGAGCGGGGAGGCTGACTCAGCGTCTCAGCGAATTGCTCACCATAAAGAGTTGCGACGTTCGCATTAAATTCAAAGGTGGCCGCGTTCCAGATTTTCCAGCGTGGGTGTTCCACGCGGTATTCGCTGCGACCCTCCCGCATACAAGTGTATCCCCAATAATGTTCAGTAATGAACTCGGCGTGCGATCCGGCAGTAATTGATTGAGGCTCACCGAATGCG
>JBKPLD010000123.1:0-25947 GCA_046731415.1 Verrucomicrobiota bacterium
AAGGTGATGGAGCGACAATGGACAAAATGGAAATCCCGAATCTAATTCTCGTTAACGCTGACGGAAAAGGCGGTATTTGGAAAAAGCATGAACCTCGTGCCGGCAAGCAAAAACCAACTGGCCACTCAACTACCTTAAGCAATGCGCAAGTGCGGCAATTCGGCGATTCAGCTATTCTTACCGGTGTAGTAACGATCAAAGACGGGCAGGAGAGTATAAGATCGAGTGCGACTGTCGTGTGGATCAGAAAGAACAATCAATGGCTGGTTGCGTCGGCCCAGTGGAGCGACATTCGCGCGGAGTGAATTTTCATGATTTGCAGGATTCCACGCCTAACCAATCGATGGAGCCGACCGCGAGCCGCCGTACTATCCAGCCTTGTATGAGTTCAATCCCTCGATCCGCAGCCACGCGCGTTCTCGCTTGCGGCAGCTCATCTTGTTTTCGTTAGACCACAAGAGAGCACCTCACTCATTTACACCACAACAAAACAAGAAAGGAACACCATGCAAGTAGTCATCAGAAAATATGCCGGTAAGGACGCCGCGGCGCTAATCGACCTGCTCGAGAAGCGTGCGACCGAGGTGCAGCCCCTCATGCGTTCTGTCAAAGGACTCGTCAGCTACAAGGTCGCTCGCAGCGAAGGCGGGGGATTCACCGTGACGGTCTGCAACGATCGGGCTGGCATCGACGAGAGCATTCAAAAGGCAAAGGACTGGATTGCCAAAAACGCCGCCCACCTTGGTGCGGTGGCGCCGGAAGTATCCGTAGGCGATGTGATTGTCCAGGTAAACTGACCTTGGGATCAAACGCGAGGTTGGCCTAACCACGCGCTGGAGCGAATCGCTGACCGGCCCGAAAATTTATTTTCGATGACTTCGACACCGAAGCCCGCAGCGCAGCTCGCTGTGGTCAGCGGTCGCTCAGCTCCGTCTCGTTAGATGCTCTGTTCCGCACTCACGTGCTTTAGCGAACGTGTTATAGAGTTTTGTCTACACTGTTTGTCAAAGCCACAAACTACTACTCCTAATGACAGCACGACGACGCATTACCACGCTTATCGGCCTTCTGTTTTGGCTTGCAGCTGCGCTTTTGCCGATAGGCACCTGGGGTAGGCGGCTTTTCGGCACGTTGTGGGGCGCCGAAGTGCTGTGGTGGGTGCTCTGCGTTGCGATTTACGCGTATGTGTTGATGGTGGAGCACCGGTCTCTTTCTTCCATTGGCCTTCGGCGGCCCGGAAGGCTGGACATTGTGCTGGGAGTCGTCACGGGCTTGCTTATGGTTGCTGGCATTGTGTTCATCTGGAGCGTGATTTTTCCGATGCTGCACCTGAAGATGAATACAGACCAGATGAACACAATCCTCGACACGCCGTTCTGGTATCGCTTTCTCGTGGTTACAACCGCGGCGGTGTTTGAGGAAACGTTCTTCCGTGGCTATCCAATCGAACGAATCGGGGAATGGAGCGGCAGCCGGATTCTGGGTGGCCTGATTACGTGGATAGCTTTCACTTATGCACACTTGGGCGGCTGGGGTTGGGCGCACCTGATCGTCGCCGGATTTGGCGGGCTACTCCTGACAATCTTGTTTCTTTGGCGAGGCAACTTGTGGGCCAACATGCTGGCGCACTGGCTTACTGATGGCGCCGGGTTTCTTCTGCCTCACTAATTCTAACCCTAGAACGGGATGTTTGAGTGACCAGGTCATAAGAGAGGTTGGTGTAATTACATGCCTGGCCAAAGCGACCGCCCGCTTTGCTTTCCATTGGCGCAGTTTCGGTTGTGGCGCGGTGCTCATCTGCGAAGAAAACTCTCGACATCTTTGACGCGCTTCGAATAAAAGACGAGGTTCGCTGGAACTCACCGCTGAATTTTGTCGGATGAAGAAGAAACGCACCGCGCAATCCGCTTTTTCGAGTCTGTGCGTCTTGCTCGGCTTGATGGTATTCCTTGCTGGAGTCCTTCTGGCACTGTTCGCAAGCGCGAATCCGCAAGCGCCGATTCCAAAGCGAGCGAGCGGTGTGATCGAGCACTTGCCTCACGTCAATGACTTGCCAGTCTCTCCCGCCGGCGGCGTTTACGCGGCATGGGTCGCTACCTACAATGGACCGGGGAATAACATCGACGAAGCTCACGCCGTTGCTGTGGATAGTTCGGGCAATGTCTATATGACGGGACGGAGCACCGGAAATGGCATAGGATTCGATTACGCCACCATCAAGTATGACTCCGCCGGCCAACAACAGTGGGTGGCGCGCTACACTGGATTTCAGGGTTATGGCGATGACGAAGCCAACGCCATTGCTGTGGACGGTTCAGGCAATGTTTATGTGACGGGACGAAGCATGGGAATAGGCACCGCAGAGGATTACGCGACTATCAAATACAACTCCAGTGGGCAACAACAGTGGGTCGCTCGCTACAATGGACCGGGAAACTTCTCTGACACTGGTTACGCCATTGCTCTTGACAGCTCGGGCAATGTTTATGTGACGGGAGAGAGCGATGGCGGCGGCCAAGGTTCTAATTACGATTATGCCACCATCAAGTATAATTCCGACGGCCAACAGCAATGGGTTGCCCGCTACAACGGGCCGGGAAATGACGGGGACGCAGCGTACGCTCTTGCCACCGATGTATCGGGCAATGTTTATGTGACCGGAGTAAGCATTGGGTCAGACACTGGAGCTGATTACGCGACGATCAAGTATGACTCCTCCGGCCAACAGCAATGGATGGCACGCTACAACGGGCCTGTAAATGGCGATGACTATGCGCAGGCTATTGCCGTTGATAACGCAGCGAATGTCTACGTAACAGGCTGGAGCCGCCGAGCAGGCAGTAATTTCGATTACGCAACGATCAAGTATGACTCGGCTGGACAAGAACAATGGACTGCGCGTTACCACGGGCCGGGAAACGGTCTCGACCAAGCCAATGCTATTGCTGTCGATAATTCAGGCAATGTGTACGTGACGGGGATAAGCAACGGATCGGGAACATCTGCAGACTACGGCACCATTAAATACAATTCCGTCGGCCAAGAACAATGGGTCGCGCGCTACAATGGGCCAGCGAATAACGGCGACGAAGCCCACGCGATTGCTCTGGATAGTTCAGGGAATGTCTATGTGACGGGCCAGAGCTATGGAGCGGGCGGCGAAACCGATTACGCCACTATCAAATATGACTCCGCAGGGCAAGAACAGTGGGTTATGCGCTACAACGGGCCGGCTAACTCCTTTGACTTCGCTTTTGCGATTGCTGTTGATAGCTCAGAAAATGTGTATGTAACCGGAGAGAGCAATGTTGATTACGTCACAATCAAATATGTCCAGGGGCCGACGCCGACACCAACGGCGACGTCAACTGCAAGCCCGACTCCCACGCCAACGTTTACTCCTACTCCAACAGCGACAGCAAGTCCTACCGTGACGCCGACACCATCAGATTTCGGTGGTTCACCAACTCCAAGTCCAATTCCTACTGCAACCCCGACACCATCTGATTGTCCTGGCGGTTGTACACCATCGCCAACCCCGACGGCAACACCTAGTGAGGCACCTTGTGCCGCATTTGATTCCCAGCCAGCCTGTAACAGCACTGTCTCTAGCCAACTGACTGATTTTTTCGTTTACATCAGCGGGTTTGTCGATTCTTTCCCGCCGCCGAGCGTTTTCACGGTTAACGGTATCCCTGCGGACACCGGCAGTGGTGGTGGATCGACGCTAGAGTTCCACTTCAATGCCTCGCCCGTGATACCGGGGCAAAATATCATGGATATCCCCCATGGCGCTTTCACGTGCTCCGGCAGTGGGCGCCCCTTTGAGGGTTTCCACTGCACCTTCACTTACCAGCCACTCAGATCTACACCGACTCCGCGGCCTCGACCTACTCCAGCACCGCGCCCGTAGATTTCATTCGCCGTAATCATTCGATGAAGCGAACTCCGAAAGTATTGAGTCATTCGCTCCCGCTCACATCGACCTTCGGTCTGCCCATCCATGTCGCTCGCCGCTCCATTCGCGAACAGGCTGGCCACATTTTCGAAATAAGTTGAGCATCATGATCGGACTGGCCGAGCAACTCAGGTAAGGCGTTCTCCATGGGCGCAGAAGAACTGGGCTTGCCAGGCGCAAAGCGAGACTTGGGTTGGGCAAACAGCCGTTCATTGGCGTATAACAAGTCGTTCGAGCCGACCCCGCTACGCGGCCCGGCTCAACTCCAGCGTTAGACCCATTTGTGATGGCCGCGAACGTTGACGCCCGATTGTCGGCGGCTTTAGGTTATAAAATAATGGTATGATAGCTGGCGGATGTTATTGCAAAGAGATTCGATTCAAGATAAAAGGTCAACCGCGCATCTGCGCGAATTGTCATTGTGAAAATTGCCGGCGCGCGGCGGGTGCGCAGGCGGTGGCGTGGGTCATCGTAAACCGTTCCGACTTCGAATTTGAAACTGGCAAACCGCATCGATATAAAACTGAAACGGGCGCATTCCGAACTTTCTGCGGCTCTTGCGGCACCTCGCTCACTTACGAGACCGAACGCCGGCCAGATGAGATCGACGTCACCGCCGGCAGTCTCGATCATCCGGAAAATTTTCCGCCGGCCAAGGACGTTTATCCTGAAGAAAAACTGTCGTGGGTCCATTTAGTCCAGTAGAATCAGGTCTTGTTATGGCCACCGACACGCTTAGCTGGACGGAGGACATGCCGGTCCTGGTATCTCGAACGCCCGAATGAAATTTGATCGTGGGATTGATGCCGGGGATTTGAGCGGTTCACAACCAATGAGATCGCATATTTTCGATAGGAGTTTGCCAGTGTGATGCCAATGCGCGTCGTTGCCGTTATGTTATTGCTGTCAGCGGGCATCGCTGCTGAGGCGATGTCATACTCGTTTGTTTGCAAGGCTAGCGGGCGATTGGGCAAGCCGATCCGCTTCGAGTTTTACCGTGATTCGACCACACGTCCGAAGACCGATATCCAGTCATTCACCGTTTCTATGCGCACCGCCGATGACCGATGGAAGGCGATGTGGTCCATCCTGGGCGGCCATAGTCTGAAACAGCCGATCGAGTACGGAGTTACGCCTCCTGGTTTTACCACGATGATTCAACCGCAGAAGCTTGTTCCTGGTCGCGTTTACGCCGGATCCGCCACTGATGGACATGGAGGCTCAGGCGCCGTGACTTTCGGATTCGATAAAAACGGGAGGATGACCTTCCCCGATTCATTCGATCGTTGAGTGGGGGATGAAGTATCTAACTCCTATGAGACGTATCAAGTGTGACGGTGAGTGCGGTAGATGGTTTTGTTAGGGTTTGTTAATCGACGGTTGGGTTAGGTTCTCGTTAGATCTCGCGTGGCGCGTCCATCCCACAAAGAAGCGAATCGCAAACTTAGGAGATCCAATGTCAGGCTCGAAATTTGTTTACGTGACCTACATCCGCACAACGCCCGAGAAGCTGTGGCATGCACTAACAACGCCCGAGATCATAAAGCAGTATCGGTTCGGCATGAGCGTCGAAAGCGAGTGGAAGGTGGGCTCGACGTGGAGACTGTATGCTGACGAAAGTCTGATGGACTCGGGCGAGATTCTCGAGAGTTTCGCAGGAGCGGCCGGTGAGGAGTTGGCGATGTGAATGGAAGCCCGAGTTCAAGGCAGAGGGCAACTCCCGTTGCGTCTACGAGATTGAGCCCACGGGCGCGTCCGCGAAGCTCACACTCATCCATTCGATGGAACGGCCGGACTCCAAGTTCATCGGAGCCGTGTCGGAGGGCTGGCCGATGGTCATATCGAATCTCAAGTCGCTGCTTGAAACGGGAGAAGTTGCTCTCGCCTTTCATCGCGGGGACGGAGATTAACCATGGCAAAGGTGGTTATTGTTCGTTGGTTCTGGTGCTGTTGTGTTTCAACGTCCGATTGCAGTTTAGTCGCCGAGTACTCCCCGCAAACGTTGAACTCGTGTCGGCAAAATCTGCCGATGCCTAAATGGCGAGTCGCAAAAATCGTCTAGAGCGATCGACGGAGTGCGCTTAACGTTTCCGAACAAATGGACGATGATGAGAAAACCAAGCCGCGCCTGGAGATCGCGCATGTCTTGTTCATCGATATCGTCGGATATTCCAGGCTGCTTACCGACGAACAATCAGAAGCGCTTCAGGAATTGAATCAGATTGTCCGCAATACCGAAGCAGTGCGTGAAGCAGAAGCAGCGGGGCAGTTGATTATCTTGCCAACCGGCGACGGCATGGCCCTGGTCTTCACCGGTTCAGTAGAGGGGCCTGCGGAGTGCGCTTTGGAAGTCGGCCGGGCTCTTCGCGCGCAACCGAGCCTTCCGATAAGGATGGGAATCCATAGTGGGCCCGTGCAACACGTCAGGGATGCTAACACGCGCGAAAACATTTCCGGCGTAGGAATCAATATCGCGCGCCGGGTGATGGATTGTGGCGACGCAGGTCACATTCTAGTGAGCAAACGTTTTGCGGGCGATCTGACGCAGCATCGTCGCTGGCAGCCTTACCTGCATGAACTGGGCGACGTAGAAGTGAAACACGGAGTTGTTGTTTCGTTAGTCAACCTTTATGCCGAAACGATCGGCAACCCGGCGCCCCCGTCGTGTGTCACCGGGATACGACGAGCCGCGCCCGGCGCGACAAGGCACAAGGGACTTTCTCCAGTTGCGCGGGCGATCTTTATTATCGGGGCGTTGCTCCTCATGCTTGCCATCGTGTCAGTGATTTTCGCGCCGGCGATCATGCGCACGGTTGATAAGAACAAAGCGGCATCAGCACCTCAACCGACTGCTACTGCTCCACAGTCGTTAAATGATGCCATTCAGAACATGGTCAAACAAAAAATCACAGATGCGTTGCAGAAAGATCTTTCGAGGAAGAGTAACGCCCCTACCCCAGGAGTGGCGCCGAGCCCGAGGACTCAACCGACGCCCCCGCCGCCCCCGTAGTTCGAGCGCTGCATCTAATCACTCCTGTGCTCCATTCTCCGTTTCATTAGATGCACTTAATAGCGGTGACAACAAACTGATGACGACATGATTACCTCAATCCATACGTTAATTTACTCTGACGATGCCAATGCAACGCGAGCGTTTTTGCGTGACGTGCTTGGCTGGAACTACGTCGCCGAGGATTTCGATAACGATTGGCTGATTTTCAAATCAGGCCCAAGCGAGATGGGCGTCCATCCGACACACAGCGAATGGGAAGGCCAAACCTACGATCATCCGCGTCACCACTCGATCGCGTTGATGTGCGACGACATCGATACGACAGTTAGCGAGTTGCGGGCGAAAGGAGCGCAGTTCCGAGGTACTGTCGAACAACGCGAGTACGGCCGTGTCATTATGATGGTCGTGCCCGGCACTGATGACATCCATCTGTATCAGCCCACTCATAAGCTCGCCTACAATCTCGAGAACGAAGGCAATCGGGTCAGCGACTAATCGGTCTCACATGCGAAATAAGTCTTTGTCTCCCGAGCCGCGGTTGAGCTTGTCTCGTTAGGCGGAACAACGCTCTCTTGCAATATCGATGCTTGATGAGCAACAGATTCAAAACGCAGACCGCTATGGGTGGCTCTGTCCGAACTTTGGCTCGACACCGAGTTATCCGCCGAGGATCTACAGCGCGTCGCGCGAGTCATGGCGGACTCTGATCTCAGCATCGCGCAGTTGCGTAGGGTTTATCTCGTCGAGGTCGCAGCGGCTGTCTCACCTAATCGCAACATTCAATGTGATTGGACTTGTCCCCTTCGACGACAAAAAACTGGCCGATGCCTTCAAAGTATGAACAACATCAATAGCGATAAAAAGGAGCTGTCACCAAAACAACGTGAAGAACTACTCAGAACGTTGAAAGGCCGTTTTGAGCAGAACATGAACCGCCATAAGGAGGTTGAATGGGCTAAAGTACAAGCAAAGCTGGAAACTAACGCCGAAAAACTTTGGTCACTCAAGGAAATGGAACGAATCGGCGGTGAACCTGATGTTGTTGGTCATGACAAAAAGGCGGGCGAATACATTTTTTGTGATTGTTCATCGGAAAGTCCCAAAGGCCGCCGAAGTCTTTGTTATGACCGCGAAGCGCTGGAGTCGCGGAAAGAACACAAACCAGAAAATAGCGCTATCGATATGGCAGCTGCGATGGGCATTGAGCTTTTAACAGAAGAACAATATCGGGAGCTGCAAAAGCTCGGAAATTTCGATACGAAGACTTCGAGCTGGGTAAAAACACCTTCTGATATTAGAAAACTCGGCGGTGCCATCTTTTGTGATCGCCGCTACAACACTGTCTTTGTGTATCATAACGGTGCAGAATCCTACTATGCCGCCATGGGATTTCGTGGCTCGCTAAGGATCTAGAACCCATCTCATAAACACGGAACGGATGCGTTGCCAGAGATTTGGCGGTGCGGCAAGACGCGAGAAGGGAATATCCCTTCACGGCAATGGCAAAAGAGCGGTAACCCCCTGGGCTCATTCCTCTTTATGAGATGGAATCTGAATTTGGACTTTGAATTTTTGCAGCGTGGAGCGAGGAATAGTCAACACATCTGGATTGGCGTGCCACGATGATTGGCAAGATAAGTTGCAGAGAGGGACGAAGATGTCGGAGCAATCAGGAAGACTGGCTGACGATCGGTTCAGTGGTCGGCATCCAACAAGTCACGAACGGCTGACGGGACTGCCATGGGATGCGTCATATCATGACGGTCCCGCCCCTTGGGATATTGGCCAGCCGCAGCCAGCGATAGTGCGTCTGGCATCCAAAGGCGGAATCTCCGGAGCGGTGCTCGATGCGGGCTGTGGGACCGGCGAGAACGCTCTTCACGTCGCCTCGCTGGGATTTTCGGTTCTGGGCGTTGACGTGGCCGAGACGGCACTTGAGATCGCCCGAAAGAAGGCCGACCACCGTGGGATCCAAGTCGAGTTCGCAGCGGCGGACGCGTTTCAACTGGAGCGCCTGGGACGCATGTTCGAAACGATATTGGACTGCGGACTGTTCCACACATTCGACGGCAATGAGCGACCAAAATACGTGGCGAGTCTAGCGTCAGTGACCGAGCACGACGGGACCTTGTATGTGTTATGCTTCAGTGACGTTGGTCCCGACACGGGCCCCCACCCGGTAAGTCAGGAAGAGCTGAGAGCCGCATTCAACCCCGGCGCTGGATGGAATGTCGCGGCCATCGAACCGGATCGGGTTCAGACTAGGTACCACGACGACGGCGCACCCGCCTGGTTCGCAACAATCAAACGGATCTAGACTGCGGAACTGGACTGGTTTCCCTGGGAGCCGATTGTGTTCTTGTTAGCCTGGAGTAAATGACGCGCTTTTCGCCCATAAACACAATTTACAAATCAATCATGCATACCAAAAAAGAAAAAGGAAATCCCAAGGTTGAAGAATATTTAAGAAAAGCCACAAAGTGGCGGGAAGAAATGGGGAAATTGAGAATGATCATTCTCGACTGTTCGCTGACCGAAGAAATGAAATGGGGCAAGCCTTGTTACACGTTTCAGAACAGTAACGTAGTTATCATACAAGGGTTCAAAGAATTCTGCGCGCTCCTGTTTCCCAAAGGCGCCTTGTTAAAGGATCGCCATGGCATCCTGAAAAAATTTGGCTGGCAGGCGGCGCGGCGGATTCCGTTCACCAACGTTCGGGAAATCGCTGAGATGGAGCCTATCCTGGAAGTGTACATTCGTGAAGCCAAGGAAAAAGCCGGTTTGAAAGTGGATTTTAAAAAGAATCCGGAACCTATTCCTGACGAACTTCAAAAAAAATTAGATCAAATCCCTGCCTTGAAAACTGCTTTTGATGCACTGACGCCGGGCCGGCAAAGAGGATACATCCTTTATTTTTCTGCAGCCAAACAATCCAAAACTCGAGAGTCGAGGGTTGAAAGATGTATGCAGCAAATTCTCGATGGAAAGGGATTGGATGATAAGTGACTCCACCAAACGTTCGATTCCTTGATGACCAGCTTCATTTTCTATCAGAAAAGATTCATCTCATCGGGTCCTATGCCCGCGCGCTGCAGCGGCCGTTGCTCAACTGTGTGCCTCATGAGTTCCCAGCGGCTTTTCCGTCTGCCCGCCTGCTTTTCAAGTCGCGGTGTTCGCCCTCGTAGGCTATCCCGTCGATCTGGTAAATTCCAAATCTGCTCGGTTCTCGTTAGGCCTCGTCTCACGTAACCAAGGGTGCGAGATGAAGAGGATGACGTTTGCGATCAAAGCCGAGGTTAACGATCCGCGGGCGACGACGTTCGAGTTCAACGCGCAAAAGACGATGTACGGTGGTAAGCATATCGCCAAAGGCGATACGATATTTGTCTTTGCACGTGAGAATGAAGGCGGGCCAGGTCTCATCGCCAGCGGCGTCGTCACGTCCGCCAAAGCGATGGCAAAGAAACACAGGATCGCCCGGCAAACGCCGCGCGTGAGTATCACCGTCAAACGCACTGCGCTCACGAAACGACGCCTGGGGCGAAGCGAGCTCAAACCTTTTTCCGATTGGAATGACCGTCACCCTGAGACGGAGCTCAATTTCAAATTCTATCGTCAGGCAACGAACAAGATTGTCGGCATCTCGGATGAGGCCGCGGCGTTCCTCCGCGGATTCTTTTAAACTGGGCGATTTCAGTCCAATTATTTCGGCGAACGTGCGTCAGCGTGGGTTTTGACGTCGCGGCGTTGCTTGTCCACGACGCGGCGCAACTCGCGCTCCATGGTTTTGAACGCGTCGTGAATCACTTTGAGCGGCTGGTGCGAACCGTTATCCTTCTGCCTCTCGTCGGCGACCACTTCATGGCCCCCTGCCACAGTTACATCTATGCGGCAGCGATAGGGATTCCCTTTTTGATGGGTGTGATTGGTCTGCTCAATGGCCACGTCGCAGCGATTGATGTGGTCGCAAAATTTTTCGAGGCGCGCCGCATAATCCAAAACGAGATTGTCGATCTGGTCAGATTTTTCCAGACCCCGATACGAGATCTTAACAGGCAGTTGCATATTCAGTTAGATAAAATTTTAGCCTCTCGCGTTGCCAGAGCGAACAAAAAAACCGCGTCATCCTGAGTGAAGCGAAGGACCTCACACTCAAAGCGAGCGATACGCCACATACATTGCGTGACCAATCATCCTGTGTGAGGTCCCTCACTCCGTTCGGGATGACAATTGGCATGCGCACGGGCTACTTAAATTTGCTGTAACGAACGAAACCGTGAAAGGAGCTTTGCCGGTTCCACTTTTACCAAATCCGATTTCACATGCTCGACGATACGATCCCGTACCGCTGTGGGCAGAAGATCGACAATCGCTCCGTGAATTTCTGCAGGCGCGGCAAACGACCATCCTTCGTTTCCATCCAGCGAGACAATTTTTGTGATTTGATCGGCGAGCTCCTTCTGAATGCGCCGGTCCATTTCTGTTGCTAACTGCGTCCGCTCAGCGATGGAACCCGCTCCATGACGAGCGCCGGCGCCGTTGGACACCGGAAAGCGCCCCGCCAAATCGCTCACTTTGTCCACTAACTTTCCGTGCGCATCGGTGATATTAAATGCCTGCACCAATTGCAGGCTCGGTCCGCGCGTTGGCGTCTCTGTAACCCGATATGCCTTTAACCCGCCTCGATCAGTGACGATAACAAGAGAACTCGGTGTCATGGCTAATCACTGACCAAAAAAAATTGGTCGCGCATCAAACGTGCGCTCTTTATTCCTACAAACTAATTCGTTTCTGGCAACAAGATTGCGTTGCTGAATTTCCGGTCAGGGAGAGCAACGCGCCGCGCGTGCTCTTTTCGACGCCCGGCCGAAAAGAAATTCGCGACGCAGGATCAAACGCGAACATTGGATCCTGGCAGACAAAGCTCGCGATGGCGCGGGCGCCAACGCCAGAATGCGAGGCGCGTGCGATTGCCCCCGTCAATTGACGACAAGCTGCCTCGGCAGCGTCCAACTACCCTTTGCGGGCGCGTTCCTCCTCTGCGCTAAGCGGAGGGAACTCGACGCGACGTTTCTTCCAGGATTCTACACGCGCCTGAGCTTGTGTCCCGGCGACGAGTTGAAGCAAACAACAAGCGCGCCCGCGGAGATCGACGTCGTCCCCGGACGCGAATTTTCTCGGCTCCGCCAGGAAACCGTTCGGGTCCCTTGTGTCGAGAATCAGTTGCCATTCGAGATGCTCCTGACCTGGAAGAACAAAAGGAATCGGTTCGTAATGCGCATTGATCAACAGCAGAAATGTGTCATCACGCATTGGCTCGCCTTCGAAACTGACAACATCGCTGGTATCGCCACTGAGCAGCATCCCCATGCAACGAACAAATGGCGATGCCCATTCTTCATCGCTCATCTCGCTTCCGCCGGGATTGAACCACATCACGTCGCGAATCTCAGAGCCGCGAATCCGTCGACCCTGAAAAAATTTTGGCCGTCGAAATACCGGGTGTGCATTGCGAAATCCAATCAGCTTGCGCGTGAATTCAAGAAATTGATTTTGCTTTTCATTGCGCGTCCAATTGAACCAACTGATCGGGTCGTCCTGGCAATAAGCATTGTTGTTGCCGTTCTGTGATCTTCCCCACTCGTCCCCGCCACTGAGCATCGGCACGCCCTGGGAAAGAAAAAGCGTGGTCAGAAAATTGCGCCGTTGCCGCTCGCGCAACGCGTTGATCTGCGGGTCTTCGGTTGGGCCTTCCGCCCCGCAATTCCACGAAAGATTATTACTGTCGCCGTCGTTGTTTCCGTCGCCGTTCGCTTCGTTGTGCTTGTCGTTGTAACTGACCAAATCGTTCAGAGTGAAACCATCGTGCGCGGTGACAAAATTAATGCTGGCGTACGGGCGTCGTCCGTTATGCTGGTACAGGTCGGGGCTGCCTGTGAGCCGATAGCCCATCTCCCCGATCCGGCCTTCATCGCCTTTCCAAAAACTGCGAACGGTGTCGCGATATTTCCCGTTCCATTCCGACCACGGCGCGGGAAAATTTCCGACCTGGTAGCCGCCGGCTCCAACATCCCAGGGCTCCGCGATCAGTTTCACGTTTGAAAGGACCGGATCCTGGCGAACGACCTGGAGAAAGGGATGCAACATGTCTACGCCCTCGTGATTGCGCGCCAGCGCGGCGGCGAGATCGAAACGAAATCCGTCCACGTGCATTTCCACGACCCAATAACGGAGGCTGTCCATTACCAGCTGCAATACGCGTGGATGAAGCAGATTAAACGTGTCGCCCGTTCCGGTGAAATCCAGATAGAAACGCGGATTCTCCGGGTGCAATCGGTAGTAAGCGAGGTTGTCGATTCCGCGAAAGCAGAGCGTCGGGCCGAGCTGATTTCCTTCGGCAGTATGATTGTAAACCACATCCAGAACCACCTCGATGCCGGCAGCATGTAGGCTGCGCACCATCGATTTGAACTCGGAAACCTGTTCGCCCATTTGCCCGGCGCTCGAATACTGTCCGTGCGGTGCAAAAAATCCGATCGTATTGTAACCCCAGTAATTCGTTAGGCCGCGATCGATCAACACCTTGTCGTTAATGTGCGCGTGCACTGGCAGGAGCTCGATTGCCGTCACACCAAGCTTTTTGAAATAATCAATTGCCGCAGGACTGCCCAACCCCGCATAGGTGCCGCGCAAATTCTCCGGCAAGTCAGGCCAAAGCTTACTGAAGCCTTTCACGTGCACCTCGTAGATTACGGAACTGTGTAGCGGAATTCCGGGCCTCTTATCGTCCTGCCAGTCGAATCCGGTATCGATTACGACCGACTTCGGTACTCCCCAGGCGTCATCACGGAAATCCTGCGTCAAATCTTCATTCTCGCCCCCGATGACGTAACCAAACATTTCATCCGCCCAGCTCACTTCTCCGGCTATGGCTTTCGCGTACGGGTCGAGAAGAAGTTTCGAACTATTGAAGCGAAGGCCGCGTTCCGGATCGTACGGTCCGGAAACCCGGAAACCGTACAATTGTCCCGGACGCACATCCGGCAAGAACACGTGCCAGACATGATCGGTGTGTTCGGTGACGGGGATCCGAATGTTTTCCTCGGCAGCCTCGATGTGGTCGAATAAGCAAAGCTCAACACTGGCAGCGTGCTCGGAAAAGATGGCAAAGTTAACGCCGTTTCCCATCCAGGTCGCGCCCAGTGGATATGGATAGCCGTGGAAAGTCTGTACCGAGGTCATAAACGCGCCGCGCATTTATCCGGCATCGAGTGCGCGATGGCAAACACGAACGGTGAATTCTGGGGAGCGCACGCTTTCTGCGTGCTGGTGAAGGCCTTCTGCCTTCACAAACTTCCATAAAACAGCCGAATGCTACACGCGCCAGCGAAACAATTTCGTCTCCACCAAAATCGTCGCCGAGAATCCTTCACCGTTCACAGCCAGATCTTGCTCTTTCGACAAGGGCTGTTGAAGATCGTTGCCATGGTTTGGAAGATCATTGTGCCGTCGATGGCCATTTGCGCCTTCGCACTTTACTTCTACGCACATCACAATTGGCATCTGCTGCCCGCTGGAACGACTATCGATCGGATCGTCGTCGAAAAATCGAGGAAACGATTGTTGATCTTTCGCGACGGCGACCAGATCAAGAGTTATCGAATCGCCTTAGGTCGCAATCCAGTGGGCGCGAAGCAGGAGGAAGGCGACATGAAAACACCGGAAGGAATCTACAAGATCGATAGCCGAAACGCGCAAAGCAGTTTTCACCTCGCGCTGCACATTTCTTATCCGTCAGATGAAGACAACCAGCGAGCGGCCGCGCGCGGCGTCTCAGCCGGTTTTGACATTATGGTCCACGGTATTCAAAACGGACGCGGCTGGATTGGCGCCTTTCATCGTTGGAAAGATTGGACAGCGGGTTGCATCGCGCTTACCGACGAAGAGATCGAAGAACTCTGGCGTGTGACGCCGAATGGAACGACGATCGAGATTCATCCGTAGGCGTGAGCGGCAGCTTATCGGCGCGCCCCGGCTTGTCCTCGGTAGCGTCGGCGAAGGCGGACGGGCGCGCCTCCCCAGTGCAAAACTGTAGCCGGGGTCGGTGACCCCGGCCGGCATCACCGATGCCGGCTACAACGGCACGCGCTACAAATCCTCCAGGGCACGCTTTGCTTTTTCTACATCCGATGGCCGCAAAACGATCAAACCGCGTTCCACTTCACGGCCGCCTGCGAGATATGCGTATTCGATATTCACTTGGGTTTCTGCCAATCGCTCGGCGATTTTCGCCAGCACACCGGGTTGGCTCGCGGTTTCGATCATCAACACTTCGGTCTCAAGCGCGAGAGTGCCTGCCTCGCCCAAAAGCATGAGCGCCTTCGTTGGATCGCTTACTACCATGCGCACCACAGTATGATCGACCGTATCTGACGTAGCCAGGGCGTGGATGTTAATTTCGGCTTTCGCCAGCGCTTCACACACGCGCGCAAGCGCCCCCGGACGATTTGCAAGAAAGACAGCGAGCTGTGTGGCCGTTTCGATGGAGAGCGAAGGGTTCATGCTACTTTCAACGTGATGCCGGGAATGGCTTCTGACAACGGGAAATCGCCAAATCGTTGAACCATTAAAACGTTAAATCGGAACTGCCTATCAATGGTTGGCCAAACTGCTTCAAACAAGCCATCGTCGATGCCGAGCGTGACGCGTGAAACTGAAACGATCTTGAAGAGAAGTGCCGCGCCGCGGCGGACGATTGGATTCGTCACGGCATCTTCCATCGTCATCGCTAACATTATCGGCACCGGCATCTTTACCAGTCTTGGCTTTCAACTGGCGGATATTGAGTCGGGATTCCCGCTGCTCATGCTTTGGATCATTGGCGGACTTACCGCGCTTTGCGGCGCACTTTGCTATGGCGAGCTCAGCGCCGCGCTGCCTCGCTCCGGCGGTGAATACCATTTACTATCGCAGATCTATCATCCCGCGCTCGGATTCATGGCGGGATTCGTTTCCGCCACAGTTGGGTTTGCCGCACCAATCGCACTCGCCGCAATGGCGTTCGGGAAATATTTTGTCGGAGTGTTCGGTGTCGGCTCGCCGGTGTTTCTGTCATTTGTCGTTGTTTGGGTCGTAACATTCTTTCATCTCGGAAATCTCCAGATCGGCAGCGTATTTCAAAATCTCTCCACGCTTGTGAAATTGATGCTGATCGCCGCGCTGATCGCGGGCGGATTGTTTGTGCAGACAAAACAACCCATCAGCTTCCTGCCCAGGCCCGGTGATGGGATCGCCATGTTCGGCGCGCCCTTTGCTGTCGCGCTGGTTTATGTGATGTATTCCTACTCGGGTTGGAACGCGGCGGCGTACATCACAGGAGAAATTAAGAAACCGGAAAAAAATGTGCCGCGCTCATTGCTGGTGGGGACGGGTATCGTGATCGTGATTTACGTTCTGCTCAACGCCGTCTTTCTCGCGACGACACCCATCCAGGAATTGAAAGGTCAACTCGACGTAGCGTTGATCGCAGGAAAACACATTTTCGGGACGAACGGCGGACGGGTTGCCGGGGCCGTTATTTGTCTCGGCTTGGTTTCGGCAATCAGCTCCATGACATGGATCGGGCCGCGTGTCAGCATGTCGATGGGCGAAGATCATTGGTTGTTGCGACTGCTTGGTCGCAAGAATCCTCACGGCATTCCCACGAACGCCATTGTGCTGCAGTTGCTCATCGTCAATGTGCTTTTGCTTACACGCAGCTTTGAAAGCGTGGTGCAATACACTCAATTTAGCTTGTTGCTCTGCTGCCTGTTCACCGTGCTGGGCGTGATGATTTTGCGCGTCACGCGTCCTGAAATCGCCCGGCCTTACCGAGTGTGGGCGTATCCGCTGCCTCCGATTCTATTCGCCGTCATCACAGTTTGGATGATGTTTTATCTGTTGCGCTCGAAGACGATCGAATCGCTGGCTGGACTCGCGACCGCACTTCTTGGTCTGTTTCTTTACTTTTGCGCGCAAAAACGCCCTCAACGACGCTCAGCATGAAAACGCAACCTTGCAGAAACAAAATTGCACGTGGCGGAACCCTCACTCTATCATCTCGCTTGAAAAGGGAGAGGCGGAGAACTGCGACACGCTACAGGGTGCTAGCCTGCGTCGTGATGCTGTTGGCGACTGCACCCGGCGTTTTCGCACAACAGATTCCAGAGAGTGCGCCGCGCGCGATTCCTGTGATGCCAGTAGCGCCCGCCGCCACGGCGGGCCCCAACGATATCGCGCGCTTCCTTGCCGGAATGCCTGTACCGGAGAATTCTCCGCTCGCGCCGCTCACACGCGATCCAGCGTGGCAAGCGCATTCCGCTTTTTTCGAGAGCGAGTTCACCAAACTGTTCCAGCGTCAGCTTCAAAGACTGCATGCGTGGACAGCCACTTATCTTCCCGAGCTAACGCAGCCGACTCCGGTCGCATTTTACATGTTCAGTGGTCCGGACTTTTTGTACGTCGATCAATTTTTCTCCAACGCGTCGGTATACGTGCTTTGCGGGAAGGAATCAATGGGCCCGCCACCTGATCCGTTGCGTATTCCAAATCTGGCTGGCGCGCTGGGAAATCTGGAAAACGCAATGAAATCCTCGCTGAACACGACGTATTTCATTACGAAAGACATGAAAGTCGATCTGCACGAGCAGAATCTGAATGGCGTGTTGCCCATCCTCTACACTTTCATCGCGCGCGCCGATAAGTCGATAACGAACGTGACGTTTGGCTCGCTCAACAGTAATGGCGCATTTGAAGAGGCAGCGCCGGGAAAGAAAGGCGGCAGCATTCCCGGAGCGCGAATCCGTTATACCGACAATCAATCGGGCAATTCACAAACCTTGTATTATTTCACGACGGATATTTCCGATGGCGGCATCAAATCTGCGCCCGGGTTCCTAAAATTTTGCCATCGGCTTGGCGTCGGCTCGAGTTTTCTGAAATCTTCTTCGTATCTGATGTTCGAGCAGGGTTTCACGACGATCCGCAATTTCATCCTCGAACATAGTAACCGCATTGTGCAGGACGATTCCGGAATCCCCCTGGCTTATTTCGATCCAAACAAGTGGAACCTGCGCCTTTTTGGCGTTTACCTCGGCCCACTCGATATCTTCAAACAACATTATCAGCCCCGGCTTCAGGAACTTTTTCGCCAAAGCAATCCGCCGCCGGTTGACTTCGGATTCGGTTACCGCTGGAATTACAAGGAAGCCAATTTGATGGTAGCCGAGCGGAAATAACGCTTTCTAGTTGAAATACAATTCTTGGTGGGGGCGGACCGTCGTTCGACCCCAAGCTCAGGGCCGACGGGCCGGGCACGCCGCAATGCACGGACGACCCAGCGGTCCGTCCCTGCCGTTTCTGACATGCCTACTAAAACCTGCGAAACCACGAATAGGGAAAATCGTCTCCCGGACAATCAGTCGGCCAACGCGGCGGGTTCATTTCACGGTGTGGCCGCACAGGAATCGCGCCCCTGTCGGTCTTACCGCATCGGTCTCGCAGATAGCGGATGAGTTCCTCGCAGGAGTCGAGCTGTGCGCGCGTTGGCTGCCCACGATTGAAATCGCCGACCAGACAAATGCCGAGCGAGATGTTGTTCAGATAATCGCTGTGCACGTGTCCGCCGTTGATCTGGCGGCGCCAGCGGTCGCCTACTTCGACCTGGCCGTTTCCGGTGGATGTTCCGTTCCCTATCACGAAATGATAAGCAAGACCGTTCTGCATCCGGCGCACATGCCGATGATAATAATCAAACACGCGCGCGTTCCCCTGGCGCGTTCCGCTGTTGTGCACCACAATGAATTGCCAGCGACGTCGTTTCACCGGCGCGCGTCGGATTGCGTCGATAACGGATCTCGTCAAATAACGGTAATTGCCCGAACTGCGAGACCAGGGCCAGAAACCTCTTCTCGGTGGAGGCGTCGGCGGAGGCTCGAGGCCCTGGTCTTCTTCGAGACCCGACTTTTCGATCACAACCTGCGCGCGATCGCCGCTTGGAGCGCGCTGAGTTTTTTGTTCGGGCGACGTTGCCGGTGTCGGCGCACCCCCCATACTCTTGGGCGCAGGGGTCGGTCGTTCTGCCGCCGAACCGCGTGCCTCCGCAGAAGCGGGCGGCGTTTTCTCCGGCTTTGGTGTTTCCTCTTCTTTTCGCGCCGATTTGGATTTTCCCGTCTTCTTTGTTTTGCGCAAAACCTCCGTGGATCTTTTCGATTTCGGTTTAGGCGTGGGCGTGTGACGCCGTTTTGATTTTGGTGAAACGCCGGGCTCCGGCGTTTCGCGCGGTGTCGGTTTGGGCGTTGCCTCTTCCTCTTCGTCAGATTTTTTTGACGGTTTTGTTTTGAAGGCGTGCGAGGATTCTTGTGCGTCCGCGTTATCGTCGCTGGTCGACTCTTCTTTTGCTGCTTTTGCTTTCGAGGTCGGCGCCGGCGATTTCTTTCCTTTCGAAGAAGGATCTGTTTTCTTTTGGGCGGCTTCGTCTGCCAATTTTGTGTGAGGAATCGCGGTTGGAGCCTTTTCCGGGGTTGCAGACCCGTCTGCATCGCCACGCGAAGCATTGCGGGCGGGCGTCTGATGTTTTTTTGCTAATTTGTCTTCCGATCCCTTTGCTAGCGCGCTCGGAGACTTTTTAGGTTCTGGAGATGGCGACGAATGCGCCTCGGTTTGTTCGGATTCATTCCGCTGGCTTTTTTCTTCGTTATCGACTTGCGCACAGAGGAGACTTCCGATGATTGCGCCAGAAACGAGCGTAGTTGTGAGCCAAATGCAAAAGCGCACCACTGCGACGGAGCGTAACAGAGCGCGCGACGCGATCAAACCAGATCGTCAAAAAAGTTAAAAAGTGTAACCATCGTTTCCTTTTTAACGATTAAGCTTTTTTAACTCTTCAGCTTGTCGCTACCGCCTCTGGCGAGGCAGGCGCAGCCGCGCGCATCCTTTCGCCTTCACGCCGAAGAATGGCGTTCAACTTTCCGCCAAGCAATAGCAAGAGACAGGTCAAATACATCCACGTAAGCAGTACCACGATGGACGCCAGTGCGAGATATGTCGGGTTGTAGCGATCATATCGCGCCACATAGAGTTGAAAAAGCTTCGTCGCGATGATCCAACCAATTGAAAAGAAAATGGCGCCCGGCAAAGCCTGGCGAACGGTCAAATAATTTTCCGGCGTCAGGAGATAAAGTGCGAGCGCGAGAATGACCAGGGCCACAAACGTAAACGGCAAATTGAGCGTTGTGATCCATGCTTGCAGCGGAAAAGCTAGTTGAAAATTAACTTCTGCAAGACCGGCCAGCCGTTCGCCAAAGACGATTGCGTTGAAGCAGAACACAATGATGATGCCAAACCAAAAGAGCATGAAAAATGAGATGATATACTTGGACCACCAATGGCGATCTTCCCGAATTCCGTATGTATGACTAAGAGCGCGTGAAGTCGTCGCAATGAAAACAGTTCCGCAATAAATTCCGAGAATGATGCCCGCGTTCGCGAGCAAGCCGCTTGAGCCCGTCACCACCACATTCGCCATCGCGGAATCGAGAATCTCCTGCACTTTCTGGTCCGGCGGCATGAAGCTTTTCAAGAGAAGAAACATCCGATGCAACTTGGTCGGATCGGTGCCGAACAAACCCAGCAGATGCCAGAGAAACAGCGATCCGGGCGCCAGCGCAAAAAGAAGGAGGTACGCCATCTGTGCGGCCAGCCCGGTCGTGGTATCAGTTGCCGTTTCCCAAACCAGCTGCCGCAAAACGCGCCAGAGAAATCCGAGATATTTCATCCGCACGAGAGTTTACTTTGCCGGCTGTAAATATCCATTAAACTCGCTCCACTTGTCATGTTGAGCGAAGCGAAACATCTATGGCTCTTGCTCGTGGCACGCGGGACTCCAGAATAATCCGAGATTCCGAAATGGCTCGCGAGTGCGCACGTCTGGCTTGATGAAGAAACGAATATTGATCCTCACGGCGAGTTTCGGGGAAGGTCACAACAGTGCCGCGCGTGGAATTCGCGACGGTCTTGCCCGCGTTGCCCCGGAAGGGACGGAGGTGGAATTGCGCGATTTGTTTGCCGAAGCGTACGGGCCTGTCAACGAGCTGGTGCGAAAAAGCTACCTGGCGGTTGTCAATCTTGCCCCGGGCGCATGGGGCGCCGTGTATCGCTGGCTCGAACGAAAGAGGGATTTCGATACCGAATTCGCGCGCTTCTCGCAGCTCAAAGATCATTTCTCCGCATTACTGGAACGTTTTCAACCAGATGTGATCGCCTGCACTTTTCCCGCCTATCCGAATGTACTTAGGCAAATTCAGCTACAAAACGCCGGATACTCTCGGCCTTGCAAAGTTGCCGTTGTGATCACCGATTCGATTACTATCAATGCAGTTTGGTATCGTTGCGACGCCGATTATTTCCTCGTTGCAAATGAGCAGAGTGCCTCCGTCCTGCGAGGGGCCGGAGTCGCCGCGGAAAAGGTCAAAGTATTTGGCTTTCCTGTAAGTCCAAAATTTGCCGACTCCGCGAGGTCGAATCGCGTACTTCCCTCAATCAACTCTGAGCGCCGCATTTTGTACATGATCCATGCGGCCACTCGCGGCGCGCCGGAACTGGCACAACGACTCGCTGTGTTGGGTGTCGATCTCACCGTGACGATTGGCCGCGCCGACAGGCTCAAACCAGAGATCGAAGCTGCAGTCGGCGATAAGGCGAAGATCATTGGCTGGACCGACGAACTTCCCCGGATGCTTCACGAGAGCCATTTGCTCATCGGCAAGGCCGGAGGGGCGACGGTGCAGGAAACGATTGCCGCTGCCTGTCCAATGATCATCAATTACGTCGTTGCCGGACAGGAGGAAGGCAACGCCCAGTTGATCGTGGAGACGAATTCGGGCGTGATCGCCAATTCGACACGGGAAGTTATCGCACAGGTCCAGCATGCATTTGCAGACAACGGAAAACAATGGCGCGAATGGTCGGACAATATCAGCAAGCTCAGCCGACCGCGCGCTGCGCTCGATATCGCTGAATTCTTATTGGCGCTCTGAGATGTCGTTAACACGCGGCTTCAGCCTGGTGCCCTTCGTATGTCTGAGCCGGCTGCCGTTTCAATGGCTTAATCCCCCGAAGCAAACCGTTCAAACGGTTCGCTAATCGTTAAACGCCTTTATCACCGGGCTGAAGCCACCGTGTTACTTGGACCAAACTTCCTCACCGCCGCTAAATGTTTGGACCACTTCCAACTTTGGCGAGAGAACGACCAAGTCCGCATCGGCGCCGACCTCCAGGCGGCCCTTGGTTTCAAGGCCAACTGCACGCGCAGGATTTTTCGTGGCCATCGCGACGGCCTCGTGCAGCGGAACATTCACCTTTGTGACCATGGTGCGCACAAGATCAATCATGCGCGAAGCGCTACCGGCGAGCGCTGAGCGGTCTGCAAGTAAACAGACGCCATCCTCCACAACGCAATCCAGTCCAAAAAGCGAAAACCGTGATTGATCCGGCAACCCGGCGCCGGCCGTTGCATCGGTTACAAGACAAATCCCACGCGGGCCTTTCGCGCAATACAACATTTTCATGAGCGTTTTAGAAACGTGATGATCATCAGCGATTAGTTCGCAACTGATTTGCGGTTCGCTTAATGCAAACTCCAGTAAACCGCCAATACGATAGATGCCGCGACGGCGCGCGCTCGACATGCAGTTGAAAGTGTGGGTGACGCTGCGCATGCCGCGTGCGAAACCGTTTCGTGCCTCCTCGTCCCACGCATCGCTGTGGCCTCCGCTGATATTGATCCCGCGTGCGTAAAAGTTCTCGATCGCCTCGAGCGATCCCTGCAGCTCTGGTGCGATCGTGATTCGCTTGATCACATCCGCGTGGTCGAGCAACTGTTGGACTGAAGCTCGCGACGGACGTTGAATGAATTCGGCGCGTTGCGCACCGCAGTTGGCCGTTGAAATGAATGGACCCTCTACGTGGACGCCTGCAATCTGATTGAATGGCGCGCCCAAGGGTCTCGTCCTACCATAATCACGGACAGTATTTAAAACATCGCTGACGCGATCCATTGGCGCAGTCGCCGTAGTCAGCAAAAGCGAAGTGGTGCCGCCACTGGCATGATAATGGCAGATCGCTCGAAAAGCCTCGGCAGAAGCTTCCATGGTGTCGCGGCCCAGGGCGCCATGTACGTGAAGATCAATGAAGCCAGGAGCGACGTAATTTCCGCTTAGATCGACAACGGAGCCGGCAGGAATCGAGCGACGTAGACGGGCAGCCCGAGAGGGTGGCGAGCCCGGAGGAGAGCCATCAATCTCTTTCCCGCGCGCCTGAGTGTGCTCGCCTGTCCGCCGTAGCCTAGGCGCAGGCGGTCGCATCGCGGTGATCTTTCCTCCTTCAACAACGAGCTCAAGACCATCACGAATTCCATCGGGAAAAATTAAACGCGCGTTGGTAAGAATCATTTCGCTCCGGGGTACAAGCTAGGGATTCAGCAGTCCCGCATACCAATGCAGAAACATATGGCCAAAAAACATCCAGCTAAGCGCGCCAAGCGCGAGGTAAGGTCCAAACGGCAGCTTGGCTGACCAGACCCGTTTTCCCACGACCAGCGTGATCAGGCCAACAATCGAGCCCAGAAGCGATCCAGCGAAAAGACTAAACAACACGGCGCGCCAGCCGAGGAACGCCCCAATCGCTGCGAGAAATTTCAAATCGCCGCGGCCCATCGCCTCGCGAGGAATAACCAGTTCACGCGCTACGCCGGAAATCTGCGTCACGTCGTCGAGCATCATCACGCTGCTTTCGACCGTGACGCGATCGTAGCGAAAATCGAGTGTGACGTCTCCAAAGGCGCGGTGGTCGATCCTGGCCTCATCGCACTCAAGCAATAACCGATCTTTTTCCCGCGCAAAATAGTCGCTCCATAGGCTTTCTTCGGTGCCCACCACAAGATCGGCGTCATCGCCACGTTTCGTCCAGGTGAACGGTGTTGGCCCGTCGAACTCAATCCGCTTTCTTCCAAACGCTATCTTGCCAGCTTCGAGAACAATCAACAGAATTACGTAGCCGAGAGCGGCGGCCAGGATCGAACGAACGCCTGCGGCAAGCCGTGAATCCGCTTCCATCAAAGCTGGCACAGCTACACTGCAAATCACACCAGCAACAATTCCGCCGATCGTTACCCGGTCTGGAATAATGAAGTGCTCGAGGTCGATGAATGTTCCAACGATCAGGAGCGAAACCAAAATCCAGTATGCAATTGCCAGTTGCCACGGAAAACTCTGCCAAACCGCCAGGAACAGCAGCGCGGTGATCAATTCCACCGCGAAATAGCGAAAGGCGATTTTCGCACCGCAATTTGCACAACGACCGCCGAGTAAAATCCAGCTGACCAACGGCAGATTTTGGTGAAAAGGGATCGGCCGTTTGCAGGCCGGGCAAAAAGAGCGACGCGGCTTGTTAATGGAAAGATCGGCAGGCCAGCGATAGATGCAGACGTTTAAAAACGACCCGACCGCCGCACCGAGAATAAGAGCAAATATGCGAAAGAGAAACTGAGAATGATCCACGCGGGATTATTGGGTGACCGACCTTGCGCTGCGGCGTTCCATTAGCCACGCAATCCAGATACAGCTTTCATAAAGCAGGCACATGGGGAGCGCCATCGCGATCAAGGTCAGAATGTCTGGTGTCGGCGTGATGATTGTGGCCAGAATAAAGATCAGCACCACGGCATAAGGCCGTGTGCGGGCCATGAACCTGTAAGTAATCAATCCAAATCGAACAAGCGCCAGCACTACCACCGGCAATTCGAAAGCCAGCCCGAAACCGATCGTAAATCGCGTCACAAAGGAATAATATTGCTGCACTGTCCATGTAGGCGCCCAGCCGAGTGACTCGGTATCGCGAAAGAAAAAGAGAATCGTTTTCGGAAGCAGCCAAAAATAACAAACGCTCACGCCGAGAAGGAAGAGCGCGAAGCTCACCAGGATAGCAGGAAACAAAAAGCGCTTTTCTACGGCGGTGAGCGCAGGCAGCACAAACTCCGCCAAGAAATAAAGCAGCAGCGGAAAGGAGATAACGATGCCTGCATAGAACGCCAGATGAAATGAGATCACAATAGAGTCGGTGATGCCAAGCGCCTTAAGCGTTCCGATCTGTGATCCCACATCGCGCAACGGTGCCTGCAGTATCCTCACGAGTGTCGACCGAAAAGTGAAGCAAACGATCATCGCTGCCATCAGCGTGATTGCCATCTTTACGATCGTCCATCGCAAGTCTTCCAAATGCTCGAGAAATGGCTTGGAAGTTTCGGTCTCCGGCAGTTCGCGAAATTTGAAAATGTCTTTCAAGACCATTGCATGATTCTCGGACAGTCCGCCAGCCTTCTCTTTAACACCTGGCTTCAGCCGGATGCAATGAACTCAGGGACTGAAAAACCGTTTTAACGGCTTTGTGTCTTCTCAAACGCAGTTGAAACGGCTCGCCGTCCGCTCTTCTTTTCCCACCCGGCTGAAGCCAGGTGTTAATGAAATCAGCCAACTGATGCGTCATTGGAAGCTCAACCTGGCAGAAGATCACCCGCCCAGAGCCGCGCCCAAATGCTTAGCGTGTTGGCATCGCGAATCTCATTCTGGGCGATCATTCGCCGAATTTCTGTTACGCTAAATTCGCGACAATCGAGAATCGATTCCCCTTCGTCTCTGGCTGAAGTCTCTTTGCATTTCTGTACCGGTCGCGCCAAAAAGAAATAACCACGTTCATCTGTAAAGCCGGGCGAGGTGAAGTAATCGCCGCACGCGATGAGTTCGCCGTCCGTTGCAAGCTCGTAACCTGCTTCCTCGCGAAGTTCGCGCAGCGCCACTTGCTCAACGGTTTCCTGGGCGGGGCCATCGATTTGTCCCGAAGGCATTTCCCAAATTGCTGTGCGAATCGGAATGCGCTCCTGGTG
>JBKPLD010000124.1:0-4087 GCA_046731415.1 Verrucomicrobiota bacterium
GACGGAAAGCTTCTCGATTCGCTTCTCTATGCCAAAACGAAATAGAAATTTGGCGTCGTTGTGTCCGCTGACTCCCCGCAGCCTTTATCTCGCGCTGTGACCGTACATCACTCCGACTTCGCCGTGAACCTCGTGGTCGTCTCTTGTTTGCGAAGGATTGAATCAGAGTCCGCCTGCGTAGACTCTTTTGTGCTGCACAGCCAGCAAGCAATGACCAGACTGAAATGGCAATTACAAGCAAACGGGCAGACCGGGCAGACATTCTTGCTATTTCGATTTTGTAAGTGGATAGGTCAAACCCCCCTTTATGAGCTAGAGTGGATTACTCTGCGAACTGAACGTAATGATCTCATTTATTGTTCCCGCGTACAACGAAGAGGCAGAGCTTCCCTCGACGCTCGCTGCGATTCGCGCTGCCGCTTCTGGAGCCTGTCGGCCATTCGAAATCATCGTGGTGGATGATGCATCGACGGATGCGACGCCGGAAATCGCCGCGCAAGCTGGTGCCCGCGTCGTCTCCATCCACCGGCGCCAAATCGCCGCCGCTCGAAACGCCGGAGCGCGCGCCGCGCATGGTGAATGCCTGTTTTTCATTGACGCCGATACGCGGATAAATCGAACCCACGTTACGGAAGCGACTGCCGCTCTGGAAGCGGGTTACGCCGGCGGCAGCGCTCGTGGAGTGATGGATGGATTCATCCCGCTGTGGAGCCGCATTTTCTTACACGCATTTTGCACCCTTTACTTTGGCCTCAATCTCGGCGCGGGCGCCTTTTTATTTACCACGCGCCGCAATTTCGAGGCGACTGGCGGGTTCGATGAGCAATACTTTGCCGGAGAAGAAGTTTATTTTAGCCTTGCGCTAAGAAAACTCGGCAGTTTCAAGTTGTTGCGACAACCTGTTCTCACATCTGGCCGGAAGTTGCGCATGTATTCAGCCAAAGAAATTCTTGGCACACTATTCATCATGATCTTCGGCGGGCCTCGCATGGCGAGGTCGCGCGCGAGATTGCGTCTCTGGTACGATGGCAAACGCGAACCAGGCCCTGTTTATGAATGACACGTGCGCCGTGGCACGAGACTTCAGTGTGTATGGTTGCCAAAATGCGGTCTTCGTCTAAAGTAGCGCCTTCGTTATGGCAGAGAGCAACCAAACGGATAATCTTAAGGAGTTTCAGCTGCATGAAAACGATACCGGCAGCGCGGATGTGCAGGTCGCACTTCTCACCCGCCGGATCGAGCATTTGACTGAGCACCTTAAGACCAATCGGAAAGATCATTCTTCGCGACGCGGCTTACTTAAAATGGTCGCGCACCGCCGAAGTTTGCTCGATTATTTGAGCAAGACTAAAGCCGATCGTTACAAAAAACTGATCGACAAGCTGAACTTGCGCAAATAACAAGGACCATTCGGTTCGCTTTCGATTGTTTGAATTGCTCGAAACCGTAACAAATTAAAAACAACAGATAACCAGCAGTTCCAGGTGCAGTGATCACCTTGGATTTTAGGTTTTAGTTTCGAATCGGGCGTCCGCCGCGGCGGACGATCCTCGCGCGGGTTTAAAACCTACAGTCAGGGTGACCGGCCTGGAATCGCACATCCAGGAAAAGTAAAATGCAACAGAAGGTCACGGCCCAAATTGGGGCCACTCCAATCTCAATCGAAACCGGGAAGATCGCGAGACTTGCCGATGGCGCAGTCATTGTCACATGCGGTGACACGATGGTACTGGTCAGTGCCGTATCGGCGACGGGCGTTAAAGAAGGCCAGGATTATTTCCCACTGACAGTCGATTATCGCGAAAAGGCGGCCGCGGTTGGGAAATTTCCCGGCGGCTATTTCAAGCGCGAAGGCCGACCGACAGAAAAGGAAACGCTTACGTCGCGCATGATCGACCGGCCTCTGCGGCCGCTCTTTCCTCACGGATATTTTTACGACACGCAGATCATTTCGATTTTGCTCAGCGCCGACGGCGAAAATGATCCAGATATTCTGGCGATCAACGGCGCATCCGCTGCGCTGTGTGTTTCGGATATTCCATTTGCCGGTCCAATCGGTGCTGTGCGCGTTGGCCGGGTGACTGGAGAGTTCATCGCGAACCCGACACACGCGCAGCGTGCCGAGAGCGACCTCGATCTTGTTTACGTCGGCACCGAAAACGATGTCATCATGATCGAAGGCTCGGCCAGGGAACTGCCGGAAACCGAATTCATCAAAGCGCTCGAGTTCGCGCATGGACATGCGCGCGAAATGATTCGGGTTCAAAAGGAATTGGCCCCGATGGTGGGCAAGCCGAAGCGAGAACCGCAGTTGCTTCAGGTGAACCAGGAGTTACTGGATATCGCTTACCGTATTGCCGGCGACCGGATCGTAGGCGCGCTCTACACTGAAGGAAAGGTAGCGCGAGCGAAGGCAGTCGACGCATTGCGTGAGGAAGTAAAGACGGCGATCCTTGAAAAACATCCCGAGGCCGATCCCTTTGCCATCTCGCAGGCATTCGATTACGTCCAAAAGAAGGCCTTTCGCGTCAGCATCCTGGAAAAACAGAAACGCGTTGATGGTCGCGGCTACCAGGATTTACGGCCCATCAGTTGCGAAGTGAGTGTTCTGCCGCGTGCGCATGGTTCAGCGATTTTTCAACGCGGTGAAACGCAGGCGGTCGCACTCGCGACCCTGGCGCCGATCGAGGAAGCGCAAATGCTGGACGCCTATGGCGGCGGAGAACAATCGAAGCGTTTTATTCTACACTACAATTTTCCGCCGTTTAGCGTGGGCGAAACGGGACGTACGGGTGGGCCCGGGCGCCGCGAGATCGGTCATGGCGCGCTGGCTGAGCGTTCGTTGGAACCGGTTGTGCCAAACGAAAATGATTTTCGCTACGCCATCCGCATCTCGAGCGAGATCATGGAGTCAAATGGCTCGACCTCCATGGCGAGCGTGTGCGCAGGGATGCTTGCGCTCATGGATGCGGGGGTGCCCGTAAAAACGCCGGTTGCTGGAATCTCGATTGGACTTGTGACTGAGAGCAGCGATGGCCAGTCCGGCTCAGACGGAAAACGCTATGAATTGCTGACCGATATCATCGGTTCCGAGGACCATTTTGGCGACATGGACTTCAAGCTTTGCGGAACCGATGACGGCGTCACAGGTTTTCAGCTCGATCTGAAACTGCCTGGTATCAGCCATAAGATCATGGCAGAGGCGATTCAGCGCGCAAAAGAAGCGCGTACGAAAATTCTTGGCATCATGGCCGGCGCGCTGGAGAAACCGCGGACAGAGTTGTCGAAGTACGCGCCACGAATCGAGACGATCAAGATTAATCCGGAGAAGATTGGGGCTCTCATTGGGCCGGGCGGCAAGACCATTAAGGGTATTGTCGCCGAGACCGGCGCTGAAATTAATATTGAAGACGACGGCTCGGTGCACATTTACGCCACCAGCGGCGAGAGCATGGCGCGCGCGAAAGAGATTATCGGTGGCATGACGCGCGAAATCGAGATCGGTCAGACATATCAGGGGCGCGTCGTCTCGACGAAGGAATTCGGCGCGTTCGTCGAGGTTTTCCCGGGTAAAGATGGGCTCGTGCACATTTCCGAGCTCGCGGATTTTCGCGTCAAGCGAACCGAGGATGTTGCCAAAATTGGCGACATCATTTGGGTGAAGTGCATTGGCATCGACGACAAGGGTCGCGTAAAACTCTCGCGGAAGGCCGCACTGAAAGAACGCGCAGAAAAAGAAACCGGACAGGCGGCGTAGCGTTCGCCTGATCATCCCGGGCCCTTCGACGCCGCTCACGACAGTTCAGCCGAGGGACCTCGGACGATCGTTGATCACACGAGTTGACTTGTGTGACTCTTCACCTTTTGTGAGGTCCTTCACTTCGTTCAGGATGACGGGCGCGATTTCCTGCCGCAAGTCTGTCATGGCGGATTCGTCCTATGGCGAATGGGGCGGTTGCGCTACATTTAAGGAACCAAGCCATCCATGATCACCCCCGTGCGGCTTTCGTATGTTGTCCTGGCTGTCACAATTATTCTTGCCGGTCTTCTTCATCTTGGTGCGCCGCTGCTGGTCGTCCTGTTTTCC
>JBKPLD010000125.1:0-5863 GCA_046731415.1 Verrucomicrobiota bacterium
CAATTGGTCCCGCCGTTTGCGCGGCCCAATCAAACCGACGTAACGCAAATTCAGTGGCAGCAATGTTTGGAGCGCAGCAAAGTCGCGTCCGTAATTGTGCGATTTTACAATTGCGGCGGTCCAGCGGTCAGGGGTGAGTGCCAACGTGTTTGCGTCGACAAAAGTATTCACTTCCCAACCTAATAGTTGGCCTAACGAATAAAGCGGAGTATTGTCCGGACCGTCGCCAAAAATCCAAAGCTGCGTCGGCGGATTAATTTCCTGGATTAACTCATGCTGATGATCTTGGTCACCTGCCAGGTCGTAGCTTCGCGAAGGCGGGTGCTCACGATCGAATTTGATAATCCGGCTTCCGCGCTCGTGACCGCTGAATCTGGTAATCGCAATACACGGCCGTCTGGCATCCCGCTCCTTCGCGAGATCGGCAAAGAAACTTTCCGCTGCGCGTTCGATGAAGATGTCGATCCTGCCGGCGCAACCGAATCGACGACGCGTATCGAAACTGATCAGCGCCGGTTCACCTATTTCGAAAACTTCGCGCGCACGCAGCGTCACTTCTTCTTCGAGGCACCCCGCACTCAGCGAGCCGATCGTTTTGCCGTCAGGGCAAATCAACAGTCGTGCTCCCGGCCGCCGATAACTCGAACCTTCTACACGCACCAAAGTCGCGAGCGCGTATGTGTCTTTCGGACGGTTTGGTTGGCGCCGGCTTCTTCGCCACTCATGCAAAATATCGTAAATGTCCTTCACGGTGCAGGAGAATACTCCGTTCGCCGGCGCGATTCCGCAATCGAAACGATGGAGCGAACCCCTTCTCACTCAATTTCGCGATTAAATATCAGAGAGAAGTTTGAACACGCTCGTCTGCGTCGGTGTCTTGAATCGAAGTCGGAGTCACCATCGTTGTCGTGAGCAAGGTCGATTTCACGGTTAATGGGACCAGACATGTTGTCGAAGCTGACGACGATGCTCCATTGCTGTGGCTCATCCGTGACAATCTCGGATTGACCGGGACGAAATTTGGATGCGGAGTTGGCGTTTGCGGGGCATGCACCGTACTCGAAAATGGGAAAGCCGTGCGCGCGTGTCAGGTGCCGGCATCCGAGGCATCGTCTCGCAGTTTCGTCACGATTGAAGGACTGTCGCATGACGTGAGCCATCCGTGTCAGCGCGCGTGGCTTCAGGAAGAAGTCGCGCAATGCGGATATTGTCAGGCTGGAATGATCATGACCGCCTGTGGGCTGTTGCAGCAAAATCCCGATCCGAGCGATGAACTGATCGACAACGTGATGTCCGACTCAGTTTGTCGCTGCGGCACGTATTCCCGAATACGCAAAGCGATACGACGTGCCGCGAGTGAAATGCGCACGAAAAAAGCATGATCACCTCGCGTCGCACATTTTTGAAGACAGCTGCCCTTAGTGGCGCGTCGCTCGTCATCGGTTTTGATGGAGGGCGTTCGCTTCAGGCGACTAATGCGATTGCCGTGGGCTCACTTAAACCGAACGGCTGGGTCTGCATCAATTCCGATGGCAGCGTCGTTCTGACGATTGGCAAATGCGAGATGGGCCAGGGGGTGCGCACCTCATTGGCCATGATTTTGGCGGACGAACTCGAAGCAGATTGGACGCGGATCAAATTATTGCAGGCAAAACCATCAGCCGACTCCGATCTCGGAACGGGTGGAAGCGACAGCATGGCGAGCAGTTGGAAACCGTTGCGGCAGGCAGGAGCTGCCGCGCGAGAAATGCTAATCACCGCTGCGGCTACACAGTGGAAAGTCGATCGTGATAGCTGCAAAGCAGTGAACGGTGCAATAGAGCACGGCGCGAGTGGACGCCGCCTCGAATACGGTTCGTTAGTCGCGGATGCAGCTAAACTCCAATTGCCGGAAAATCCGCCGTTGAAGAACGCGGCCGACTTCAAATTTATCGGACACCGCATAGTGCGCATCGACGGACCAGACGTTGTGTCTGGGAAAGCGCGCTATGGGATTGACGTCAAGATTCCGGGAATGTTGTACGCATCGCTCGAGCGTCCGCCATTCGCGGGCGCGAAAGTGAAGAGTCTTCAGGAAGAGAAGGCTCGAGCGGTTAAGGGTGTGAAGTCGGTGATCAAATTGCCGCGCGGAATCGCTATTGTCGCGAATTCTACCTGGGCGGCGATCAAAGGCCGGACCGCGCTTGCGGTGGAATGGAGTGAGCCGCCAAAAGACGCTTTCGATTCGGACGCTCATTGGAAAAGGCTCGAGACCGCGTCGCGTGAGACGGGATTTCTTACTCGTAAGGAAGAACCTCCCGCCGGAACAGGCGCGATCACAACAACCATCGGCGCCCACTATTATTATCCGTTCTACGCTCACGCGCCGGTCGAAACGATGAACTGCGTGGCCGACGTTCGAGAGAATCGCTGCACGATTTGGGCGCCCACACAGGCGCCGGAAAGATTGCAAAAGCAAGTTGCGCAACTGCTAGGGATTGGGCCAATCGATGTGGATGTGAACATCACTCTGATTGGTGGTGGATTTGGCCGACGCCTCGGAGTCGATTACGCGGTTGAAGCCGCGGACATTTCGCGCGCCGCCAAAGCTCCGGTCCAACTTCTCTGGTCGCGCGCTGACGACATGAAGCAGGGCCATTTCCAGGCTGCATCCGTCCATTACCTTTCGGCTGGATTTGACGCGCAAGGAACGCCTCGTGCATGGAAGCACACCAAGGCCGGATCGTTTCATAATATTTCGCCGCTTGATCCAAAAGAAATGCGCGACGCCGCTTGGTACCAGGACTGGTCCTGGGGTTGCTATGATATTCCGTATGCATTTCCAGCGATCCAAACGGCGTACGTCGCGGTCGATCTCCCAGTAAAACATGGGCCGTGGCGATCAGTCTTCGCGCCATCAAGCGTGTTTGCCCGCGAATGTTTCATCGATGAGGTAGCACAAGTGCGGGGCGCAGACCCTCTCGCGTTTCGTTTAGAAATGTTGAAAGGCGCCGATGTGATTAAGGCCGGCGCCACCACAGTCGATCGTCGCCGGTTGCGTCGTGTCCTTGAAACTGTTCGAGATAAATCTGGCTGGAACGGAGCTTCAATTAGCCAGGGTCGCGGTCGTGGAATCGCGTGCAACGCGTACGCCGGGCGTACTTACATCGCCTATGTCGTCGATGTCTCGGTCGATCGGGAAAATAACGTACACCTCGAGCGAGTGGTGGCTGCCGTTGATTGCGGTCTCGTTGTTAACCCGATCGGTGTCGAGCAACAAATGGAAGGCGGAATCATCTGGGGTATTTCGTCGGCGCTAAAAGGTGAAATCACTTTCCATGACGGCGCGGCACAACAAAGCACTTTCGCCGATTTCGCGGTTGCACGGATGCGCGATACTCCAGCAATGGAAATACACATCATTGATTCGGACGCACCGCAACCTTTCGGAATGGGCGAGCCACCGGTGCCGCCGATTGTTCCCGCGATCGCAAACGCCGTTTTTGCAGCAGTTGGAATTCGGATCAGACGACTTCCGATTCGGCCCGAGCAACTCAAACAGGACCGCGCCTAACGAGCGACGTTGTCGATTTAAATCAACTTCTCAATCGTAATTGGCAGCTCGCGAACGCGAACGCCGGTGGCGTGATAGGTAGCTGCTGTGATAGCGGCGGCTATTCCCGCTAAACCGATTTCTCCAATACCGCGTGCCCCCAGTGGATTGATTTCTTTGTCGGGATAATCGAGAAAATGCACTTCGAGTTTGGGCACGTCGGCGTTCACCGCCATGATGTAATCGGCGACGTTACTGTTGATTGGCGCGCCGTTCTGTGGGTCGTAAGTAGTGTGCTCGAACAGCGCCATGCCGATTCCCATTACGACAGCGCCTTCGATTTGGTTGCGCCCGGCCAGCGGATTAATAATGCGCCCGGCATCCATGACACTAACGACGCGATTAACGTGCAACCGCGCGATTTCTGGCTGCCAGGTTACTTCGACAAAATGACATCCATAAGAATGCGTTGAGAATTTCGGTTTTTCCTTTTTTTCCTCGCCAAAGGTTGCATTGGACTTACCGCTGCCGGTGACAAAACGGAGATCGGCGCGCCGGAGCACATCGGCAAATGGGATGCTACTCGCACGACCATTCGCTTTTAGAAAAACACGACCACTCTCAAACGCGAGCTCGTCATTTTTGCGTTTTTCGAAAGGGGATCCTGGTGTCGTGGTCGCGACAGTCAGTAGCGATTTGATTGCGTTGTCCGCCGCTTCGAGAACCGCTGGAATAACCGATGCAGTGGCCATCGAACCACCCGAAACAGGGCCTTCTGGAAGTGACGTATCGCCCAGGGCTACTTCGACTTTGTCGAGCGTCACACCGGCCTTTTCCGCCGCAAGCTGCGCAAGGATGGTGTACGTCCCTGTACCGATATCTTGCGTGCCGCACGCGATTCGTGTCGTGCCATCGTCGCGAAGCTGGACATTGGCTTCAGCGGCAAATCGCGCAGCAACCCACGCAGCGGTAGCCATACCCCAACCAAGTATTAATCCATCGCGCTTCATCGAGCCGACCTCTGGCATCCGCTTGGACCAGCCAAATTTCTCTGCTCCCAACTGAAGACACTCCAGTAAATGACGTGACGAGAATGGAACGCCTAACGACTCGTCGATCTTCGGTTCGTTAAGAACGCGGAACTGAACTGGATCGATCTTGAGTTGATCGGCCAGTTCGTTCATTGCCGACTCGGTCGCGTAGAGACCGGGTACCGCGCCGGGCCCGCGCATGTCGGATGGTGAGCCGATGTTGCGCCTGGCCCGTCCGAATTTTACGCGAAGATTCGGGACACTGTAATGGAATGGCGTCGCTTCACCGCAATTCTCGTGGTAATCGTCGAGCATCGACCTCTCGTAAACATAGTCGTGCATGAGCGAAACCAGCTTGCCGTCTGGTGTGGCGCCGATGCGCACGCGCTGCTGAGTACGGGCGCGGTGACCGCACGCTTGGAATTGCATCTTGCGGCTGACTACAAGCTTGACTGGTTTACCTAACTTGCGCGCAGCCGCGGCTGCCAGTGGACAATGCGTCCATGGCCAGAGCTTGCTGCCGAAACCTGAGCCGACAAATTTGGTAATCACGCGAACGTTCTCTTTCGGCAAGCCGAACATTTGCGCGAGTACGCTGCGCATATTGAAGATGGCCTGTGATTCCTCATAGAGTGTCAGCATCTGGCCGTCCCATATTGCAGTTGTCCCCTGTAACTCGATCGGGTTATGTGTCTCGGACGGCGTGACGTAAGTCTGGTCGAGTTTGACTGGCGCATTGGCGAACGCCGCGTCGGGGTCGCCCCGCTCGCTTTGCAGCCGATGTTCCGGGCCGTACGTAGTTGTAATGATCTGCGGATCGTCTTCTGCTTTTAGGTCAGGGTTGACGTTCGGTTTGTCTTTGCTGTAGCTCACGCGGACTGCATCGGCCGCGGCTTTTGCTGCCTCGAAAGTATCCGCCACGGCGAGCGCCACGTATTGGCCGTAATAGCGGATCACATCGTCCTCGAACGGAGGGCGCCGCTCGATACAGATTCCTTCCATACCTTTTCCCATGACCGAGCGGAAGATCTTCCCGATGTTTGCGCGATGAAAAATTGCTCGCACGCCCGGCATTTTGTCGGCCGCAGCTGTGTCCAGCTTTTGGATTTTGCCATTCGCAATCGTCGCTTCGATCGGAACGGCATAGAGTAAGTCAGGGAAATGGAAATCGGAAGCATACATGGCGGTACCGCTGACTTTAAGAGGGCCGTCGATGCGCGGCTGAGGTTTGCCGATCACGGATGTCTGTGTGGTCTCAGGCATGATGTCGGTCGTTCGTTAAGCGGTTTGTGTCACCAAC
>JBKPLD010000126.1:0-14086 GCA_046731415.1 Verrucomicrobiota bacterium
ATCGGCAACGGGTTCCGCCCACAATTAACTACGCAAATCAGGATCCCTCATGTGATCTTGATGTTGTGCCCAATCACGGACGCGAAGCCGAACTGAAATATGTAATGAGTAACTCGTTTGGTTTCGGCGGAATCAATGCGTGTGTCATCTTGGGGAAAGCGCCTCAGTAACAAGCCCGGTTGTCGTCCCGAGCAAGGCGAGAGACCTCACACAGGCTCGTTGATCGCACTCATAGAGCCGAAACGTGGACTTCAAATGTGAGGTCCCTCACCGTCTTCGCCGTTCGGGATGACATTGCTAAAGTAATCAGCGGAGCAAATCCGGCCGATTTTGCTGCGTACGCTTTATCGCCTGTTCTTTGCGCCACTTTGCGATCTCGGCGTGATTCCCGGAAAGTAAAACTTCTGGAACTTTCCACCCACGAAATTCTGCGGGGCGCGTGTACTGCGGAGCTTCCAACAATGCATGATTGAAACTGTCTTCTACCGCTGATTGTTCGTGACCAAGCGCTCCGGGCAATAAACGCACGATCGCATCAACAAGAACAACGGCGGCGATCGCTCCGTTAGTAAGCACGTAATCGCCGATGGAAATTTCCAGATCCACCAGATGTTCAATCACGCGGTGATCGACTCCTTCGTAATGCCCACAGATGATAATGAGATGTGGTTCTTGCGAAAGCTGTGTCGCCGTTTGTTGATTAAACCTATGTCCAGCAGGCGACATCAGCACCACCTTGGATGATGGATTTCGGAGATCTTCGACGGCCGCAAAAATCGGTTCCGGTTTCATCACCATTCCCTGGCCGCCGCCAAACGGCGAGTCATCGACAATGTGATGTTTATCCGTCGTCCAATCCCGGAAGTTATGGATTCGAAGATCGACGATTCCATTCTCTTGCGCCCGTTTCATAATGCTTTCGCTCAGAGGCGCGCGACAGATGTCGGGAAACAATGTCAGAATGTCGATCTTCATCTGGAAAAGAATGCGCGACACCGAAATTGTAGCGGCGGTCTATGACCGCCGAAATCCAAAAGATCGGCGTATAGAGCACCGCTACAAACGCGCCAAAATTTACTCGACAATCTCCAGAATCGCCCGCTGGCCGTGGCGGGCGGCGGAACTCGCGAGCAAAGCGCGAATGGCCTGAATCGTCTGGCCGCCGCGGCCAATGACGCGGCCGACGTCTCCTCGTCGAAGTTGCAGCTTAAAGACAGTTGTTCTGCCGCTTGGAATTTCCGTGAGGACCATGTCGTCAGGAAATTCAATCAGTTGGCGGAGGATGAACTCGAGAAATTCCCTCATGCGCCGCAAAGACTAACCATGAATCCGCCTTCACACAATAGCCAGGGCACAACAGCTGAGCATAAATAAACGCGAATTTTCGCGTTCTCAGAGTCCAGCGCCTTGCATCCGTTTCCCGAGCAGCACAGATCGCTGGACCTGGTTCGTTGGGAGCGAGCCTCAGCTGAACAAACGTCCCGATGCTAACCGGCTACTTCAGTCGGGGCCGCGGGAGGTGAAGACCGTTCCTCCACTGAAGGCTGCTCCTTTTGCTCCGTTTTCCCTGCCGGTTCCGGCGTCTCCGCTGCTTTCTTATTCTTCTTGATTAAACTGCGCACCGTATCGGATGGTTGTGCGCCTTTGCCGATCCAGTATTCCACTCGGTCAATGTTCAGAGTGCTATTGTGACCAGATTTCTTAGGGTCGTATGTACCGATCGCCTCAATGAATTTTCCATCGCGCGGGCTGCGCCGGTCGGCCACTACCACTTTGTAGTAGGGGCTGTTTTTTGTTCCTTCTCTGCGTAATCTGATTGAAACTGCCATGTTAAGGTCTCATTCGCGCCAGTTGCGCCATCATCTTTTTCATCTTGCCCGTGCTTTTCATCATCTTCCGCATCTGATCAAAGCGTCGTAGCAAATCGTTTACCTCCGTGACAGTGCAGCCGCTGCCGCGCGCGATGCGCTGACGACGCCGCGCATTCAAAATGTCAGGGCGCGTCCGCTCTTCCTTCGTCATCGAAAGCACGATGGCTTCCGTGCGCTTAAGCTGCTTCTCGTCAACAGAGAGGCCCTGCACATTACTCATGCCGGGCAACATGCCAAGAATATTCTCCAGTGGCCCCATCCGCCGCATCATTTTGAATTGCGCGAGAAAATCCTCGAAATCAAAAGAAGCGCTGCGGAGTTTCCGCTCCAATCGCGCGGCTTCTTCTTCATCGACCGCTTCCGCCGCTTTTTCGACCAGACTAACGACGTCGCCCATGCCGAGGACCCGGCCGGCGAGCCGTTCTGGAACAAAGATTTCAAATTGGTCGAGTTTTTCTCCGGTTCCTGCGAACTTGATTGGCTGCCGCGTCACCTCGCGCATCGAGAGTGCTGCGCCGCCTCGCGCGTCGCCGTCGAGTTTTGTCAGAATTATTCCTGTAATCGATAAGGCGTCGTTAAAACGGGACGCAATGCTGACTGCCTGTTGGCCGGTGGCGGCGTCAACGACCAGTAATGTCTCTTCTGGGTTTAGGAATTCCTTTAACTCTTTCAGTTCCTGAATCAGCGCTTCGTCGATCTCCTGGCGACCCGCCGTATCGAAGATTTCGATTACCGGCGCATCCGCCGCCAGTCGTGCTCTGGCAGATGTGTCGGCGGCGGCCTGCTCCACATTCCTTTCGCCCCTCTCGGGAGCGAATACCGGGACCTCGATCTGTTTCCCCAGAGTTACCAATTGTTCGATCGCCGCAGGTCTCTGCAAATCGCACGCGATTAAAGCGGGGGCGCGTCCCTGCTTTTTCAAAAGGCGCGCCAGTTTGGCCGAGGAAGTTGTCTTGCCCGACCCGTTAAGACCAACAATCAAAATGCGGCCTGAATCGCCAAGATGCATCGGTGCAGCATCGCCTCCGAGCAAAGCAGTTAATTCGTCATGAAAAATTTTTACGATTTGCTGGCCTGGCGTAATGCTGTGAAGCACGGTTTCCCCAAGCGATTTTTCTTTAACGCGCCCAATGAATCTTTTGGCAACTTGAAAATCGACATCAGCTTCGAGCAACGCCAGTCGTACATGGCGTAACGCGGCATCGATGTTCGATTCACTGATCGTGCCGTGTCCGCGCAGCTCTTTGAAAACGTCCTGAAGTTTGTCAGAGAGTTGGGAGAACATAGTGCTCAAAGGCTAGATGTCGCGGTCTGTCACTTCCGGTCGGCCAGGGCGTCTCGTGTTTTGGTTTCGGCCCGTTTGCACGCGAGACGCGTGCGCTACCAAGCATCGCGCGCTTATTTTTTAGGCGTCGGTATTGGCGAGGTCCCTCCCGCCGCGCCTTCTTCAATTCCGAAGGTCCAGTGCGCTTCGACCTTTTTACCCTGAGATTTCGCGCTGAGAATCACACTGCACGATTTCTCGTGTAACTTTTGCGTCACCTGGTACGACACCGTGCCGGATTTCGCGTCATAATTCGCAGGAACAACACCGAGACCGCTCACGCGCATTTGCACGCTGCCGGGATCGATCGTGCCAAGCGCACTCAGGTTAGCCTTGATCAGCGGCAGTGCCGTGCGCACGGTTTCGCCATCGGCCGGCTGCGTCGCGAGATCCTTTGCCCCAACTTCGGCAACGGCTGCTCCGCCTGCACTCGAGGTGGCGATCATTTTCACGGCATCATCAAATACCTTCGGCTTGTTTGCTTCGATCGCATAACGACCGATTGAATCCATCGGCGAGGTAAAGGTGATGGGTTGGCCGTAGACCGTGAACATCGCCTCGTAGCCGGAATTTCGTGCAATCTCCTTGACGTGCTCGTTGTAATTGCCGAACGGCACGGCAAAGCAATTGACTTTGATGCCCAGCCGCTGCTCGAGCAGCTGCTTCGACCCGACTACTTCATTCTGCATCCATTGCTCGTATTGATCGCCGGTTAATTTCGTCCTGGTTCTCTTTCCTCCAGGATTGGCTACCATGATCGTATGCCCTTCGCGTAAGTCCTGATGCGTTGCGGAATGCGCCTCAATATCCACACCGTTGTCGCGCATATCAGCAAGCTGCTCCCATGTGATCGCTTCGCCGCCGCCTAACGAGCCACCGCGTACGCCTTCGGTGTAAATGAACATGGTAAACGGATAACCATATTTTTTCATGATCGGCCACGCGACCTCGTATTGCGATTTCCAGCCGTCGTCGAACGTGATGACAGCACATCGTGGTGGGATGTTCTTTTCACCTCGTTTCCAACCCAGCAAATCCTGCATTGAAATGACGGTAATCCCGCTGTCCTTCAATTTTTTCATTTGCTCTTCAAACGCGGCGGGCGTGATCTCGGTCCCGGGATAACGGACCTTGTCCACCAGACGGTGATAACAAAAAATGATTACCTGGGCGGTTTGATCGACAACCGGTTTGGTGATTTTTGGAGACGACGCCGCTACCGGGGTAGCGACGACAGCCGGAGTTGGTGATAAAGCGCTCGCTTGCTGCGAGCTCGCGGAGACGTTCTCCTGCTTTTTACACATCGAAAGGTTCAACGCCAGGAGCAAAGGGAGGACCGCAAATCGAATTATCATAAAAGAAGTAAACGCATTAAGCGCACTAGAACAAAACACAAGTGCTTTTTGCAGTCGCCAAAAGCAGACTGTTCGTCATCCAATTGCGTTGCCTTGTTCAAGCTTTGCGGCGAAAAATTTTTGGTAGAAAGCGTATTTTTTGCTATAAAATCAGGATGCCGCGCCAGGTCATTCGCCTCGTTACAATCGCTTTTTTCGCTTCGTTAGCTGCCTGCAAGACCGTCACCACCACTGCGGTCAAGAACACAAGTAAGACTTTTAACACGGTCGTGGTGGATGCAGGACACGGAGGCAAGGATAGCGGCGCATATCGCCGCTACGGTCCACCGGAGAAGATGATCGCTCTCGATGTCGCCCAGCGTCTCAACCGTAAGCTGCGCGAATCGCAACTAAAAACCGTGATGACCCGCTCCTCGGACGTTTTTATTGAATTGAACAATCGTGTGGCCATTGAGAACGCCCAGAAGAATGCAATTTTCGTGAGTATACATTTTAACGATTCGCGCAGACGCCGGATTCGCGGATTCGAAACATACTATCATTCCGGCGTCTCATTCGACCTGGCTAGTGGAATCCAGCAAAAACTGATGACCATCCCTAATTCCGCGAATGGTGGAGTCCATACAGCAAATTTTCGCGTCCTGCGCCTCGCCACTTGTCCCGCTGTGCTCGTCGAATGTGGGTATTTAAGTAATCGCTCAGAAGCTAACAAGAGCCGGGATTGGGAATATCGCGAGCTGCTCGCAGACCGAATCGCGGAAGCAATTGTCGAGCAACGTTTCGGCTCCGGTGTCTACCGCGCTTCAGCGCAGGTGGCAGCGCAGTCGCAAGCGCCGCCTTAATCCAACAGCGGCGGCACGGGCTTGGCGCCCTCTGCCGGACATCGCTAGAATTCCTTCCCGCGTTCTTCGCGCCCAATACCGGCGAGGAAGATCAGCACCAAAAAGATCACCAGCGCAAAAAGCGCGAGCGCCTTCGCATAATCCGGATGTCCGCTTGCATCACGGAAATGGTCGGCCAGTCTGGCTTCAACGACGGCCGTGTTGGCGGCGAACAAGTTTCCAAGTTGATACGCAACCCCGGGGAAAGTCCCTCGCACACTGCCGGGCGAGAGTTCATTCAAATGTACAGGAACAATTCCCCAGGCGCCTTGCACCATGAATTGCATGGCAAATCCACCAACAACAAGAAGTGTGAAGCCCGGCGGAAAAACCCAGAGAGGAATAAGGATTATTCCCAACACGGCAGTCAAAATAATCGAGCGACGGCGTCCCCATTTTTGCGAGAGATGACCAACCACCGTTCCGCCGCAGATTGCGCCAACAGCGTAAATGATCCCAGTGGCGGCCTTCTGCGTGACGCCGTAGTGGCGTTGTTCGCCGAGAAAAGTTTGATACATGTCCTGCGTCCCATGAGACATGGCGTTGAACGCCGTCATTAATAAAATGACGTAAAGAAAGAGAATCCAGTGGCGTTTTAGTACAATCAGCAGATCGCGCCAAAAATCGTGCGTCTCGCGATGCCGCTGCAGCCAAACAGGCGACTCGGGCACTCGCGCACGGATGTACAACACGAGAAAAGCAGGCAGCGCTCCCGCGACGAAGAGGCCGCGCCACCCGAAAATTGGGAACACGATCCAATACACAACTGCGGCGAGCAAATAACCAAACGCATAACCTTGTTGTAGAATTCCCGAGAACAATCCGCGAGCTGCAGTAGGCAGGGTTTCCATTGCCAGCGATGCGCCAAGTCCCCATTCTCCGCCCATGCCGATTCCGTAAAGCGCGCGGAAGATCAACAGCCATGTGTAGCTCGGAGAAAACGCCGTCAGCAATTCCATTAGAGAGTAAAAGATGATATCGATCATCAGCGGCATGCGCCGGCCAAACCGGTCGCCGAGCAAACCAAAAATGAACGCACCTACGGGACGCATAGCCAGCGTCAGCGTGATGGCGTAGCTCAGCTCGGCAACGCTCGTCCCAAAGTCGCCTGCCATCGGTACAATCACGAAGGTGAGCAGAAAAAAATCAAAGGCATCCAGCGCCCAACCGAGAAAACAGGCGAAGAACGTGTTCCGCTGATTGCGGTCGAGCGACTTGAAAAGCTGCACCGCTTCCATGGCGCACTCAGCTAATCGTCAGGTCGAGCAAAGTCGAGACCAAATGGAAATGACGAACCTCGACTCTCAAATGACGAGCCGATCTTACAATAGTTCCGCTCCATTTGCTCATTCATCATTCTTTCGTCATTCGACATTCGGATTTCGTCATTTTGACGATGGCGTGGCCGTAGCAATGATTACGAGCAGAAGTAGGAGCAGGCGCAAGAGTAAGATTACATTAACACATCTACGCATCATGATGCGTCAATTTGTTGCTTGATTCGCCAGGGAAACGCTCTTTAGTTCACGGATGACCATGTCAACGAACGGCTCTCATCCTTTGGAAGCGCTCCTGCGCGAGCGCATTGCCTTTCTCGACGGTGCCATGGGCACCATGATCCAGCGCTACAAGCTGTCCGAGGCGGAATACCGAGGAAAACGCTTCCAGGATTGGAAAGGCAAAGACCTCAAAGGCAGCCTGGAATTACTCAACCTGACTCAGCCCCAAGTCGTCGAGGAGATTCACGCCGCTTATCTTGATGCGGGCGCTGACATTATCGAAACGAACACATTTAGCGGAACCACCATCGGCTTGCATGACTTCCTGTTTCAAGGCGAGCTCGCAGGCGGTCGTAAAGATCAGGAATTTTTCCAGCGCGTAATAGACGATGCCGATCTTCGCGCGCTCGTTCATGAGATTAATTTTGAAGCTGCCAAGATCGCGCGCCGCGCGGCGGACCGCGTGGGCAATGAAACCGGCCGGCAGCGATTCGTGGGCGGATCCCTGGGACCTCTTCCTGTAGCAGGTTCGATCTCACCTGATGTAAACGATCCCGCGTTTCGCGCCGTCACGTTCGATCAACTTCGCCAAACTTACTTCGATGAAGCGAAGGCTCTGCTCGACGGCGATGTCGATGTGCTCATTGTCGAAACCATTTTCGACACCCTCAACGGAAAAGCCGCAGTATTCGCCATCGCTGACGCGCTGGAACAAACCGGACGCGACGTGCCGTTGATGATATCGGGCACTGTGATCGATAAGTCCGGGCGCAACTTGAGCGGTCAAACCGTTGAAGCGTCGCTCACATCGATCGCCCACGCTGAGCCGTTGATCCTTGGTTTGAATTGTTCGCTCGGTCCGGATGAAATGGAACCTTTTGTGGAAGAGCTGGCGCGCGTTTCGCCTTACTACATGAGTGCATATCCAAACGCGGGTTTGCCGGATCCACTCTCTCCGACCGGTTTTCCAGAAACAGCCGAAACCTTTGCGCCCAAGATCGCGAAATGGGCGGAGAACGGCTGGCTCAACCTGGTCGGCGGGTGTTGCGGCACGACACCAGATCACATCCGTGCGTTGACGAAACTTGTGCAGAAATTTTCGCCCCGCGTCGTGGAACGGACAATCAGCTACACATGATTCTGCGACTTTCCGGGCTCGAACCGCTGAATGTTACACCGGAGTTCGGCTTCGTTGTTGTTGGCGAGCGCACCAACATCACTGGGTCGCCGAAGTTCTCCAAGCTGATTCTTGCGGGCGATTTCGATGGCGCCCTGGTTGTAGCGCGTCAGCAGGTGCAGGGCGGCGCAAACCTTCTCGACGTGAACATGGACGAAGGGATGATCGACTCGGAGGCGGCCATGGTCCGGTTTCTGAACCTGATCGCTAGCGAACCGGAGATCGCGCGAATTCCGATTGTGATCGACAGCTCCAAGTGGAGCGTCATCGAAGCAGGGCTCAAATGCGTACAGGGAAAATCGGTGGTGAATTCCATCAGCCTGAAAAACGGCGAAGAAGACTTTCTCAGGCAAGCCCGGTTAATCAGGCGATATGGCGCTGCCGCAATTGTGATGGCGTTCGACGACCAAGGTCAGGCTGACAATTTTCAGCGCAAAATCGAGATTTGTGCGCGCGCCTACGATCTTTTGACCAAACAAGCGAATTTCCCCGCGAACGACATCATCTTCGATCCAAATATTCTGACCGTCGCCACCGGCCTTGAGGAACACCGGAATTATGCAGTCGATTTCATCAAGGCGACGCAGTGGATCAAAAAAAATCTTCCAGACGCGCGTGTCAGCGGCGGCGTGAGCAACATTTCGTTTTCGTTTCGCGGAAACAACACGGTTCGCGAAGCGATGCATGCCGCATTTCTCTTTCACGCCATCCGCGCAGGTCTCGACATGGGAATTGTCAACGCGGGGCAACTTGCGGTTTACGAAGAAATTGATCCGGAGTTAAGGGAGCGCGTCGAAGACGTGCTGTTGAACCGCCGAGACGACGCAACGGAGCGGCTGGTCGAGTTCGCGGAAAACGTTAAGGCGAAAGATAAGGCTCCAGTCGCGGACAAAGCCTGGCGAAAAGAGTCTGTCGAAGAACGTCTGAAACACGCCTTGATCAAGGGCATCGTCGACTACATCGACGCCGATACGGAGGAAGCGCGTCAAAAATGCAAGCGACCTCTCGACGTGATCGAGGGTCCGCTCATGGCCGGGATGAGCGTGGTTGGAGACTTATTCGGCTCCGGCAAGATGTTCCTGCCGCAGGTCGTGAAAAGCGCGCGAGTAATGAAAAAAGCCGTCGCCTATCTGTTGCCATTCATGGAAGCGGAGAAATCGGCCGGGGCGAAACCCCAGGGGCGCATCGTGATGGCAACGGTGAAAGGCGATGTGCACGACATCGGCAAGAACATCGTGGGAGTCGTGCTGCAATGTAACAATTACGACGTGGTGGATCTCGGGGTGATGGTGCCGGCGGCGAAGATCCTGGAAACGGCGCGAGAAAAACAAGCCGACGTGATCGGCCTGAGCGGTCTCATTACGCCTTCGCTGGACGAGATGGTTCACGTGGCGCAAGAAATGGAGCGTGAAGGATTTCGTTTACCTCTTTTGATCGGGGGAGCGACTACGAGCCGTGCGCACACTGCGGTAAAGATCGCCCCACATTATCAGGCCAGCACTGTGCATGTTCTGGACGCTTCGCGCGCAGTGGGTGTTGTCAATTCGCTGCTCAAAGAAGAGCTCAAGTCCGACTTCGATAAAAAAACACGCGAAGACTACGAACGCTTGCGTCGGGACCATTCAGCAAGAAGGCAGCGAAAGAATTTGCTGATGCTCGACGAAGCACGCGCAAACCGGACACGTATTGATTGGACCAATTATGTCCCGCCAAAACCCGAATTTTTAGGGGTGCGTATCTTCCAAACTGTCATGCCGAGCGCAGTCGAGAATGGAGCGGCTCGGGAAGCCGCGACATCGATGGGAGGGCCGGAGACTGAGCGAACGGGAAGTGAGCGAATCAAATCTCGCGGAACAAACCGTAAGGTGACGCAACGGGATTCTTCGACTGCGCTTCGCTGCGCTCAGGATGACCGAATACGTACCTTTGCATTGCGGACGCTCGCCGAGTACATCGATTGGTCGCCGTTTTTCCACGCGTGGGAATTACGCGGGCGGTATCCCGCGATTTTTGAAGATCCTAAGATTGGCAAACAAGCTCGCGAACTTTTCGATGATGCACAGAAACTCCTTGATCGGATTGTCGCCAAAAATCTCCTCATCGCGCGTGGTGTTCACGCGTTTTGGCGAGCCAGATCAGTTGGTGATGACGTAGATCTGTATGCTGACGAGGATCGAACGAAGAAATTCGCGACCTTCTATTTCCTACGACAGCAAATGCAAAAGCCTGCCGGCCAATTCAACCATTGCCTGGCGGATTTCATTTCTCCGGGATCGGAAGATTATCTCGGTGGCTTTGCGGTTACCATTCACGGCGCAGATGAACTCGCCGAGGAATTCAAGGAACAGCACGACGATTACAGCGCCATCATGACGAAGGCGTTGGCAGATCGTCTGGCCGAAGCGTTCGCCGAGCACCTGCATAAACAAGCTCGGATTGCGTGGGGATTCGGGCACGACGAAGAATTATCCCAGGCCGATCTAATCCGCGAAAAGTATCGAGGAATCCGGCCCGCTGCCGGTTACCCGGCGTGTCCCGATCATGCTGAGAAGCGACTATTGTTTGATTTGCTGGATGCTGAGAACAACGCAGGCATCACATTAACGGAATCCTTCGCCATGCACCCCGGAGCGAGCGTGAGCGGACTCTATTTCTCGCATCCCGAAGCCAAGTATTTCGGGGTAGGACAGATTGGCCGAGACCAGGTTAGGGATTACGCGACCCGGCGTAGTGAATCGTTGCCTGCGGTGGAGAAGCGATTGGCTCCCAACCTGGATTACAACCTCTGATGCGGTTAAAACCTGCGGATGCGCGACAGGCTAAATCGTGATACTAATTTCGCTCGATTCGGGGCGTAGCTTAGCTTGGTAGAGCGCGTGGTTTGGGACCACGAGGTCGGAGGTTCAAATCCTCTCGCCCCGACATGAACCATCGCGATCGTGCGCTACATTTGGGCTAACAACTGGGAATGAAAATATCCGGGCTGATCATTTCAATAACGCTGGTCGGTATGGCGCTAATTTTGCGGGGACAGGAGGCCGCGCCGCCGACTGTCGATCTTTATGAGGGTCAGGAACAGTTGGAACCAACACCCTCGCCCATTCCGCCCAACGGCCCCGACCTGCCGGAAATATCAGAACTAGACCAGAATTTTTCAAAGCCGCGGTCTCTCGGAAAAGCAGCAGATGAGGCACGAATGCATGTAGAATGGCGACAATTAAGAAATCGGACAGTAAATGACCCAGCGGTGCAGGCGGCAAAGGCATATGCCCAGGCTGCACGGACTGATCTGGAAAAGAGGAATCGGCTCCGCAATTACTACGACATCTACTACCAGCGCATGTCCGCGCTCGCCACAACCCCCGAACTCCAGCTGGCATTGCAGGGATTGAAGACGTCTCATCAGGGTTTACTCGATCAGCCACGTGTGCGGCCGTCGCCCACACCGGAAGGTGCGTCTCCAACGCCTGCGACCTCAGCAACGCCCGGGAAAAAAAAGTCCGCGCAAAAACAGAAAAAGAAAGAAAAACGGCGCAAGCATTTTTGATCCGCTACCTTGCCAGGGCAAAGGCGTTGCAGTATTCCTAGACGCACCCTGTATCTTGGCGCGTTCGTCTAGTGGTTAGGACACAGCCCTCTCAAGGCTGGTACACGGGTTCGACTCCCGTACGCGCTGCCAGATGTGCAACGTACTGCGAGGGGAGGAACCAGGAATTTAACGGGGACTTAACCCAGCGGGGTGTTTATGAATCAGCACGGCCTCCACACTTACCGCCTCTCCGCACCCAGTGCAGGCTCGCAGTCGCCGCTTTATTAATTCGTTTTCGGCGCCGGATGCGGCTGCACAAGCTTAAGATAATCGGACTTAACGGAACAGGCGCAGTTGCGTGCTGGGTCTTTGAAATGACGCGCAAGAAAGTTTCGGACGCGCGCACATTCGGTTACGTCGACATGATACCGCAAACATCGAAGCGATCTGCTCGGCGAAAATACCTTCCCCCGTCATCCTCCGGTGCCATTGAGAATTATTCAGCCGGTTTCCTCGCAAATCGCGGATGCGTCCCAGCACCTTCTCCTTGCGCTCGGGGAAGTGTTCCCCGAGCCAGTGTTCAAACAACGGCGCCACCGCCCATGGCAGGCGGACGATAGTGTATCCTGCAAATTCTGCTCCTGCTTTTGCGCAAGCGTCGACGATCTTCGGAACTTCATGATCGGTGAGACCGGGAATGATCGGTGCAACCATCACACCGGTTGGAATTCCAGCGCTGCGAAGTTTCTGAATCGCATCAAGGCGGGCCTGAGGCGAAGACGTTCGTGGCTCAAGCACTCGCTGCAAATTCGAGTCCAGAGAAGTGACTGAAATGTTTACGGCCACTGCGTTGCGCGCCGCGAGATCGCGCAAAACATCGATGTCGCGTGCCACAAGACGGTTTTTTGTGATGACCGCCACCGGGTTGCAGAATTTCGCAAGTACTTCAAGGCAACCGCGGGTAATGCAGAGTTTTCGCTCGATCGGCTGATACGGATCGGTAACGCCGCTCATCACGAGCGTTTGCGGCTTCCATCGGGACGATTCCAACTCCGCGCGCAATAACTCCGGCGCGTTTGTTTTCACCATGATTTTGCTTTCGAAATCGAGGCCGGCGGAAAAACCGAGATATTCGTGTGTTGGTCGCGCGTAGCAATAGATGCAGCCGTGCTCACAGCCTCGATAGGGGTTGAGACTTGTCTCAAAGCCGACATCAGGACTGTTGTTACGAGTGATGACCGATTTGGTACCGTCGCGGAAATATTGTGTTGAGCGACGCGGCCATTCTTCGGCTTCGGGATCGCTATCGATGACATCGATATCGTTTTGATCGACATGCAGCTTTTCGAACCGGTTCGCCGGACTCCAGGACGCGCCGCGGCCGTGAATCGCTCCACGGCTTTGCGGAGTTTCGCTTACCACAGGGCGGAATTTCTTCGCCATGCGAATAAGTTCACATGAACATATCCATCCGTCGAGCGAGTTTTTCTGTTTTCTATAGCAGCGGTCTGTGACCCCCGATTATTGGGCCGGCGACGATCCCCTAAAGCTGCCGTCTTGCTCAAGTTCGGAGGGATGGCAGGTTGTTAGCCGCGGTTGCTAACCGCGGGCCGGCGTCAACGCCGCCGGCTACAGCCTCGGAGGGGTGGCAGAGCGGTTGATTGCGCCGGTCTTGAAAACCGGAAGGCCGAAAGGTCTCGTGAGTTCGAATCTCACCTCCTCCGCTGCTTTCCTTTTTATTTTGTGAAGTACGCCACGGATCGTTGAATTGTGATTTCCTTAGGATCACAACAGGTGGCAAATATCTCTATTTCGTCTTCGCCTCCCTTTCCGCCCCCGGTCCGCAGAATAATCTTCGCATTTTCCAAATCCAGAGCGGTGAATCCGTTCCTGAGGAGGACTTCTTTGGCCAGCGGTATCTCGTTAGTCTTGACCGCTATCATTAGCTGGTCGCGATCGTCTTTGTTGGCGTGAATCCGTGCCTGGGCTTCAGTGGCCTTTTTCTGAAGCGATGCGGCGTCGGCTCTTGAGGGCGTGTAAGTGTTTTGTTCTCCATTAGTCGTTTGCGCCTTCGCTGTGGCCAGAACTGCCGGAAGGGCGAGTGATGAAATGACAAAGAGTATGATGCTGCGCCAGGGGTTCACACGGGACGGTATCACGATTCCCTTTTTGGAACTGTCGTCAATCGAAGAGACTCACTAGGCATCACAGCCACGGTCAGTGACGAAACGTTAAAAAAGAAAAAAAGTTCCAGTCTTAAAAGTGAAAGACCGCAAGACGGCTGTGCTCTAATCCCAAGCCAGCCGTCCAAGAAATAAAAATCAATTCACCGCCGGACCGATCGCAAAAGCGGATTGAAGCTGAAGGCTCGACGTTTCGGGATAGAGATTCAAACACCCGAAGCGAATGTCCAGCACCGCAGCGTTGGTGGGCGTGTTCGGAACGGTCCA
>JBKPLD010000127.1:0-8864 GCA_046731415.1 Verrucomicrobiota bacterium
CCAAGATCGGCGGCGTAGTCCCCACTTTCGACCGCAGTACAGCAGTGAACCTCGGCGGCAGGATCGTTGCTGGCCAGGCGATTAATCCACAAGGATTAGCCGGTCAGGTTTTTCTGGCGGTGGATCGTTCCGGCACGAGTACAAACAACAACATTTACATGCTTGCGAGTGTTCAGCCCGGCGGCTTTGCCACTGGTACCGATGTAATGTTTGTGCGGAGTACTAACGGAGGCCAAACCTTTAGCGCGCCGCGTCGGATTAATAATGATCCTGTTAACCACGCGAAGTGGCATTGGTTCGGCACACTCTCGGTTGCGCCTAACGGGCGAATCGACGCAGCCTGGCTGGACACGCGCAACGCTGCGAACAATACCAATTCGCAGCTGTTCTATTCGTCCAGCACGGATGGCGGAAATACCTGGTCTCCGAATGTGGCAATCAGCAATTTGTTTAACCCGTTCCTCGGCTATCCCAATCAGGACAAGTTAGGCGATTACATTACAATGGTCTCGGATAACGCGGCTGCCAATGTCGCGTATGCGGCGACGTTTAATGGTGAAGAAGACATCTATTACGTCCGAATCGAAGGCACTCGTAATAGCGGCGGTTGGAACTTGATTACGACTGCGGATTTCAACAGCGATGGCAAGCCTGACTACGTGCTTTACAACACAAACACCCACACCACGGCAGTGTGGTACATGAATGACAACGTCTTTGTTAGGAGCGGGTGGGGTCCAACTCTCCCGGCTGGCTGGGAACTTAAGAGCGTGGCGGATTTCAATCGCGACAACCATCCCGACTACGCCTTGTTCAACTCCGCCACAAATCAGACGGTGTTTTGGTATCTGTCCGGGACGACATTTATCGGGAGCGCTTCCGCGCCCAGGCTTCCCAGTGGCTGGGACTTAGTGGCTACAGCCGATTTTAACGGTGATAACAAACCCGATTACGTGCTATATAATAGCGGGACGCATCAAACAGCGGTTTGGTATCTAAACAATAATGTTCACATCGGCGGTGGCTTTGGGGCCACGCTTCCGGGCGGCTGGGCATTGGCAGGTGTAGCGGATTTTAATGGCGATGGCCATGCAGATTATCTCTTATTCCATCCCAGCGCAGGCTACACAGTGATCGGCTATTTATCGGGACTAACGGTTATTGGTGCCGCCTGGGGACCCACTATTCCTCACAGCTGGGACTTAGCGGCCACTGCTGATTTTAACGTTGATGGCAAACCGGACTACCTGCTTTACGAGAGCGGAACGCGTCGAACGGCCATCTGGTATCTGAATAACAACTTTTTTGTTGGCAGCGCGTTCGGCCCCACGTTGCCGCCGTAAGCCTGATGACGGATCACGCTGTAGCATGGCACAGCAGCACAGGAACCGTCATGTGCGGTAATGCCTATTAGGCAGCCGTGTCGAGCCGGGTCTAACTTCGTGCGCTCAATTCTGATGAAGGGGTAGCGCGATTTTTCTCCAACGCTGTAGCTAATACCTCATCGACATTTTCCACGGGAACGAATTTGAGTTTCTGTTTCGCTTCCTCGGGAACGTCAACGAGATCCTTTTCATTGAGGTTGGGGATGATCACTGTGGAAATTCCGGCGCGCATCGCCGCCAGACTTTTTTCCTTTAATCCGCCGATTGGCAGAACCAGGCCGCGCAAAGTGATTTCGCCGGTCATGGCCACATCAGGTCGCACAGGAGTATTGCTGAAGAGCGAGGCGAGCGCAGTAAACATGGCAATGCCAGCAGAGGGGCCATCTTTCGGCACCGCGCCGGCGGGCACGTGAACATGGATATCCATTTTGCGGAAATCTTCTGAATTCACACCTAGTTGACCGTCACGGCTGCGAAGAAGACTTAGCGCAGCCTGCACCGATTCTTTCATCACTTCGCCAATATGCCCGGTAAGCGTGACATTGCCTTTGCCAGGATACCGTGTCGCTTCAATGTGCAACACTTCGCCTCCGGTTGGCGTGTACGCCAGACCGGTGACAACGCCCGGCTTGCTCGTTTTCAGTTTGGTTTCGCGAACGTATTTCGCCGGACCGAGCATTTCGACTACGAGCCCAGGAGTGACTGTGGCATGCTCGGTTTTTCCCCGCGCCACCTGCGATGCAATTCCACGACAAACAGACGCGATCTGGCGCTCTAACTCGCGGACACCTGCTTCGTGTGTGTAATCGTTAATGACTCGGCGAATCGCTTCGTCCTGCCATTCGATCTGCTCAGGCTTGAGTCCATTCTCCTCCAACTGTCGCCTGACGAGATATCGTTTGGCGATCTCAAGTTTCTCGCGCTCTGTGTAACCAGGCAGTGAAATCACTTCAATCCGGTCGCGCAACGGTTCGGGCACACCGTCGATATAGTTCGCCGTGCCGATGAAAATCACCTGGGACAGGTCAAACGGCACGTCGAGGTAACGATCGACGAACGCATTGTTTTGTCGGGGATCGAGAACTTCGAGTAACGCGCTGGCAGGATCGCCGCGAAAATCTGCGCCGATCTTGTCAATTTCATCGAGCATAAAAACAGGATTGCGCGTACCGCACCGGCGCAGCTCCTGAATGATACGCCCCGGCATTGAGCCTATGTACGTGCGGCGATGTCCGCGAATTTCTGCTTCATCGCGCATCCCGCCAAGGCTGATACGGACAAATTTGCGACCCAGTGCATCGGCAATCGATTGGCCCAGACTCGTTTTGCCCACGCCAGGTGGGCCGAGAAAACAGAGGATCGCGCCGTATCCCTGCGGATTAAGTTTGCGCACCGCCAGATATTCGATCAGTCGTTGCTTTACTTTTTCCAGGTCGTAGTGATCGCGATCAAGAATTTTCTGAGCCTGATCGAGATCAAGATTATCCTGGCTCAATTTGTTCCAGGGCAAATCGGCGATGATCTCGATGTAACTGACGATGACGGAGAATTCCGGGCTGGCGGGAGGAATAAAGTCGAGACGCTTCAACTCGCGTTCCGCCTGTTTCATTACTTCCTCTGGAGGCTTGGCTTCCTCCAGTCGAGCGCGTAATTGCTGGGCTTGTTCTTCGCTGCCCCCTTCAGCTTCGCCCAGCTCGCGCTGGATGGCCTTGATTTGCGAACGCAAATAGGCGCGCCGCTGCGCATCGGAAAACTGCGAGGCTACATCTTTTTGCAGTTTTTGCTGGATCTCCGCGATCTCCAATTGCGCAGATATCTGTTTCTGTATTGCCTGTACGCGCTTTTCGACGTCCAACTCTTCGAGGAGCGCCTGCTTCTGCGCGAGATCCATGTTTAAGTTCGGCGCGAGAAAATCAGCAAGCTGTTCCGGACTTTCGATATTCAAGATCATCAGGCGCGCCTGTTCCGGCGCATCCGGCGCAAGCTCAAACAACCTCGCAGCCGAGTCGCGCAAGTTTCGGAACGTGGCCTCCCACTCTTTGCTCGCCGGCGGTACGACCGATTCCGGCAGATCGACCTCGGCGCGCAGAAACGGGTCTGCCGCGACGATTTTGCGAAGGGAAAATCGCCGCAACCCTTGGACTATGACCAGCACATTGTCCTCCGCCTGACGCAGAAGTTTGAGCACGAGCGCTGCCGTTCCGACCGAGTAGAGGTCCTGCGGTGTCGGATCTTCCTTCGTCTCGTCGCGTTGCGTCAGCAGCCCGATTACTTTTGTTCGCGGCAAAGTATCATCGAGAAGTTTAAGCGAGGCCGCTCGCTGGACATTGAGTGGAATGATCGTTCCCGGAAAAATGACGAGCCCGCGCACTGGCAGGATTGATAATTCCTCCGGGATATGAGGCATCTGGCTTTCGCCAGTTCCGGCGGCGATTGTGCTCTCCACTCCAGGCTTCGAGTCGACGCCGGCCCGCAAGGTGCTGAGTTCCTTCCCACTCATGATTCTCTCAGGGGCAGGAGAATCCAGAGCAAGCCGTTGCGTTGCTCGGCGTGTGCTTGTTCGATTTCCACTTCGGCAGGCAATGGGATTTCGCGCATGAAAGGTCCGTAATCGATCTCCATGGCCAGCAACTGCAGGGCGCATCCCTCGTCGCCGGTCGGCTCCGGCAGTTCGCGCGTGCCCCGAATCACCACCCGTCGCGGCTCGACCCTGAGATCAATATGCGCGCGATCGACCCCCGCCAGATCAACGCAAATTCGAATCGATCTTTCGCAGCGATATGCATTTATCGCAGGCTCCCATGCGTGCTGCGTGAATCCGGAAAATTGCAAACGTGACAGTTCAGAGGTCAGGTCCTGCAACGCGCCGTGTAGCCAGCGCAACTTCATGTTCTTGATCGGCTCCATTGGATGATTTAACCGTCCACTTCGCGCGCTTCCTTTTCAACCTTTACGAAACAGTCTGCTTCCTGGAGCGCCAAACGACTTCCCGCACAGCTCGCTGCCAAGATTACCTTTCGTTTCAAAAACATAACGCTGTGAACGGTGGGTTCACGTGCCTCTTTCGAGGGAATTGCTCGCGAGTCGGAAGTTCGTACTGTCTGTAGCCGTCGCCCTGTGGGCGACGCAGTCCAGATGTGTTAAACACACGAACGCCGAGCTTCTGCAGAGAAGCGACTACAGCTATTTCACTTTTCCCGGGCCCCACAGTGCCCGGCCGGGTTTCGCGCCGGTGTGTTCGCCATTTTTGAGCACTTGCACGCCATTCACAAAAACGTGCTTCACACCCACAGCGTATTGATGCGGTTTCTGATATGTGGCACGGTCGGCGATTGTTGCCGGATCGAACACCACGACGTCGGCAAACATTCCTTCCTTGAGAAACCCGCGATGATCGAGCCCCAGATTTGTGGCCGGCAGTCCACTTAGCCGTCGAATCGCTTCTTTCATTGAAATCATGTTTTCGTCGCGCACGTATTTGCCGAGCACGCGGGCGAAATTTCCATAAGCCCGCGGATGTGGATTGGATTTCAAGAATACACCCTCGGGCGCTTGCGAAGCTTCATCTGAGCCGAATGAAATCCACGGCTTCGTGAGCTCTTTCTTTACGTTGTCTTCGGAGATGATGAAATAAAGCGTGCCGATACGCGATTCATCTTCGGCAATTAAATCCATCGCAGTGTCGACGGGATCTTTCTCGCGCATCTTCGCCACTTCGGCCAATGTCTTCCCAGTAAGCGGCTTCAGTTTTTCCGATTTAAACTCCGCCACCAGTATGTTCTCGGGGCCTCCAGCATCGAGATAGAGGTTTTCCCATGCGCCCGTGGGTTTCTGGACCTCTGCCTTGATCTTCTCGCGCGTCGCCGGATCGCGCAGTCGCTTGAACAGCGCAGGGTAACCGCCGTCTTCCGTCCACGGAGGAAGCGACGCGTCAAGGCCGGTTCCGCCTGCGGTGTAAGTGTACATATCGGCGCTAATTTTCAGTCCCTCCTTCTGCGCGGACTCAATTCGCGAAAGCAGGTCATCGATCTTCGGCCAGTTTTGTCGGCCCGACGCTTTGATGTGATAAACTTCTGCCGGAATTTTCGCCTCGCGGCTGATTCGAATTAATTCGTCAAGCGCTTCAATCAACCGGTTGCCCTCGCTGCGCATGTGCGAGATGTATTTGCCCTGATATCTCGCGGCGACCTTGCAAAGCTCGATGAGTTCCTCGGTCTTCGCGTAAAACGCGGGAGGATAGATCAGAGAAGTACCAATCCCGAGCGCACCTGCTTCCATTTCCTTGCGCACCAGTTCGCGCATCTCGTCGAGTTGCTCCGGCGTTGGCTGTTTATCTTCGAATCCGATCACGTTTTCACGAATCGTGGTCGCACCGATGAACGATGCGACATTGCACGACACGCCACGTTTTTCCAGATACTGCAAGTACTCCGCGAGCGTGTTCCATTTGATGTCGTATTTGACGTCGATTTGCTGACGAATCATATGGTCGCGCACGCGATCGTTCACCGGGCCCATCGATTCGCCTTCGCCCATGATCTCAGTCGTTACGCCTTGTCGAATTTCGCTCTGTGAACGGCCATCCTGGATCAGCGACACAGTCGACCAGGAAAGCATATTGATAAATCCCGGCGCCACGGCGAGTCCGTTCGCATCGACGACCGTCTTTGCCTTTGCCGTTTTGAAATCACCGATGCCGGCGATGCGATCGCCACGAATCGCGACGTCCGCCTGCTTCGGTTCGGCGCCGGTGCCGTCGTAAACCATGCCGCCTCTAACGATGACGTCAAAATCTGTCGTTCCCGGTGACGGGGAATGGTTTTGGGCGAATATCGTGGACACAATTGCGACGAAGAAACCGAGCCAAAGGAAATTTCGCTTCATTATCTGAAGGTATCGATCGCTTTCATGCCCGCAAAAAAATGGGGCGACTCCTTCACTTCAGGCACGGTAGCTAAAAAATATTATTTTTTATTTAGCTTTGTTTGTCTGCGCCGGTGTCATTAAATGAGCAGATGAAGACATCGGCGGCAGCGATTATCAGCGGATCCCGCGCAGTACCAACCATGCTCTCGCTGTTGTGTGCGGGCCTGCTTACACTTTCGCTCAGCGGATGCGCCGATATGACCTATACATATTCCACACCGGGACCGGAGTCGCGCTACAATACTTTTTACGGACCGTATTATTATCCTTACTATCCGTGGTACAGCTATTACGGCGGCGCGTACTACTACGGAGTGATCCGCTGATCACTTTTTAGTTTCCGTAAGCAAGTCCGCCAACTGATCTTTCCACAGTGCCGCCATGGTGTGGCTGCCAGTTCGCAGCTGTGTCCAACCGCCCGAAGTTGGACTCTGCTTCCACGTCGCGCTGTCCGCAACCGTTGCCAGCCGTCGCGCTGTTCGTGTGCCCGTAACTAAGAACGTCTTTCTTCCAATACAGTTCATAAGAGGCTTTTCTTATCTACTGAACAGTAAGTGTAAGATCGTTACCATCGCCGCCTTCGTAGCTGACTTGATAGGTGTTGCCGTTGCTCGTGAAGTTCGAGCCGTCGTGAAGGTTACTGAACGTGCCTGCGATCGGAGTGGCTGAAGTGTTATTGATGATGGTAAAGACTGTGCCGGCTGGAAGTATGCTATTGCCGATATCGGTGAAGATAAATTTGGCACCGCTGTTGATCGCAACGCCCAATGTCGCGACTTCATCGGCGATCGCACTGCTGCTGTTGACCTCCATCTGATAAACCCCGTCGCCATTGAAGGTGAGTAGGCCTTGGATTGTAAGCACACCGGGACTGTTCGCCCCGTGGAGATAACCGGGCGCGAGAAACGCTCCGCTGCCGAAGCCCGTACCGATCGTCACCGCGCCAGCGATTGTCCCTTTCCCAGCAAGCTTGCCACGCTCCACTTGAACGGGTCCGCTTCCCGTGCCCGAACCGCCAAAATTGTTAACCACGAGCTTGCCGCCTCTAGCAATTGTTCCTCCCGTATAAGTATTCCTATGGCTGAGAACTAGCTTGCCGCTCCCAATTTTCGTTAGTGATCCACCGATAGCGTGGCGGCGAATTCCGCCGTCCTGAATCACACCGGAAAACTCCGTGCTTCGGTTACTCCCGCCTACGCTTAGGTTTCGCGAGCCAAGAAAAATATTCCCGTCACCTTCAATGGAGCCCACCGTCACTGTCCTGTTGGAGTCCTCGCTAATGTCCAAGTTGCCATCGCCGAAAAGGTTCACGCGCGCGGTGCCGCCCTCGGAGTTGTTGTAAAATTGAATCGCACCGGGCCCGCCTCCGTTCTGGCCCGCGCGGGCAATCAACGTGGCGCTACCTGCGGTTGGGCCGAAGGTAGAGGAGCTGGAGTCGAAGAAGGTAAAGCCTCCATTTGCGCCACTAAAGGTGCCGCCATTGTTGATGATTCTGGCATTGTCTGCGCTCGCCGTGTCGAAAAACGCGGTGAAGCCAGCGGGCGCCTGGCTGGCTTCGGAGCCGTTGTTGATAAAAATGGCATTACCTGCGGTTGAACTACCGCTGAATTCTGTGAGACCTTGGAATGATTGGTAAGCAACGCCGCCGTGATTGGTGAAGATTGCATTGTCCGCCGTCGAGAAGTCGGTGAACAAGGTAGCCCCTGCCTCGCCGCGGCCTGGGATCGCGCCGTCGTTGGTATTAGTAATGCTGGCATTGTCCGCAGTCGCGTACCCTTTGAAGGCGATTGTTCCGTTGGCAGCAGTCATAAAGTTTTGCGGCGAGCCGGAATTATTCGTGATGCCGAAGCCGTCGAACTCCAATGCAAGAAGGCCGGAATTCGACGGTGGAGCAACAGTGAATGTGAACGAGTCCCCGCCGCCGTCGAAGACAATGCCGTCCACCGCTGTGTTGGCCGAGAGGAAGACCCTGGTTGTACTAGATGTGGCGAATGTAGCCGTATCCAAAGGACCATTCGGGATTGTTTGAGGTATCCAGTTTCCGGCCCTATTCCAATTGCCGGAGTTCGGGCTTGTCTTCCACGTAGCACTGCCTGCAAACGTGCCATTTGTCGCTGAAATAAGAAGCGCCGCAAGGGTTGCCAGCCGTCGTGCTGTTCGTGTGCCGGCAACTAAGAAAATTTTTCCTCCAATATAGTCGCTCTTATTTACTGAACAGTAGTGTAAGATGATTACCATCGCCACCTTCGTAGCTCACTTGATAAGTGTTGCCGTTGCTCGTGAAGGTAGAGCCGTCAGCAAGATTGCTGAAGCTCCCGGCAATTGGATTAGCCGACGTATTGGTTGATCACAGTGAAAACTGTGCCAACGCATCCAATTCGTTGCGGTGTTCCAGTCACCAGTGGCCGGGCTGCTTTTCCAGGTAGCACTGCCGGCCCTACCGGTCTGAGCGCTGAGCATCAGAATGAAAAACGACAGAAGCCCGGTTGGCAATGTGAGCAGAGACTTTTTCATAGCGGTATCCTCCGAGCCCGGAGCCTCTCTCGACAACAC
>JBKPLD010000128.1:0-16155 GCA_046731415.1 Verrucomicrobiota bacterium
GTCTACGGTCTTGGCGCTGTACTTTATCAATTGCTGACAGGCCAGCCGCCCTTTGCTGGGGGAACAACCTACGAGACCATCAAATTATTGTTGGACGCAGAGCCGCGGCAGCCGCGTCTGTTAAATCCAAAAATAGACCGCGACCTTTCAACGATCTGTCTCAAATGCCTGGAGAAAGATCCAAAGCGCCGTTACTCGTCGGCGCTCGCGCTGGCCGAGGATCTCGAACGTTGGTTGAAACACGAGCCGATTCTGGCCCGACGCACCGGAATTGTTGGCCGAAGCAGGAAATGGGTGCGGCGCAATCCAACCAGTGCGCTATTGGCAGCGTCGCTCGTTGCCCTCGCGGCAGCGGCGGGTTGGATCATCTCGAAAAGTGATTTCAAACCGCATCCCCTAACGACCGGCATTGCCGTGTTGCCATTCGAAAACCTGAGCGATGAGAACGAGCACGCATTCTTTGCCGACGGCGTGCAGGACGACATTTTGACCAAGCTGGCAAAAATCGCGGACCTGAAAGTGATCAGCCGCACCAGTGTCATGCAGTATCGGGGCAAACAGGATGTGCGGCAGATCGGCAACGCACTGCGTGTCTCACACGTCCTGGAGGGCACCGTCCGGCGTTCACCCGGCAAGGTGCACGTAAACACACAACTCGTGGACACTCGAACGGATGCTGGGATTTGGGCAGAGGAATACGAGCGGGATTTAAATGATGTATTCGCAATTGAAAGCGAAGTCGCGCAATCAATAGCCAATCGACTTAGAACCAAACTTTCAGCTCGCGAACGAGCTGCCATCCAGGAACGGCCGACCAAGAATCTTGCTGCGTACGATTTTTATGTCCGTGGCGTTCCGTCAATCGAGGTGGCTGATAGTTCAAGTGATCCAAAGGAGGTTGCCCAGGCAGTGGAGTTGCTTAATCAGGCGATCGCTCGCGACCCTGACTTCGTCCTCGCCTATTGCTGGCTCGCGAGGGCACACGACTGGTTTTACCTGGAGCGTGATCGAACAGCCGCTCGCCTGGCTCTGGCAAAGGGAGCCATTGATTCGGCTTTCCACTTGAATCCGAATTCGGGCGAAGCGCATCTGGCTCTGGGTTTGCATCTTTATTGGGGATACTTCGATTACGCTGGCGCCCGCGCCGAACTTGCGATTGCCAGACGTACGTTGCCTAACAACCCACAACTCTATGAGGTGACGGCATGGATCGATCGCAGACAGGGTAGCTGGTCTGACGCAGTACGGGATATGGAGCACGCGAGTGTGCTGGATCCTCGAAGCTTTTATTTGGCCTCGAATGTTGCAGGCCTTTATTTCGGTTCGCGCGCTTATGAACAAGCCAGCAAGGCTTTGGATCGTGCGCTCGCAACCAACCCGAACGATATCGATGCAAGGATAGACGCCGGCGGTGGGCTCGAAATGCATTGGCGCGCCGATACGCGGCGTTGGCACGCGACGATTGAGAAGATTCTGGCGGATGAACCCGCGTCCGCTGACGCTCCAGCTATGAAGTTTCAACGCTTTAAATTGGCATTATTCGAGCGTGATTTTATCGCCGCCGATCGTGCCGTAGCGGCACTTCCACAGGAGGGGCTTGACGGTTATAGCCGTAGTTTCTGGATGGGCGTAGTTGCTCGCGCAAAGGGAGACATAGTTGCTGCCCAGGCCGCCTTTACAGCGGCGCGTGCAGAAGAAGAAGCAGCGCTTCGCGCACAGCCCGATTATCCGCCGGTGTTATCTAAGTTGGGGATTATCGACGCTGGACTGGGACGAAAAGAAGAGGCACTGCGCGAAGGTCGGCAGGCAGTCGAATTCATGCCACTCACGAAGGATTCAACAGACGGTCCACAACTGGTATTCCAACTGGCCGTGATCTACGCGTGGACTGGCGAACGGGACCTGGCTATTGAGCAACTCGAGATCGCCGCGAAAATCCCAGGCGGTCCGAGCTACGGCATGCTGCGTCTGGATCCTGTGTGGGATCCTCTGCGCGATGATCCGCGCTTCGAAAAAATCGTCGCGTCACTGGCGCCGAAAGAAAGACATTAATTCCACGAATTGTCACGAATCACAGCAAAGTTCGGTTTAATTCGTGGGAGTTAATGACTGGAGCTGATGGGATCAGTGACATAGAAGATGAACCCGCAACGGGTAGCGGCGAGCTAGCCGAGAAGCGAGCGAATTTCAAATTCGTGACTCCTAGACACCAATTACACCAATTGCGACGAAGTTTCAGACTGCTTACGACAACTACTCCGGCAATTCGTGTTTCTATCTGCTAGCGGCCTTGGCTGCGGCAACGATTTTGTCGAATCGCGGATCGCCGCGCAAATCATCCCAGCACGGATTCAAGAGGAAATCGCCGTACGTCGGTGTCAGCGGGTTTCCTGGGATTGTCGCAATCTTTTCGAGTTGCCCGAGGGCGCGATCGCGTTCGCCTGTCCACGCGTAAACCAGCGCTAGAATCGCAATGTTACCGGGACCGTTGAGGGCGTCCTTGGCAATCGGCATGAGTTCGACCAGATGCTGTGCCTCGCGGATCGCCTCTTCTTTTCGACCAAGCCCGGCATCAAGCGGCGCAACACTCGCGAAGTAGTCCACATCCTTGGGCTTGTCACCGAAGTTGGCTTCCACCTTCTTACGCGCGGCTGAAAAGGCTGCCAGCGCCTTCTGCTTATCGCCACGCGCACGTGCAATCTGTCCCTCAGCCCAATCTGCAGATCCACCGAAGGCGTCATCCGCATATTTCGCAGGAGTAGCAGCAATCACCCGGTTCGCCGCGTCGTAATCCCGCACGTAAAGGGCGGTCCTAAATCGTGGATCCCAAATCCAACCGCCCGCATTATACTCCGGCGGCACTTGGTCCAGGAGAGATCGAGCCGCAACTGGATCACCCTGCGCTAGCTTCATCTGCGGTAGCCAACTGTAAGGATCCTCTAGTGCGGCGCGCGATGGCGCCTGTTTCCTTATGAATTGTTCTAGCTCGGAGTAGCGGCGCATCTCAAAATAAATCTGCTCGAGACGGAATGCGACCTCACCGTTGTGCGGATCCAGCTCGCTTGCCTTTTGGAGATTAGCGAGCGACGCGTCCCAGCGATTCTGGTGCCTGCCGATCACAGCCTCGATCAGAAGTGCTTCAGCACTGTTCGGCAGTTTGCGGCGAACAATCGCCAACTCATCACGCGCCCGGTCGTAGGCAGCCTCTCTGTCAACACCAATACCAATAATAGAGTTAGGACCCAGCCAGTAATAGCGGGCGAGCGCTAGATGAGGCTCAACCAAGTCAGGGCGCATTTGCAACGCAGTTTGTGCCGCTTTCTTTGCTAACTCGAAGTTTTCAACATCCATCTGTGCTTTCGCAAGCGCGCAATAGGCGAGCGCAAATTTTGGATCGCGCTGCGTGGCTTTTTCGAGCAGTTCAACCTTTTGGTTCGCGGCTTTTTCATTTTCCACACCCTCCCAATTACTATAAGTGTCGATTTCCTTGGCCTTCGTATAGTAGGCATACGCCACCAGATCGGCGGTCGGCCGTTCCGCGATCGCGGCTTTTTCCGATGGCGAAAGCTTGGCGCGAAGTTGATCGGCGATTCGCTGCGCGATGTCGGTCTGAACTGCAAACACGTCTGCGACATCGCGATCGTAATGTTCAGCCCAAAGATGTGTGTCATTGCGCGCGTCGATCAGCTGCGCACTCACCCGGACTCGCTCACCTATGCGCTGCACACTGCCTTCGACCAGATGCGAAACACCAAGAGCTTGTGCGATCTCGCGAAGGTTGCGTTGCAAGTCGCTTTTATATTTCATTACGCTGGTTCGGCTGATCACTTTCAGATCGGCGACCTTGGCGAGATTGGTCAGGATTTCGTCTTGCACGCCTCCGGCAAAAAATGCGTTTTCTTCGTCTTTGCTGAGATTTTCAAACGGCAACACCGCGATGCTTTTCTCGGGCGGCAAGGTGGTCGTCAGCGCGACTGGGTTCTTCGATTCCTCCAAGATTTTTTCAAAACGCGGGTCGCCGCGCAAAGGATCCCAACACGGCATGAGTTTTAATTCGCCATAGCTGAGCTCGCCACCGCTAAAGGGGTAACGGACGGCAGTGGCAAGCTGTTCGCACGCGAGATCTTTGTCGCCAACCCACGCAGCACTCATCGCCAAATACTTGATCATGACCAAGCCATCGATTGAGTCTTTTTCTACCGGAAGAAGCTCGACCGCGCGCCGACCCTCGCTCAAGGCTTCCTCCTTCCGGCCCAGAGCGGCATCGATTACACCGAGCACGCACCATGCCGGAGCGTAATCTGGTTGAGCGTTTACAGTTTTCTCCTGCTCGGTGCGCGCAGCAGCAAAAGCCAATTGCGCCTTGTGTTCGTCATTTGTCATGCGGGCGATAACGCCTTCGACGAAAGGACGCGGGAAATGAATGCTCTCGGTGTCTAACGGGCGTTGGCCGGAGAGCAAGGCGTCTTTGGCGGCAGTGAGGTCGCGTTCGGCAAGCGCGCAATATAGCCACCGATCGGCGATCATCGGCATAGCAACGGGATTGGTCGCCCGGATTTCATCGATCAGTTGATGCAACGGCCTTGTATCAGCTTTCCAATCCAGTTCCACGAATGCGCGCTGTGCCTTTACTTCGAGATTGTTTGGCTCGACAGTCAGCGCGCGATCTAACTTGGATTTTTGTTCAGCATAACGCCGGAACATTCCGTAACTACCTGCGGCGTTGACGAGGTTTCTAAGATCGCGCGGGTCGAGCTCAATTGCCCGCTCGAGGTTTCGAGTGGATTCTTCCCAGCGTCCCTGACGCCTTTGGATGGAACCCATCAGTTTGAATACGTAGGGATCATTTGGCAAGCTCCGGCGTGCAACTTCCAATTCAGCCAGAGCGCCATCGAAATCGAGGTATCCATTATCAAGATGGAAGGCTCGTGCCCAGTGCGCTTCGCCAGCATTTGGACGGATGCGAAATGCTTCCCGGACGGCTGCTTCCGCTAACGCCAAGCGCGCAGGAGTATGATCAAGGTTAAAGGAGTAAAGCACGTCATGAGCGACGACGAGTAGGCAATAGGCTTTAAGAAACGATGGGTCACGTGCCACGGCCTGGTTCAGTAGATCGATTGCCTTCGGGATGTCCGCCCATCCTCCCTGTGAGCTAAGTCCCAAAACATCACTGGCGCGCGAGTAGAGCTCGAAAGCGACGAGATCGGTGGTTGGCTTTTCCTCAATGGCCAGTCTCTCAGCAGATGTGACTTTGGCGTTCAGTCGTTGTGCGACTTTCTGCGCGATCTCACTTTGGGTGGCGAATAAATCATTCAAATCGCGATCGTATTGCTGGGCCCAGACGTGCGTGTCCGTGCGCGTGTCGATCAACTGTGCGTTCAGACGAATATGCGTGCCGCTCCTGCGGACGCTGCCCTCCAGAACATGTGCTACCCGTAGATCATTTCCGATCTGACGGAGATTTCGTTTGCCGCGGTAATCCATGACGCTGGTCTGGCTGATCACCTTGAGATCGCCGATTTTTGCCAGCTTGGTTAAAATGTCATCTTGGATGCCATCAGCAAAGTAGGCGTGCTCTTTGTCATCACTCAGATTTTCAAATGGCAACACGGCGATGCTTTTGTCCGGCGGTAAGCTCGTTGTCAGGTTGCGATGCCGAAAAAATGGAAACGTCAGCGCCACAGCAGCTGCTAACAGCATGACCACCACAGCGGCTGGCGATCGGGCCCAGCGCAGCCATAAAGGAGCAGCGGCGCGTTCCAATTTGGCTTCCAATTTCCGGCGAAGGTCTTTCAGCGCCTGCAGTAGCTCGTGCGCGCTGTGATATCGTTGCCCGGGATCTTTACGCAGTGTTTTGCTGACAATCTGTTGAAGCGCGGTCGCGGTAGGCGTGCGTGCGACAGAACGCGTGAGCGGCGGCGGCTCGTTCTCAAGAATCCACGACATCACCTCCTTTGGTGTGTCACCGCTGAATGGCGTATGGCCGCTTGCCATTTCGTAAAGCACCACGCCGAGACTCCAGATATCAGTGGTTCTATTAACGTGCGCGCCGCAAGTCTGCTCGGGCGACATGTAACGCACGGTTCCCAACACGGAACCCAGATTCGTTTCAACCAGCAACAACGCTTCGTCGCGTGCCATCGAGGTTGGCAGTTCCTGCTCGGCGAGCTTTGCAATCCCAAAGTCCAGCACTTTCACATATCCATCCAGCCGGAGCATGATGTTCTCCGGTTTGATGTCGCGATGAACAATTCCCGCTTGGTGGGCGGCAGCGAGCGCACTTGCCACTTGGATCGCGATGTCAACGGCTTCACTCAATGGCATCGGTCCGCGCATCAGACGCTGACGCAGCGTCTCGCCTTCAATCAGTTCACTGGCGATGTAATGGACTGAGTGATCCTCACCAATCTCGTACACTGTCAGGATGTTTGGATGATTGAGCCCGACTACGGCGTGGGCCTCTTGTTGAAAACGCTTGAGTCGGTCCGCGTCACCGGTGAATCGCAATGGCAGCAGCTTGAGCGCGGCTTTCCGGCCCGCGACAATGTCGGTGGCCAGATAGACTTCACCCATCCCGCCGGTGCCAATCGATTCAGAAATTTTGTAGTGACCGATCGTGTGTCCTATAAGCGAAGGACCTTGCCCATTTTGAATAATCTTGGTCGCGAGACCTACACGAGACGCTTCAATAAACCGGCCTGCTCGGCGGTCTGAAGTAAGAAGCACCTCGACTTCGCGGCGCAGAGCGTCATCGCCATCGCGGGTGATGTCGAGAAATGCGTTCAGCTGGTCGGGTTCTTGTTCCAGCGCTCTGAGAAAGATTTCCTCAATCGTTTGGAACCGCGCTGGCGTCATAGACACGAGTTACATGAAAAGCAAAACGGGACGCGAATTGCACGAGTTACCACGAAATTTCATATGGCTTGGGGAAACCAGTGAATCAATTTGGGTGAATCAATGAAATTCGTGTCTAGCAGCCGTGTAAATTCTTGAAACTCACGTCTCTCAGGTTGCGTTATGTAATTCCGCGTAAAGCCATGCCTTGGCAAATCTCCAGTCCCGCCTAACCGTCACGGGCGAAATGTCGAGCACTTCTGCCATTTCATCGAAGTTGAGCCCTCCAAAATATTTGAGCTCGACGACTTGAGCTTTTCTCGAGTCAAGTGTGGCCAGTCTTTCCAGCGCCTCGTGCAGATCAACAATCTCCTGTGATTCCTCCGGTGAAACGAGCGCTGCTTCGTCCAATTCGAGCTTCACCGCGCCGGCACCGCGTTTTTGGGCTCGCTGACTCCTGGCATAGCTAACCAGGATTCCGCGCATCGCCCGGGCGGCCACGGCGAAGAAGTGTGCGCGGTTCTGCCACCGTGAGTTGGTTTGATCCGCCAGGCGCAGATAAGCCTCATTAACCAGCGCCGTCGTTTGCAGCGTGTGGTTGGCACGTTCGCCATTCATATGCCGATGTGCCAGGCGTCGGAGCTCACCGTAGACGAGCGGCGTTAATTCCGCGAGAGCAGCAGCGTCACCGTCACTCCAACGCGTGAGGAGATCGGTCACTCTCTGCTGAGGGACAGAGGGCGCATCCATAACCTGCTTCATATCCTACCAAGCTCAAACCGCTGCTGCACGCCGAAAGCGTCTCCGAAAAAATCTCAATTCAGATGATCACTTTGATCGCTGTTTCGCGCCTTATCGCAATGGAAGCCAACTACCAAAACAAAAAGAAAGGAACAACAATGAATCCACCGGCTCAGTTTAAAACAATAAAACTTCTACCACTTGTCACACTAGCGCTCGTGGCACTCGCGACACCAGAAGTCGCGCGCGCGAACGCGGTGACCGATTGGAACTTGATTGCGTCGAACGCGATCGTCGCGCCTCCGCCCACGGGCGCGGGGCAGCCTCCGCCGGTGTCGGCGCTGAGCTTTGCGATGGTGCAAGGCGCGGTGTATGACGCGGTCAACGCGATTGATCGAGGCCATCAGCCGTACCTCCCGGAGCCTCCTTCAAATCCAACGGACTCGAAGGAAGCAGCGGCGACGACGGCGGCCTACCGCGTACTCGTGGGCTTTGGGGATCTTCCCGGCCTGTTCCCATCACAGCAGCCAACGCTGCAGCCGATCTACGACACCTACATAATGGGGCTGCCGGACATCCCACGGGGATCGAAAGCTAATGGGGTCGCTATCGGTGAGGCGACAGCCAGAACAATGCTCACCGCGCGGCTTAACGATGGCCGGTTTGGCCCGCCGCCGCCGCTGGCGTCGCCCACGCCGGGCATTTGGAGACCGACGCCGCCGAACTTCGCGAACGATCCTGCGCCATGGGTCGGCAACGTGCTGCCGTTTCTCGTCCCTAGCGCAGAGATGCTTCGCACCGACGGTCCGAACGCGCTCACAAGTGCTGAATACGCAGAGGACTTCAACGAGATCAAAGAGATCGGCTCGCTGACGAGCATAACTCGAACACCCGACCAGACTGACGCTGCAATTTTTTGGCAGGACCATGCTCATGCGCTCTTCAACAGGATCTTTCGCGCGCTCGCCGCCAGCCAGGGATTGAACATCGTTGAGAGCGCTCGCTTGTTTGCGATGGAGAACCTGGCTGGGGCTGACGCCTCCATTGGCTGTTGGAATGACAAGTACTACTGGCAGTTCTGGCGCCCGATCACAGCGATCCGCGAGGCCGACACTGACGGGAATCCGAACACTGAGGCCGACCCGACATGGCTGCCGCTGTTCGACCCGTCGACACCAGTCTGCAATCCGCCGCTGCTCTTCACGCCGCCTTTCCCCGACCACCCATCGGGGCACGCGTCCAACACCGCCGCGTTCGTGCATACTCTCAGGAACTTCTTCGGCACCGACAGAATCCCCGTTAGTGCCTTCAGCAACAAATCCTGCACCACGCGAAGTTTCGAGCGATTCTCGGACATTCTCGACGAGGTCATCGACGCGCGCGTGTGGGCAGGCATCCACTTTCGCACCGCCGACACCCAGGGGGCACTGCTTGGCAGGAAAGTCGCCAACTATCTTCGAGGGCACTACTTCCGCACAGCGCACCCAGGGCCGCGCCGACCCGAGTGAGTTGCAAACAGCTGAGAGACTCGCACAGTTTCATCCCCGTCGCCGCAGCTGCGGCGACGGGCTCACAAATTCTAGCCGATTACTAAGGGACCTTGTCTAACAGCCTGCTAGAATCTTTTCTTCAGTTGGACGTACCAGAATCGCCCCTTGATCGTGGCAAGTGATTCGTCGTAGCCATTTTGCAAACCGCCGGCCACAAACGGTGGATCCGAATCAAACACGTTCTGCATACCAAGCGTGATCGTGGTGTTATTCAACCACCATTTCCAATTGCTGCAGCCGTACTCAGCTGTTGAGACCGGCATAACTTCTTTCTCGTTGCCGTCTTTCATCTTCACGTTCTTACTTCCATCCTTTGCGAAACCCGGTACCTGCGCAGCAGTCGACGGTGGCAGATTGAACGTGTAGGACGCAATCAAATCGAGTGCGGTCCACTCCCGCACTTTTCGCGCGCGCCAGGAACGGAACCCGCTTCTCGGCGTTTGTGGCTTGGAGAATTCCCCCGTGAACGGATTTTGCGTCAAACTAAGATTGTCATCTTCGTATTGGCCGGTGTAGTGGACTACTGCGCCGACATCCAAACCCTGCATCCAGGTGTCAGCCGGGCCGCCGTAGTACAGACTAAAATTGGCGCGGCTCCATGGCAGCGAGCCGGTAAGCGTGAATCCTGGCGGTATGACTTCACCCGCGATACCGAACCGTTTTGTACTAGGCTCAATCTGAAGCTCAGCCCGGGATAGCCACGCACCGTTGACCGTCGCCGTCAGTCTGCCGAAATCTCCGTGGCCAAAGATCGCTGAGTCCAGAATGTAGATCGCTTCGTAGTCGAGACCTTCAAAGATCGCGCCTGTAAGATTTTCGTTGGGATCAACGACCAGGATGATCGGGCCGGGTCTGCCTGGAATCGTAGAAGGACCACGGATAACCAAACCGGGGATGTTATTCTCAATAATGAATTGCGTGCCGAGCAGTGAGGCGATCGATCGCATATCAATGTGCCACCAATCCGCGCTGAGCGTCAGGCCCTTGAGCCATTTCGGGCTGTAAACGACCCCGTAAGACCACTCATACGCCACTTCGGGCTGCAGATTGGGATTTCCGATCGCGCGTGCCTCCACGCTCACGGCTTGCTTTAATATTGGGTCGAAACCGTCAGCGAAGCTCTCCGTCGAAGCAGGTGAAATCTCTGACAGCGACGGCGCGTGAAACGCTTCGGTATAGCTGCCACGCAAGGTAAGAGCACCGATATATTTTGAATCAAGCGGCTGCCAGCGGATGGAAATCTTTGGCTTCTGCGCGTTATACTGGCTGTGCGCAGCCGGCTGAGGAGGGAAGGCACCAGAAGCTAGAACGGCAGAGGTGTTTTGGCTATACCATTCCTCGCGCTCGGCAAAGTCAACTTCGAAGCTGTAAAAACCGGGGATATTCCACGTCGGACTGGTGAAAGGTATCCGCACTTCCTGGTAAATTGACCAAACATCACGGTTCACCCTTGCGCCTTGCCCATCAGTGGAGCCGATGCTTTGAAACGTAGTATTCAGCGAGTCACGATTGCGCGTCCACCTCGGCGCGTCATACTCACCGCCAAGAGCAAAGGAGACAGGCCCGGCCGGAAGATTGAACAAGTCCCCGTTAGTTGTGACATAACCAATGGGTAACTCATATTCGCCGGAGTTATGCAGAGTAACATACACTCGTTGCCTGGCTGCCCTGGTGTTATGTGCAGTGAAATTCAGGAACGGATCAAACGCCGTGGCCGGGTCCGTATCAAGGAGTGCTTCCCGTAACCCAGGCTGACTGGCTTCGTTCACGGACAAATCCTGCCCTTCATTGCGGGAATAACGAAAACCCAGCTCCCAGTTCCACGTCTTGAAGTAATCGCCAAATTCCCCCATCGCGCCACGCAGTCCTGCGTCGAAGAGTTCGTCCCAGTAAGTGAACTTTTCATGTCTGTGCCCCGTGTCGTTAGTGCCGCGAAAGGCGACTCCGGTGCTTACCGGTAGACCGCCTCCGCCAGGAAAGAAATTTGGAATAGTAGCATCTCCGACTGTGAACGGATTAAACGGATTCTGTATCGGGACGCTGATGCCAAATGGACTAAAGCCCAGGTTAGTGCCTGGTTGCTTGAATGGGTCCGGGGCAAACGGCACAGGAGCGAGCGATGCGTCGAAAAAGGAGCGGACAAATTTAAAATCGGCAAAGATGGTGAGGAATTTGTCACATACGTCGCGCGTGAACGAACCATAGACAGCCTGGCGATTAGCAGGTGCAAGATCTGGCGTCACAGCCGCGAAATTGAAGAAGAAATAGTTGCCGCCGCCTTTATAATCAGTGCCGAACTGTGGAAAGCGGAACAATGCGTGGGGGCCAATGACACCCGGGGCCCCTGGATACGCATTGGGATTGACGAAGCCCGGTGTCCCCGGTGGGATGCCGAGGAAAGCACGAAAAAACGGAAGGTACGGTTGCTTATAAAATGGCGAAGTCGCCGCATTTGGTGCCGAGTGCGGAAGCGGCGTGTTCACCCCGAATTGTGGAAGGCCGCCGGGGCCGAAAAACATTGTTGGGATCAAGCGAAAGAAAAACTGTATCATGCCAGGGAAATTCCCGCTCCGAACATCGCCTCCACCCCAGGGGATTTGAAAGGCATTGCTCGACAAGTCGCGATCGGAGCTGAAGAGGCCGCCGGTGCGCTCCCAGAAATCCGCAATGACTACAATCTCCGTTTTATCATCTCCCGTCCCGGCTTTGAGCCATGCTTCCCACTCACCCATCTCGTTAGACGCTCCCAGGTTGGTGTTTCCATAGCTGCCTCCGATCTCCAGTCCGCGGAACTTGTGAACCAAAAAGAAATTGACCACACCTGTGATCGCATCCGAGCCGTATACAGCCGAGGCGCCATCCTTCAGGATGTCGATGTGATCGATCATTGGGAACGGAATAAGGTTAATGTCCACGCCTCCGCTGAACCCGACCTCGTTCAATGAACCAAACGCGACACGTTTTCCATCAACCAGCACGAGGGTTTCCTTGGCCAACAAGCCGCGCAGGTTGAATTGAACCGTGCCGTCTCCGCCATTGGCTATGTTCAGATTTGTGGTTGCGCCGGACTGCTGCGGCAGAAAAGTTGTCAGGTCCGTTGCGTTGCGGATGCCCACTTTTTCAATGTCGGTCGGGCGATACGTATCCACTGGGTTTGGGCCGACTTCTTCCGCGGTGGGAATGTTTGAGCCAGTGACGATGACGCGTTCCACTTCCGCAACGCCAGCGGATGAACGCGTTGTTTCTTGAGCCAGTGCGAAGGAAGGCAAGAGCAAACAAGCAATCGCGATGGCGCAGGCGGTACGCCAATTGACCGGTTGCCTCCTCACAAGCTCCTTTCGTTAGTCCGAGCTCGGTTTTATCCAATGCTCGCACTAACAGCAAGCTTCCTTACAGCCCTATTTCATAGCAGCTTTTGCTGCGGTGAGGATTTTGTCGAAGCGCGAATCACCGCGCAAATCATCCCAGCAGGGATTCAAGAGCAAGTCGCCGTATGTCGGCGTATATCCGGGAAGCGTCGCAATTTTTTGTAGTTGTTCGAGTGCCGCATCACGCTCGCGCGTCCACGCGTAAACCAGCGCGAGAGTGGCAACGTTGTTCGGACCGTTGACTGAGTCCCAGGTAATCGGCATGAGCTCTGCCGCGCGCAGCGCCTCGCGGATCGCTTCTTCTTTTCGGCCAAGCCCGGCATCATATATCGGGATCCCAGAAAGGTACCTCTCAGGATTGTTCTTGGATAACGCCTCCTCCTTGTTGCGGGCAGCTTGAAACGCAGCGAGCGCGGCCTGCTTATCACCCCGCGCACGCGCAACCTGCGCATACGCCCACTCCGGAGGTCCATCAAACGTCGCGAAATTAGATGCCCACTTTGGTGGAATCATGGCAATGACCTTACTAGCCGCATCGTAATCCCGCAGGTAGAGCGCTGCTTTGAATCGCGTACCCCAGATGTATGGCGAAGGATTGTAGTCCAGCGGGATTTGTTCAAGGAGGCGTTGAGCTGCGACTGGATCACCCTGAGCCAGCTTGATCTCTGCCATGTGTTGCTTAAAGGAAGGGTTCTCTCTCTTACCATTCGTAGCCTCAAGCGCGAGTTTTTCGCAGTCAGAGTAGCGGCGCGTTTCAAAATAAGTCAGCCAGAGGCGGAATGCGATCTCCTTATTCCGCGGATCAAGCTCGCTCGCCTTTTGAAGGTCCGCGAGCGAAGCGTCCCAGCGATTCTGGTGCCTGCCAACCATCGCTCCGAGGAAAAGCGCTTCGGGATTGTTCGATAATTTTTGCCGAACAATCGCCAATTCGTCACGTGCCTGTTCGTAATGAGATGCGCTTTCCGCAGGACCAACCTGAGAAGCAGTGTACCAATAATACCGTGCGAGCGCTAAATGAGGCTCAGCCAAATCTGGGCGCAGTCGCAGCGCGATTTCCGCGGCCTTCTTGGCTAGATCGAGATGCTTGCCAAGCTCGAGCTCGTCACCGAGATCGCCAAGTTCAATCTCCGCCTTCGCGAGCTCGCAGTACGCCAGCGCAAAATTCGGATCACGCTGCGTTGCTTTCTCCAGCAACCCGACTCTTTGGGCGGCCGGCTTTTCCGCGCCCTCCCAATTCTCGTAGATATTCATCTCCCTGGCTTTTGTGTAATAGGCATAAGCAACGAGATCCGCGGTTGGGCGTTCGGCGATTGCCGCCTTTTCCGATGGCGAAAGCTTGGCGCGAAGTTGATCGGCGATTCGTTCCGCGATCTCGCTCTGGATGGCAAAAATATCGGCGACGTCGCGATCGTAATGCTCAGCCCAAGCGTGTGTGTCGTTGCGCGCGTCGATTAACTGCACGTTCACCCGAACTCGCCCAGCCGCGCGTTGGACACTTCCTTCCACCACATGCGAAACACCCAAAGTGTTCGCGATGTCCCGAAGATTCCGTTCCAAGCCGCTCTTATACTTCATCACGCTCGTTCGACTGATGACTTTCAAATCGGCTACCTTGGCCAGATTAGTCAGGATTTCGTCTTGCATCCCGCCGGCGAAAAACGCGTTTTCTTCGTCTTTGCTGAGATTTTCAAAAGGCAGGACGGCAATTGATTTGTCCACCTTGTATGCGGAAACGCGAGGCAGGAGCAGGAACCCCGCGGCACCGGAAATGGTCACGCCAGCTAGCACCAGCACGATTGCATTGAGACGACGATGGGTTCCGGGTGTTACGCGAATTCCGTGCGAGGTGAAATCAAAAACCCAGCCCAGGATCAGTGCGAGCGGAAATCCGATCAGCAACAACACTACGACCCAACGCAGCGCCCAGTTCGGCAGGTCCCACGCTGGAATTAGCACTGATGCGAGTTGGATAATCCCGGCGGCGGCGATGACGTAGGCAACGGCGACGCGGTACACCTTGCGCCGTTTCACTTCTTCGAAGAGGCCGCCCTTGAACAACGATTCGAATTCCAGTTTGCGACGCAGATCTTTAAGCGCCTCCAGTAAGTCGTGCGCGTTGCGATATCGTTGCGCGGGATCTTTGCGTAGGCTTTTGCTTATGATCTGCTGAAGCTCAGCCGGCGCGTGCGTAAGATAACGCGCGACCGGCGGTGGTTCTTTTTCCAGAATGGACGACATCACCTCTTGCGGCGTGTCGCCGCTAAATGTCGCATGGCCCGTTACCATTTCGTATAACACCACACTGAGACTCCAGATATCGGTGGTCTTATCAATGTGCACGCCACGCGCCTGCTCGGGCGACATGTAACGCACAGTCCCAAGCACGGATCCAAAAATCGTCTCAGCGACTGTCATCGAGCCTGCCCTGTCCGCCGTAGCCTCGGCGACGGCGGACTCGGCGAGCTTTGCAATCCCAAAGTCGAGCACTTTTGCGTAGCCATCCGGCCGGAGCATGATGTTCTCCGGCTTGATGTCGCGATGAACAATTCCGGCCTGATGAGCGGCGGCGAGCGCACTCGCCACCTGGATAGCGACATCCAGCGCTTGACCCAATTCCATTCGTCCGCGCTTCAGACGATCACGCAGCGTTTCGCCCTCGATCAGTTCGCTGGCGATGTACTGAATGGAGTTGTCCTCGCCCACTTCGTAAACGGTGACGACGTTTGGGTGATTGAGTCCAACCACGGCGCGAGCTTCTCGTTCAAACCGCTTCAGGCGGTCGGCGTCGTGCGTAAAGCGCAATGGCAGAAGTTTGAGCGCAGCCTTGCGCCCCGTAACAATGTCGGTCGCCAGATAGACTTCACCCATCCCGCCGGTGCCGATCGATCCAGAAATTTTGTAGTGACCGATCGTCTGGCCGATTAGCGAAGGACCCTGCTGATTTTGAATAACCTTGCTCGCCAGACCAACAGCTGATCTTTCTATAAACGGGCCGGCTTTTTGATCTGAAGCGAGCAGCGCTTCAACTGCACGGCGCAAAATCTCATCGCCTTTGCAGGAGTTGTCCAGGAAGGCGTTAATCTGATCCGGCTTTTGATCTAGCGCTGCACGAAAGATTTCTTCAATCTTTTCTAAACGCGCCGGCGTCATAGACACCAATTACACTAATTGCCTCGAATCTAGTTCAACAACGAAACATCCTTGAAGATGATTTGTCGTGTGCCTCTCCCAACTCGCCATGAACTTGCATAAAAGGCCCACGAGTTAAAACGCATCTTCGTTGTAAAGCAGCTCATTGAGCTACCGACGATGTCGAATTTTACCGACACGCATTGCAGGAATGCCACGAAATTTCATACGGGTTGTGCAGGTACTGAATTGATTGGAGATGAATTAGTGAATGGAGCTGAGGGGAATTAGCGACATAGAAGATAAAGACGCGACATGTAGCGGCGAGTGAAGGAGTTTCAAATTCGTGTCAAAATTCGTATCTCTATTTCATAGCAGCGTTTGCTGCGGTGAGGATTTTGTCGAAGCGCGGATCACCGCGTAAATCATCCCAGCGCGGATTGAAGCGGAGATCGCCGTATGTCGGCACTTCGGGATTTCCTGGAATCGTCGCAACTTTTTCGAGTTGCTCGAGCGCGCGGTCCCGTTCGGCT